>NZ_JAKRGC010000001.1 GCF_022347745.1 Streptomyces sp. OfavH-34-F
GAGCACTCCCGATGCTGGCCTGGCAAGTACCCCGGTGGCGTCGAAACTCGTGAACATCACCCGTCCGTGGTTCGGGGTGACTCCCAAACTCGTGAACAACTGACGTCAGGACTCGTGATTAAAGCCAGCCGTGAGCTCGATCGTGATCTGACTATCGCCCATACCCACCCCTACGGCTCGGTCCCCACCCTCGACCTCCCGAACCTACTGGCCTCCGACCTTGACCAATTACATAGGGGCACCCCCCCGCAGGGGGACACCGACATCACCATCTGCGGGAACCGCGGCGAACCGCGGATGCCCGAAGTCCCCTCGCAGGGCCTGGTGTGGAGGACGGTCGAGCAAGCGGTTCACCAGCGCCTGCTCCTCGATCGTCTTCGGCGAGGCATCGAAGTGAGCCGAAGCGCGCCAGTCAGTTGCTTAACACTATGAGTTCCGTTATGGTTGACTTACTCGGGGCCGCCAGACCTCAAGCGCACACCGTCGCCGGCCCGCCTCCGTACCCCTTCGAGAGGGCAAACCCCATGACTTCCCCGACCATCCGGCCGCCCGTCATCGGCCGTGGAGCCATACGCATCGAGCTGGACCGGGGAATTCACCCGGCCACCCTCAAGCCCCTGTTGGAACCCGGCACCACTACACCCGTCCCCCGGTGCGGATCATGCATCTTCCTGGTGGAACGGCTGGTCGGAGACGGGACGGCAAGGACGAAATGTGCCGTCAAGGCCCAGCGACGGAGGGGCCCGGACATCAAGCCCGACTTCCCCGCATGCGTCGAATTCCGCACCACCCCTGCCGCGTAGCGGCAGTTCCTCCTCAGCCCGGCGGTCGGCGCGGCCACGAGGCCGCGCCCCCCGGACCCTGTCCCCGTCTAGAGCGTCAAGAGGTGCTGTTTTGGCGACCGTTGACCAGACACTGACCGATCTCATCCGCAGCTTCCCCTGTGCGTATCCCGATCGCACCCAGGCGCTCCACCAGGTCCTGGTTGTACTCGGCGCCGGGTACGCGTGGCAGGGCGGCGAGGTCGTCCAGCGATTTGACTCGGACGGGAGCAGCTGCCGCAGGGTGCACGGCATGGGCAAGGTCTCCGCAGACGCAGCAGACCGCCTATGTGGCCCCGGAGAGACGATTTCTCGGGAGGACCGTGACGGGACCTGCCCCTCCGAGCACCTCCGCAGCCGCGCCGTGGAGCTGGCCCGCACTCCAGGGCCGCTGCGCCAGGACCCGTATCCGTCGAGCACTCTCGCACCGCTGTTCAACATCCCGGAGGATGCCGCCGCGGACCGGGTTGAGTCCGCCCGGGAGATCGCCGAGGTCATCGTCCCGCTCTGGGCCAACCCGTCCCCGTACGAGCTGGCCCTCACCTTCTCCTACACCGCTGAACAGCGAACGTACGCTCGCCGCCAGCACGAGAGGGCGCTCGCCCTTCTTGAACACCGCTTTGGTTCCGGCTGGCTCTCCGGCGGTCCGCGCTGATGCCGTCCGAGCTCATGTACTCCCGAGGTGAACCGTGTATCGACTGCGGAGTGCAGGTCGGCGAGGAGCACGCGGCCGGCTGCCTGGAGACGCACTGCCCGCGCACCGGCCTCCCGCAGACTTCCTGCCCCGGTCGGCATGGCCACAGCGGAGGGGGCGTGTGGACCGGCTTTTTGCCGGGAGAGGAAGCCGCAGTGGCCTTCGGCTGGTTCGCCGCTCTTCGTCCCGGTCAAGGCTGGGTGCCGGTCGCTCCCCGGACCGACGCCGTCGACTACGGGACCGACTACATGCCCGACTTCAACAGGGTCTTCTCGCAGGCCAGATGGGATCAGACGACCCAGAGATGGGTGAAACCACCGGCCCTCGGGGATTCACGGCCGCACTGGGCGCCGCCACGCGAATGAAGGGATTGACTCCAGCGCAAGCAAGATCACCTGGCTCCGCGGAAGAGGCCAGCGCGTCGACCGGCCCTTCCGGTCAGGGTGCGACTCCCACGCATCCCCTGTTCCAGCCCGACGGAGTGCCGTTCACCCGGCTGCCCCATACCGCCCTGGTCCTGTGGCGCGTGTCAACGGCGGCACGGGCGGCCGTGCTCACCGCAGTGGCCGCAGGTATCGCGGTGGCCCTGCCGCACCTGTGGTCGGCCTGCCCGACCTGGCTGGTCTGGAGTGCCTGGGCGGCCGCCGGCGCGGCGACCGTGCGCGGCGCTGTCCACTGGCAGCGGTTGAGCAGCGCCTGGGTCTCGCCTCCGTGACCGTCGCGACCAGGCCTACCACCGCTTCCCTCTGCCCGGCCTGGACGCGACCGACGCCGAACGGATCAGGAACGTCCCGTCCTGGGCCGCCTGGGAGAGGGCGGAGGCCCTGTGAGGGAGACAACGCTGCTGGAGGGTCGGCTGCACCCCATCACGTCCTGGCGCCGAACGTGGGTGGCAGCCACCGGCATCGCCGCCTTCCTCTTCCGCGACCTGCACGAGTGGGTTACCAGCGCCGCCCTCGTGGCCACGGTGGGCTACTGGCGCTGATCGCCGCCGTGGTGCCCCTCCTGGCCGCCGGCTACGGATACTTCTCCTGGCGGCGTACCTCCTACCGTCTCACCACGGACACGTTGCACGTGCGGACGGGCATCCTGTTCCGACGCCGGCGGTTCGAGTCGGCGCACCCCCAGGAGGCGGACATTCACCACCCGTTCCTCGCGCGATGGCTCGGCGTGTGCTCGCTCCGCTTGTCGGTATCCAGTCAGAGTGCTCACCTCAGCTCCCTGTCCGACACGCAGGCCGATCTGCTGCCCCGGTTCGCAAGTAGAGCCCTTCACTTGCTTAACGCTATGAGATTGGTTATAGTTGAGGTGTTGGTGGCCGAGCCTCCGGGCCGACCACCAACACCTCGCCCCTCCGAACTCACGGGAGCCACAATGTCCTCCATCGCCGACAAGCGCGCCGCCCAGATCCACGATCGCCTCTCCGGCCGGGCGCAGCGGGCGGTCGAGGACCAGAAGAAGAAGCTCGCCGAGCACTGGGACCGGTTCCAGAACATGGACCCGGCGGTCATCAACGCCTCGGCCGTCTTCAAGGGCCTGGAACTGCGCCAGAGGCTCATCGAGCTGTGGTCCGCCGTCGTCGGCGAATGCACTCTCCGGAACGCCTCGCTGGTCTTTCAGGACGCGATTGCCCGGGCGGAGACGACCGTCGCGATCGGCGTGACGGCGGGCATGGGAACCCAGGTGTCCAACGCCCGGCAGGAGATGTACGTCGAGGCGTGCCAGTACTTTCGCGAGGAGGCGGAGAGCATCTACAAGGCGCTGTCCTGAGCCTGGGCCCCCTGTCCCGCCGACCCCAATCCGAACACGAGCAAGGAGCACGCCTTGGGCGCCATCAAGAATCACGCAGCCATGATGTACGGGTACCGCCTGGGAGGTCCGGCCGACGACTGGGCCGGGCTGGCCGAACTGCTACGCGTGACCCTCGCTCCGGAGACTCCGGGGCGTCAACGGGGAGTTCGTACCCGGCCGCAGCTCGCGGCCCACCTCAGCCCATAGCGCGCGCCGAAGAAACTCATGGACGGCTGGAAGTCCGGGAGACCGCCGGGACCTCGCGCCCCTTGGGCGCCCGGTGAGGCGCGGCGGCGATTAGCCTCACGTCCGGCCGGGCCGGCGGAGCGGAACTCGCCCCGCCCGAGACCGCAGGCCAGGCAGCCGCAGGGAGGTTGCACCTGATGGGCAAGTCCGCACTGCGGCGCACCAAAGTGTCCGCAACCCGTAAGCGTGCCTGCCTCGACAAGCGGCGATACCCGTCGCTGGAGGCGGCGCAGAGCGCTGCTGAGAGGCTGGCGCGCGACGAGCCGTGGCGGCATCCGCGGGTGCCCTACGAGTGCCAGTACAGCGGGCGGAAGCCGCATTGGCACATCGGCCGCCCCTTCGGAATTCCTCGGAGTAGGCGGCGATGAGCGAGCCGATCTGACCGGCTACCGAATCAAGGTTGCGGGATCCGTCACGGAGTTGGTCGTCGACCTGTACGACCTCACCCGCAACGAGCTGGTGGCCACGGCCACGCAGGCGCGTGCTGCCGTGCGCGAGGCCATCGGAGAACTCCACGACATCGCACGCTACTTCGCTCCGGAGCCGACCCGGGTCCTGGCGCTTCCCGCGCAGCCGGACAAGGACCTGTCAGAGCTGCTGCACCGGCAGCAGGTGAGCGCGGTGTGGCCGATCGGCCCTCGTGGCTTCGGCCGCACCGATCCTTCGTCCTAACTCCGCCATCCGTCCCTGGTGTCCTGCCGCCCGGCGGCAGGACACCCTCACCCGGAGGTGAACGTCCTCATGCAAAATCACAAGGCTCCGCTGGCGGGCTGCGTCCCGGCGTTCGGCCGGCACCGGACCTACCCCCCGCGCCGCGGATGGCTGCTGAAGGTGCACACCGCTCTCCAGGAAGATCCGCACGTCTTCCAGCGGCCCGACGCTCCCGTCGTCCTCGGCGTCGGCTCCAGCATGGTGGCCTCCATGCGGTTCTGGGCCGGTGCCTTCGGGCTCGTGGAGGATGACACCGCAGGAGCGCCCGGGGCGGTGGCCCCCACCACTCGGGGGCGCTGGCTCCTCGACGAAGAGAACGGCGCCGACCCGTACCTGGAAGACCGGGCCAGCCTGTGGCTGCTCCACTGGTGGCTGCTCACCGGCACGCCGTGTTCCGTGCCGAGCTGGTACCACGTGTTCGCCGTCTACGGGCTGTCCCGGTTCACCCGCGCCGAGCTGCTCTCGAGCATTCAGCGTGCCGTTGTGCGGAGCGGATGGCGGTCTCCGGCCGACGACACCGTCCGGCGTGACATCGCCTGCCTGGCGACGATGTATGCGCCGCAGGTCGGCTCCGTCGACCAGCCTCGCGCCGGCCTGGAGGACGTCCTAACCAACCCGTTCGGCGATCTCGGGCTGCTGAGCACCGCGGCGCCGAGGTCCCGCCCGCGCGGAGACCGGAGCCATGAGATCACCGTCGTCACGGGAGCGGGCCGGTCTGCCCCGGCCGCCGTCCTGCTCTACGCGTGCCTCGACTTCGCGGCCCGCGACACAGCCACCCCCGGCAGCATCGCGGTAGCCCGACTGGCTAGCGGACCCGGGCGGATCATGCTCCTGGACGGCGGCGCGCTGCGCCGGGCGCTGGAGCGCGCGGCCTCCCGCCACCCGGCCGTCTCCGTCGTGGAGTCGGGGGCGGGCGAGATGCTTCTGGCCTACGACGCGCCCCCTGCGGTCCTGGCCGACCAAGTCCTGGCGGGCTTCTTCCACCGGCCAAGCGGACCTCGCGGCATCTGACCGCCAGCGCCAGCGCCTTTGCCCACGACACCGGCTCGCCGCCGGTCAGCCTCCGCCGCGTCACGGCGGCCGCAGCCCGGCAGGACCACCCGCCCCTTTGGAGTACCTGCACGTGTTCACCGACCGCCCCCACCTCGCCTACCTCGGCCCCTGCGATCCCGCCCGGCCTCAACCCGGCCGGGCCCCCGACGAGGAAGCCGACCGCCTGGAGAACACGGTCCTGAGCGCCTATCTCGCCCACCTGGAGGCCGAGGGACACCGCGTGGTGCGCCATCGCGTCGTCACCGCTCCGGAACTGGCGTCCACCGACCTCGTCGACGCCACCACCGACGAGCTGGTGATGGCCTGGCACCGCACCCACTACCTCGCGCTCATCGCCGCGTTGGGGGTGATCAGCGACTGCGCGCGGCTCTTCCCCCGGCACCGCCGCGCACTGCTGCTCACCACCGCACCCGGCACGTTCGTGCAGGACTTCCTGAGCTATCACAAGATCATCGCCATCTGGCCGGAGAACGGAGTCTTCGTACGCGCGGAGCCGGAACCCGAAGGAAGCGCGCCGTGAGGCACCAGCCCTTCGGGCCGCCCCCGGACATCGCCACGAGCCGCGCCTGGCGCGTGGCTGGGCTCCTCGTCGACGCCGCCGGACGGACCCTGCCAGCCGCGCGCCGGCCCTGCGCGTTCTGCGACGGCGACGACCTCGGCGACACATGCCCCGCCGCGCTGACCTGCCCCACATGCCACGCCGGGCCCCGGACACGGTGCCAGCGGCCCAGCGGACACACAGCCGATCAGTGGCACCGGGCGCGTGTCCGCGCCGCCGACACGGAGGACCAGCGTCGCGAAGACGGCGGCGAGACCAACCTGCCCGCCCGGTGGGCCGACCTCCAGCCGGGCACCAAGCGATCACGAGGAAAGACGATGACTACCGAGCACCATCACGCCAACACCGTTACCGAAACCGCCTCGACCGCCCCGGACCGACCCCGCTCCTCCCTCCCGCGCATCACCACCGCGCAGAGCCACGCCCTCCTCGCCGGCGCCAGGGATCCGCTCGGGCTGTTGCCCCAGGCCGTCAACCTGCGGACCCTGGTCTCCCTCGCGAAGGCCGGCTACGTCGGCCTCGACCAGAGGCGGGACATCCTGCGTGGCCGAGAAGTGACGCGGGACGCACTCGACATCTGGGGCGGCGCCCTGACCGAGGCAGGCTGGGTGCGGGCACGGGCGGAAGGCGCGGGCCCGTACCGGATCGTCGTGGTGGGCTGCGGAAAATCCAAGCAAGATCGACGCGTTCCGGCAGGGGCGATGTACGTGGGGCCCTTCCATGGCTCCTGCCGGGAGGCCGCCAAAGCCCTGCTCCTGGACGGCGGCCGCCAATACATCCTTTCCGCCGCGCACGGGCTCCTGGACCTGTCCACGGAGATCGACCCGTACGACATCACGGTGGGCGACCCCGGAAGCGTCAGCGCGGAACTCGTGCAGGCGCAGGTCCGGGAACGGGGCATCGAGTCGGCGGAGGTGACGGTGCTGGCCGGCGGCAAGTACGTCCAGCTTGCGCGACCGTCGTGGCCCGGGTTGCAGGCCCCGCTCGCTGGCGCTGCCGGGATCGGGGAGATGAAGCAGCGCCTCTCTCAGATCCGCCTCGCCGCGCGTGCCGACGCCGAGCGGCAGCGGTGAGCGCCGCCCGGACCCGGCCCCGAGCGGTGGGAAGACATGGCCGCCGGTCGCGCCGATGGCTGGACGCAGCGGTGGAGCGGCCGCGTGCCGACCTGGCGCCATGTGTCGCAGGGAGGGTTCGACCGACGTCGTTACGAGGTGGTCGAGCTGGCCGAGGCGCCTGCCCGTGCGTATATTCAGGCGAATCACTACCTGTCGGGATGGCCGTCGACGGTGCACCGGTACGGGCTGGTGGATCTCGAGCCCGCAGGGACGGAGGTCGGCCATGAGGTCGGCGGCGGCCTGCTGGTGGGCGTCGTCGTCCTCGGCGTGCCGATGAGCCGCCGGGCCTTGACCAATGTCTTCCCCTCGCTGGAGCCTTCTGCGCGCCGTGATACTGCGTCGACTCACTCGTACTCATCGACGTCAGGGGTCGAGTAAGACAACCTCGGATCCGTGTGTTGACCGACAGGGAGAGAACCGAGGCGGCGCCATAGTTCAGTCCCTTAGCTGATGAATGCCCTGGATGTCATGAGATTGGCGCTACTGGTCAGGCGGGGTGGTCGCTCGGCTACGGTCACGCTGTGGTCACCACGACACCGATACATGCGGAGATCGTGCGCGTCGCAGTGAGCGACGAGCTCGCCTACTGGACAGTGCTGGCCGGCCCCACCTTGACCGTGGTCGGCGACGTCGACGACCATCTCCGTCACCTGCGATTCGGGCGGTCCTGCGAGGAATCGACCACCAAGACCTACGCGGGCCACTTGAAGCGGCTCCACGTCTGGTCCGAAGAGCGTGGCCTCTCCCGGAATGACGCCGCTCTTCGGATGGCGATGTACGTGATGCACCTGCGGACGACTCCGCGAGCAAGCAGCGGCCGGGCGAAGGGCCAGCTTCCCGAAGAGGCCACCCTCGCTCCGGCTCTGGCCGCCATCCACGGTTTCTACCTCCACCTGGCCGACCTCGGGCTCCTTGAGGCCGAGGCTTTCAGCGCACTGTTCACGACCGTCTCGGCCGAGACGGGCCGCGGACTGGTCGCGGTCAGGCCACGAATCCGCGTGGACGCCCGGCCGAGCCACTCATCGGCGCGTGCGCCCGCCGCCACCCACGAGGAGTTCACCAGCCTCCTGCTGGCGACGGACACCGCCCGGGACAGGTGCATGGTGGCGATCACGGCCTGCTGCGCACTTCGGGTCGGCCAACTCGTGTCCTTGATGCGCGAGGACATCCACTTCGTCCCGGTCGGCCGGACCGCGCCCGGCTGCTCCTACGTCCTGGGCCCGCACATCCATCTGAGGAAACGCGGCGGGCATCCGAAGGGCGCGGCCAACAAGAACCGCGGCATGGTCATCGTGCCCGTGCCGGGCGCGGTGGAGATGCTCTACGCCGACTGGATGCGCGAGCGCCTCTCCATCCGGCGAGCCGGCACGAGCCCCTGGGCCTTCGTCACCTTCCCCGGCCCGACGGGTGACCCCGGCGGTGACGCGCTGAGCCCGCGGCGGATCCAGGACCTGCTCTCCGATCTCTCCGCGCGGGCCGGGCTGCGGCACCTGCATCCGCACATGCTCCGGCACACCTTCGGCGAGACCGCTGCGGACCTCGACATCGCGCGGGACGTCCTCCAGCGCCTGCTCGGCCACAGCGACGTCACCAGCCAGGACGTCTACCGGTCCGTCCCGGAAACGAAAGTGGCGGCCGCGGCCCGGGCGGTCTCCGACCAGCTCTTCGGGCACTCATGACCAGCCCGGCACCGGCCGCGCCGCCGGCCGCCCCGACGGCCGCGCCCGACTGGCTGTACCTCGCCGAGCACGGCCTAGACCGGGCGGCGCTTGAGCTGCACTTCCCGCTCGGCGCGGACTGGCACACCCTGCAGTCCTGCGTCCACCCGAACTGCGACCGGCCCGTCGAGTGCTCGCCCTGGCTGTGCCACCGGTGTTCGGCGGCCTGGCGGGCGGCCGGCTCTCCCGGGGACATCGCCTCCTGGTGCGCCAGCACCCCGGCGCCGCCGGCCCGCCGCGTGTACGGCGAGACGCGGTGCTCGGTCGGCTGCCCGCGGCCGGCCGAGGCGAGCGGGCTGTGCAAGAGCTGCGCCGGTGCCCGGGCGGCTTCGGGCCTGACGGTCACGGAGTACCTGGCAACCGGCCCGCAGCCGCGCCCCGGGCTGGGCGAGTGCGCAGTGCGGGTCTGCTCACGCTGGGCCAACACGAGGGGTACCAGGCTGTGCACGCCGCACCAGCGGCAGTGGTCCGTGGCCGGCAGACCTGATCTGACGCGGTGGGCGCGCACCGCGCCGGCGGTCTACACCACGATGGGCATCGTCCCCCTGGCGGAACTCAACGAGGTGGTGCGCGCCCAGGTCCTGCTCGGCTACGAGGGCCAGCTGCGGCAGGGCGGCCGCATCAGCCCCTCCCAGGTCAAGTCCGGCATCCGCTGGCTCGCGGACCACTCGGTGACCGACCTCCTGGCGGCCGACCTGCCCGCGAAGGGGCAGAGCACGACCTGCCTGCGCTTGTGGCGCAGGTCCGTCCAACTTCGGCACGCCGACCGTGAGTCGGAACACCGGCGCGCGGTGATCCGGCTCGACGTGCTGAACCCCCGGTTCTCCGGCGGGACCGTCGATCTCAGCGACGTGCACGCGCCGTGGCTGCTCCACGTCGCCCAGCAGCACGTGCTGCAGCTCGCCGCGTCCGGTGTCTCCGCGCAGCGGCTGCGGCTGGTCGGCTACGCGGCCCGGTGGTTCGCGATGTTCCTGCGCACCCTGCCGGGCGAGGGCCGCCAGCCGGCCGCGGTGGGCCGGGCCGGCATCACGAGCTACCTGCGGTGGCTGGCTCAGCGGGCCCGCGACTCGGCCGACTACCAGAGGACCGACGCCGGCGACCCGCGGCGGACCGTCATCGGCGAACGGCTGCTGCCATCGACCGCAGGTGGGGGACCGCTGCTGGTCACCCCCCAACGGCACTGGGGCCTGGTGCACACGCTGCGCGCGGTCCTGGACCAGGAGCGTGCGTGGCTGGCCGCGAACGACGCCGCCGGGGTGCACCTGCTGGCGAGCGACGTGCCGCCGTACCCGGACCGCGACGACACCGACAGCGAGATGGAGGGCCGCTCCCAGGACGCCCTGCCCGAGGCGGTGTACCTGCAGCTGATGGGCGAGGAGAACCTCGCCCTGCTGCCGGACGGCACCGCGCGGGACTTCACCGAGCTCTCCCTGCGGATCGGCCGGCGCCCTTGGGAGGTCCGGCACCTGGAGTTCGACTGCGTGGTGTACGACATGGACATCGAGGCGGCCGACGGCAGCGTCCAGCGGCGCCGCTACCCGTTCCTCGTCTACTGGATGCAGAAGGTCCGCCGCCGCCATAAGCTGCCGCTGCACCCCACCGACGTCGAGGTCATCACCCGGCGCCAGGACTACCTGCGCCGGACCTACCCCCAGTGGTTCGGCCCAGACGGCAAGCCGCACTCGGACCGGATGCTGCTGTTCCCCACCCCGCGCCTGTCGCGCTCCAACCGGCTGGGCGAGCGCCCGTACGACAGCAGCTCACCCGGCTACTGGCTGGAGGTGTGGATGGAAGCCGTCGACCGCCTGGTCTACGAGCACGACCACGACTTCGACCGCACCCGCGTCTTCCCCTACGCGTTTCGGCACACGTACGCCCAGCTGCGCGCCGACGCCGGCGTGCCGATGGAGATCCTGCAAGTCCTGATGGCCCATCAAGATCCGTCCACCACGCAGGTCTACTACCGGGTCTCCCACCCGCGCCGGGTGGACGCGGTGCGCGCCATCGCGGCGAAGTACCAGTTCGACATCACCGGCGGCCGGCTGCGCGTCCGCAGCGGCGGCGACGACCTCGCCGACCGTATCCGGGCCGGAGTCGGCTCGGTGCCCGTCCCGGGCGGGGCCTGCCACGAGATGAACAACGTCCGCGCCGACGGCCGGGGCTGCCCGGTGTACTACCGCTGCTTCTCCTGCAAGTTCTTCGCCACCGACTTCACCCAGCTGCCCGAGCTGCGCCAGGTACGCGACGCGAAGGCCGAGCAGCTCCTACGGCTGGAGGCCGCCTATGGCAGCGTGCTCGTCCCGGGCCCCTTGAGCAGGGCCAACGTGGAGCTCCTGCGCCAGGAGCTCGTCCAGCTCGACGAACTCATCGCCAAGTGCGAGACCGACCTCGGCTCCCTGACCGATGACGACAAGGCCACCGTGGAGTCCTGGCTGCAAAGCAGGGACCGCTTCCAGACCGTGATTCCGGTCGCCGCAGTCCTGGCGGGCCGCCAGCACCTGGACCAGCCGACCGTCGACCCGATCCTGCTGACCGAGGAGGCGCGGTGAGCTCCGGGCCATCGTCCAGCGACACGACGCCCGAGGGGCCGGGCTCGGGGCGCTCGGCCGTCCTGGACGCGGGGCGGAAGGCTGCCGCGGTCCGGCGCCGCTCCGACAGCGAGCGGTGCCGCCGCCGGGTGCTGGACGTCATCACCGGCATGCGCAGGGCCCGCACGCCGCTCTCCGACGCTGAGATCACCAGGCGAGCCGAGGTCAACCCGCAGTACCTCCAGCGCCACCGCGACCTGAAGGCCGAGGCGGAGGCCGTCCGTGCCCACCTCGCCGACGACCGGCCCCGCGCCGTGTCCGCCGCCGCGGCTCGGCAGGAAGCCGCGCTGACGGTAGAGAACCGCATGCTCCTCGAACAGAACGCCACACTGCGCCGGGACTCGACATCGCTCGCGCCGAGCTCCGGGCCCTGCGCGTGCGGGATCTTGCGGCCGGTGCGCGGGGCGAGCAC
This sequence comes from Streptomyces sp. OfavH-34-F, assembly GCF_022347745.1. Classification (GTDB taxonomy): domain Bacteria; phylum Actinomycetota; class Actinomycetes; order Streptomycetales; family Streptomycetaceae; genus Streptomyces. The sequence goes on from NZ_JAKRGC010000001.1 coordinate 11,709, forward strand.
GTCGCAACCCTGGACGCGAACCCCGAGGTCGAGGAACTGCGCCGGGAGCGGGACCAGGCTCTGGCAGCCGTCCGGCGCGGGGAGGCGGACCTGCTGTCACTTCGCAACGTCGTTCAACGCCTGATGGTGGAGAACACCCGGCTACTCGGGGGAGAAGTGTCGCAACCCGCCCAACCAATAGGCGTCACAAGGTAAACCATTGCGATATGGTTGACCTTATGACAACGAATGATGAGTCACCTCGCCTCGGCGGTGTCGCGGAGGTGGCTGCCGAGCTGGGTGTCAGCCGACAGCAGGTCGCCAAGCTGCGGCAGAGCGCCGACTTCCCGGCGCCGGTGGCAAAGCTGAGCGTCGGCGACGTCTGGGACCTGGACGTCATCAAGCGGTGGACGAATAGCGGGTTGCGCAGGAGCGCGGGGCGTCCCGCCGCAACTGGCGAACCTCGTTCGCTGGGGCGCCGATTTGAGCTCGGGGCGAAAATCGATGACGGTGGATTCGCGACCGTATTTGGTGCCCGCGACCTCACTAAGACGGGCGACGAGTCCATGGTGGCGATTAAGATCCTTAGGCGGGATCGCGCCGTGGACCCTGATTTTGTAGCTCGTTTTAAGCGCGAGCTTCGTCTGCTGGGCGACCTTCGCCATCCGAATGTGATTCCCCTGCTGGCCGGCGGCGAGGAGGAAGGGATGGGGCTTTGGTATGCAATGCCGCTAGCCCGAGGAATCCTGGATGATGAAATCAGCGGAGGCATGTCCTCTGAGGATGTCGCCGCCGTTATGCGCGATGTCTGTGCAGGGCTTTCCTATATCCATAGCCAGGGAGTCCTGCATCGCGACATCAAGCCGTCAAATATTTTGAGAACCCCGGACGGCGCCTGGGCTCTTGCCGACTTTGGCTTTGCGCGAGTAGAAGAAGAAACCCCCTCCATCACGTCAACCGACGACGGCTTTGGGAGTCTTTTTTATTATTCGCCCGAGCAGTGGCGGGATGCGAAAAGCGTTGACGAGCGAGCGGACATTTATTCGGCCGGGAAGGTCATGCAGGCTCTCTTGATCGGCGGATTCCCCGTGGATGATGTCGTGCCGGCCGGGAAGCTGCGGGCAGTGGTTCAGCGGGCGATCTCTCAAGACCGCGACCAGCGGCATGCCAGCGCGGCCCAGCTCCTCGCGGCCATCGAAGCAGCCGTCGCCCCGACTCCGAGCGGCAAGTGGGAGACCGCAGAGGAGAAGGCGACCCGCCTGCGTCCCCGGCTCAAGGCTGGACGCGTCGCGGACGTAGCCGCCCTCGATGAGTTCATCCGCTGGGCCGACGAACTGGACTTCAGCGACCCCGACGACATGCTGGAGTTCTCCTGGGCCATCGCCGCCCTGCCATCGGATTCGATCAAGTGGTGGTGGAAGCAAAACCGCGCCGGTTTCACCGGGGTTTTTCAAGCCTTCACTAAGCGCTTGGAGAGGTCGTTCAATTTCGAGATGTGCGACGGCCTTGCGAACTTCGCGCGTCGGGCCGCCGTGGACACCGGAGATCCGACCATCCTGCGAGAATCGGTTCGAGGGGTCACGATTCTGGGAGCCAACCATAATCGTTGGCATGTCAGGGATGTTGCCGTCGCGATCCTGCAGAGCATCCGCACGGACGAAGATGCCGTAGCCGCGCTCGAAGGAATCCGAATGGCCGATTCTCGGAGTGTTGAGTGGACCTTCGGTGAGACGGTGGTCAAGACTCTCCACCCTGTTCTTCGGAGCGGACTTGGCGCGATCCTGGACGAGATCAATAGGGACTGACGGGGAGCCTTTCTCAACCGGCTTCGATACATGTTCTGCCCTTACACCGCCTTGCGAGGTCGCCGCTGAATCGTCCTTCACCTGCTCCTAATTTGCAGCATGAAAATCATGATGCCGCCGGCCAGGACTGGGCACAACCGTGTTGGGTAGCACGTGCAGTGCCAATTCGCTCTGTCCCCGCTGATCGCACGTCAGGTGTCGGTCGGGTCGGCGGAGCGGCGCAGGCGGGACCAGGGGCTGCGCCGCCGCGCGGCATTTTCAGGCTTCGTCAGCGCGAGGCCGTTCGGCTCGGTGCTGTGGTTCTGCTGCCCGAGCACGGCAGCACGCACGGCTTCCCAGTCTTCGGTCCGCCACCAGCCGAAGAGGGCGGTGGCGGAAATGACGGGGTGCTGGAGTGTGGCTACGAACTCGCGCCGCCCGTACACCGCCGGCGTACGTTGCGCCGGGTCGAGCTTGCGCTGGTGGTTGACGACCAGGGTTCCGCGGGTGACCGGCTGGTGCGGGCGCAGCTGCGGCCAGGTGCTCAGATGGCGCTCTAGATCGGCCACCAGCGCTTCCTTGGCCTGGCCGCCTTCGGACTTCACTTCGACGAGGCGTGCATCCTCACCCCAGATGGCAAGCAGGTCCGCGGACTTCGTGCCCAGTTCCTTGTCCAGGTCGGTGACGTCGAAGCCAGCCGCGCGCAGAACGGCCGCGACGGCGTCGACCAGTTCACTGCCGGTGCCGAACAGCAGTCCTGACCGTATCGGCTCGGCCGCCTCCTTCGCGCGCTTCTGCTCGACGTGAAGCCGGGCCTTCTCGGAGGCGTAGTGGTGTTCAAGTTCTTCCAGCGCCAGCCGGGCCGAGGATTCGGCGGTGGTCTCCAGGTCGGGGTCGAGGCTATGCGGGGAGCGGACCCGGCGAAGAGCGCCTGGGACATGCGCGGGCAGAGCTCGCTCGACGAGCCAGCCGACCACCGTGTTCCAGTTGATCCCGTCCGGAAGGATGTACCAGATCTGCTTGCCGTCGCTGGGCATCCAACGAGCCACCACCGGATCACCGAGGGTGTCCACCATGATGGGGACGAGCTCACCCTCCGGCTCGTAGACGATGGTTCCTGACAGCCCCTCCGCCGCCAGGGACCGCGGGGCCATCGCCCACCAGGGGCCTTCACCGGAGCTGTTGCGGATCCGGAGCGCGAGGTCCTTGTCGACCGCATCGAGGCCCGGGACCAGAGCAATCTCCGAACCGGACCCGAGGCGCTTGCCGGCGATCGAACCGTCAAAGCCGCAGAAGTACACGTGGGCGACGTCGGCACCGAAGACCGAGTTGCGCGGCTCGCTGTCCGCGTCGCCGATCGTGGCGATGATCAGGGCCGTCTCCCCGCGCGAGGCGGCGCCGTCGAGGAATCTCCTGAACTCGTCCGCACCCCGCCCGCCGAAGATGCTCGGGTTGATGGCCGCGGCGCAGGTGCTGGTGTCCGTCCCGAGCCACCGAGGATCGGCGCCAGCCCTCTCCCAGGTGATGCCGTCGTACTTGTGAGCGGCCACCCACTGGTCGCGGAGGGTTTCATGCGCGTCCGGATGCGGCTCGGGGAACTCAGCGGGGTTCCGGACGGCGACGTGGACAGCGACGAGCCCGCTCGGGGCAGCGGAGGGTGCCATGCGATCACCGTAGTGGCAGGCGCAGTCACCACGAACACCCTGGTGTCGGACGACGCCGGCGAAACCACCGCCTCCCGCTGCCGGCGCCTCCGTTCTGGACAGCGACGCCAGTCCGGCGCTGGGAGGCCGATCCTCAAGCCCGGCGGCAGCCAGTACGGTCGCCGCCGACGCGTTCGAGGTCTACGGGAGAGTACCTGCGTGCTCCGGGAGGCGGGCGTCCCAGGGGCCGGGGCCGGTCACGCCAGAGGGGCGGGCGCACCCATGCGTCTCAGTCTGCGGGGAGGCTGGAGACCAGGCGCGGAAGGTCTGCGGGCTCCAGGACGTCCCACGGGAGGGGCTGCGGCTCGTAGTCCCCGTCCAGCACCTCTTGACGCCGACGGGGACGCTGCCGTTCAGGGTTCCCCGCCGGGTTCGCTCTCGACCTCGAACCGGACGCGCAGCGCCCTTGGCGGAGAGCACCTTGCCCGGGCCGGGGCAACGGCGGGTGACGAACACCGGCCCGCGCAAGCCGGAGGGCCCGACGCCCCAGTCGCTCAACGCATCGACTCACAGATCACACATGACGCGACCTGGGAGGATGCCACCTTCCGATGCATAGAAGGAGCCGTACTCGGAGGCCCTGGAGATGTCCAGGGTGTGCTTGTCCCCCTCGGTGGCGAGCAACGGGGAGAGCTTCGCGGTTGCGGCGGCACTCCGTCTGGCCGCCGGCCACGGAGTGCGCGGAGTCGTCACCTACGCGGACCCTGTCGCACGGCTTCGCACCCTGCCGGACGGGCGCACAGCAGGGGCCCCGGGTGGGCACCTAGGGGTCATCTACCAGGCGCTTTCCGCGACTTACACGGGCCGCAGCACGGCGCGGACGGTCACCGTCTTGCCGGACGGCCAGGTGCTTCCGGCGCGGTCGATCGCGAAGTTCGTTGCCGGCGACCGTGGCGCCGACGGGTTCGAGCGGCGCATCCGCGCGCTGGGCTCCCGCAGCGCCCTGCGGGAGCCGACCGGCGCACCTGGCTGCGCACCGCGCTGGAGCAGATCGGGGCCAGGAGCTCGCGGCACCCGGGGACTCACCGCTACGCCCTACCTGTGGGCCGTACGAGAGCCGAACGGACGCGCACTGTCATCGGCCTCGGCGCGTTGCCCTACCCTAAGAATGTTGCTTAATTCTATGAGTTCATTTATGGTTGAGGGTATCGCCCGGCGAGGTCGCCCGACCTCCAGTGGGACACCCCCCCACCCGCCCGCATCCTTCGCTTTCAGGAGCGTCATGTCGTACATAGCCGCCCCCGCGTCCGCTCTCGCTCCGGGATACCCCGTCAGCTTCCAGGTGTACGGCGATCACCCCGTCCAGGACCACATCGCCGAGGGAACGGTCACAGCGACTCAGAGGACCGCGTTCATGACGATCGAAGTGGCACTGGACAACGGCCGCACCTACCGGCTGCCCGTCACCCGCAAGGTGCGCGTGTACGCCGCCTTCCTCAAGGGCGGGTACGCCAGCGAGGTCGCGAATGCCGGCCCTGCCGCCGACTGGCTCGCCGATGCAGCGCAGATCTGGACGGAGAGCCTGACCGAGCAGCTGACGGCGCAGCTGAAGTCCAATAGTGAGACATTCTTCGCCTCCTACTGGTCCGGCCGTGACGCGTTCATCGCAGCAGTGCGAGCCGCCCGGCACCGCGCTGCGTGAACGACACCCCGTACGACCCAGAACAGCACTTCGCAGACCTCGCTCTCTGCCGGAGCCCCGGGCGCGCCCGGGCCGCCGCGCGGGCCCGCTGCGCCCTCGCTCGCCACACGCCTTCCAAGATCGGCCCCCGACTCCCGACCAGGAGCGCAACCATGCACAAGACCTTGCCCGACGCCGACCGTGCCGCTCAGGACGCCGTGCTCCGCGCCGCCGGGGAGGACCTGAAGCGCGCGTTCGGCGCCGTGGCGTCCGCAACCCTTCCCCCGGAGCTTGCCGCCGAGCTGCGCGCGGTCTTCCCCGCCGCCCGGCGAGGCCCCGCCCATAACGTGTTCCCCCACGTTCCGGCCGAGCTGCGTACCGTTCTCCAAGACGCCCTGGTCGAGTTCTTCGAGGACAGCGCGGTGCACGCGATGCCCAGCGCGGTCACGATCATCGTGACCAACGGCTACAACGACGGTCCGGCGTGGAACACCTACGGGGCGACGCTCCACTACGGTCCCGACGTCACCGTCGAGGCCCCCGGCTTCGAGCGGACGTTCGTGGCGGACGCCCTGGTCGAGATCAGCGACGACGAACAGCCCTACGGCACTCCCTGTCCCGTCCTGTTCGTCCCGCTGCCCGCCTGACGCGACCGCCCCGCCCGGCCCAACCCTTATGCAAAGCGAAGGACCATTCAGTGCAACGTGACAAGTACGAGCAGCTGTTGAGCACTCGAAACGAGCGGCGCACGCTCAGCGTGCACGAGATTCACGGGCCCGAGCGCACGCTGGCCTACGGCTTCACCTCAGACAAGGGCACCTGGCACTGCTATCTCGACGGGGCGAACATCCACGTCCTCGTCTACAGGAGGTCCACGAACAGCGTAGTGAGTCACCTGGCGAGCCCTACATGGAACGTGGCCGAACTCGCACCCGACAAGCGCGTCTACCCTGAGAGCGTTGACGCCGAATTCGCCCGCCTGCTCCTGGAACGCGGGCAGGACCTCCCCTACACGCGATTCGATGACAAGCGCCACGCCCCTGTCGCCGAACTGACCTTCCACGGTGCGGTCTACGACCCCGACACCGCGGCACTCGTTCAGGCCGACCCGTACGCCTGACGCGAGCGCGACCAGCCACCCGCCCGTCAAGCGGCCCGGCCCCGCCGGGCCGCTCTCCCCGCAGGAACGAGATGTCCACCCTTCTGATCGGCCGCTGGCTCGGCGATACGTTCACCAATTCCCTCCACGTCACGGCCGGCGACCAGGACTCCATCGAGGCCGCCGTACGAAACGCCCCCGGTGCTGGGACAGGTTGGGCGTGCGAGTTCGACGTAGACACCCACCAGCGCGCAGTTCAGCGCCTACGAGGAGTTCGTCCGCGCTGAGGACGGCTGCCTCGTGGACGCCGCAGAAGGCTACGAGCCCACCACTGCCCCACCCGCCACCGGGCGTCCGACCTGCTCGGCGCCGGCGGATCAGCCACGGGCGGACAGCCCGAGAGGAGTGCACATGCAGGGAGACGTGATCGTCTTCATCGTCTCCAGGAACGGGGGGCCGGCATATCGACGGGTGCTGTGGCGCATGAGCGAGGCTGATGCCCGCAAGATCTGCTCCGATCCCCGCACCTCGGGCCGCAACCACATGCTCTGCTGGACCGCTCAGCACATTGACGACCCCGAGGTGACCCGCTACGTGCGCGATACGGGCGCGTACGCCCAGGTCCTGGCCGACCATCACGTCACCGTCCTGCGCTGCCTCGCCGACACCGAGCGGTCCGCACGGTAGCTCCCGCGCGCCAACACGACCGGGGCGCGCAGCACCCGGCTGCCGGGGGCATCGGTTCTCGTACGGGCATCGGCCGGACCACTCGGTGACCCACCGCCCGGCGCTGGGGGTGCCCCGGGAGACAGCCCGCCGGCGCGCCTTGCGCCGCGGGTGGTCACCACTGTAGGAATCCGTGCGAGATCACCGAAGCGGGCGTGGACGCGGCGAATGCCGACGCCCTTGCGGCAGCATGGACCCGCAGTGCAGCCTCACTGCGGGACCTCGCCGCCAAGTACCACCCCCGTTTCCGCTCGGTCGTCCGCATGCACCGGCGGGCCGTAACGCTCAACCACTGCGCTCGCGACCTCCTTGAGGTCTCGGCCACAGCCGACGGCCCGCACCAACTGGCCATGAACGAACTCGCGACAACCTGGCAGTCTCGCGCCGCATGGTTGCGAAACCTCGCGGACAGCTACCGCCCTGACCTGGAGGAACCCGCTCTCATGCGCCGCGAGGGTGCTCGACACATGCGCCCAGATCCTCCTCCACTTGCTTCGCGTCTGGGAGTGAGCGGCCTTCTGGCACCAGCGGCCAGGGTCCGGCCAAGCCGCTGACCTGCGCACTATCAAGTAGGTGGCCGCCGCTATCAAGTGCACTATCAAGTGGGCCGACACGCTCTCATTTCCGGCCGCTCCCTACAACCACACACCGGAGCGAAGATGACAGTCAGCCCACACATTGCTTAATACTATGGCTCTGTGTATTATCCAGACGTCGGTCGGTTCCGAAGTGCCAACTTCTCGGCCCTTGACACCGACGTCATCCCATCCGGACATCGCGCTGCGGTGCCGTGCACCGAACGAGCGGCGGCGGCGCCGCCATCAGCCAGAAGGATCAAGAATCATGCCGAGCCCTTCCCCCGTACTCCTGCCTGACCGCAGCGCCTACCTCCTCGCCGTCGAAGAGGCGCGGAACGCTGCCGCCGCCTACTACGGAGGCGGTGACTCGCCGCTGGACGACGCGACGTTCGACCGCCTCGTGAGCGACATCGCGGCGTACGAGCAGCAGCATCCCGACCACCTCTCCGCGGACTCGCCCACCGGCAAGGTGGCCGCCGGGGCGCTGACGGAGGGCATGGTCGTGCACGCGACGCCGATGCTTTCCCTCGGCAACGTCTACGACGCCGAGGAGCTGGCCGGGTGGGCGAAGTCCCTGGGCAAGCGCCTGGGGGCGTCACCGCGAGGTCTGCACGCCAGCCCGAAGATGGACGGCCTTGCCATCGCGGCGCACTACCGCGACGGCAAGCTCGTCCGGCTCGTCACCCGGGGCACCGGCACGACCGGAGACGACGTCTCCCACGCCATCGGCACGATCGACGGCCTGCCGGCCGAACTGAGCACGCCGGTCTCGGTCGAGGTCCGGGGTGAGGTCGTCCTTCTCCAGTCCCGCTTCGAGGAGGCCAACCGCATCCGCACTACCCACGGTGGCGCACCGTTCTCCAGCCCCCGCAACGCCGCCTCCGGCTCACTGCGTGCGACCGGGCGGGACTACGTCATCCCGCTCTCCTTCTACGGCTACGGTCTGCTGTCCACCACGGACGACCGGCCCGACCGGCCGATCCGGGAGGCGATGACGCACACCGATCTGATGAAGGAGCTGGGCAGCCTCGGGATCCAGACGGCGGGCGACACCCCCGTCGGCACGCTGACCTCCCCGCTGCTGAAGGACGTCCAGGCGTACGTCGAGAAGGTTGCCGATCAGCGGTCAGCCCTGGACGTCGGGATCGACGGCGTCGTCATCAAGGCCGACCACCCCGGCGACCAGGCTGCCGCAGGCTCCAACTCCCGCGCGCCGCTGTGGGCGATCGCGTACAAGCTGCCCTCCCTGGAGGTCACTTCGACGCTGACCGCCGCCACCTGGACGACGGGGCGCACCGGCAATCTCGCTCCCCGGGGGGAGGTGCTGCCGGTCGATATCGAAGGCGTGAGCGTGCAGTTCGCGACGCTCCACAACCCCAGCATGATCACCAAGCTGGGACTGCGCATCGGCGACCGCGTCGTAGTCCGCAGGGCCGGCGACGTCATCCCGCAGATCCTCGGCCCCGTGGTGTCCGCCCGCACGGGTGAGGAGAAGCCGATCGAGCTGCCCACCCTCTGCCCGAACTGCGCGGGTGAGATCGACACGAGCCAGGAGCGCTGGCGGTGCCTGAAGGGTCGCGGGTGCAACCTCCCCGCGTCCATCACGTACGCGGTACAGCGCGACGTCCTCCACATCGAAGGCATCGGACCGAAGATCGTCGCACGGCTGGTGGAACAGGAAGCGGTCCAGGACGTCGCTGACCTGTTCACTCTCACCCGGGGCCAGCTCATCGAGGCGACCGGCAGCGAGAAGACGGCCGCCAAGCTCCTGGAGCGCATCGAGACAGCGAAGCAGCAGCCCCTCTCCCGCGTCTTCTGCGCGCTGGGGGTCCGGGGAACGGGGCGCAGCATGTCGCGGCGGCTCGCCGCCCACTTCGGCAGTATGGCGGCCATCCAGGCGGCGTCGGCCGCCGAGCTGTGCCAGGTCGAGGGAATTGGTGCGGAGAAGTCGGCCCTAGTGATCGGCGAGCTGGCCGAGCTGGAGCCGGTGATCGCCAAGCTCGGCGCAGCGGGCGTCAACCTGACCGAGCCGGACAGGAACATCCCGGCAGCCGCGGCCGTCGCCCCCGGCTCGGCCGGGGACACGACACCGCCACTGGCGGGACTGACTGTCGTCGCCACAGGCGCGATGACCGGGCGCCTGGAGACCCTGTCGCGCTCCGGGATGAACGAACTGATCGAGCGGGCGGGCGGGCGTGCAGGGTCCAGCGTCTCCAAGAGCACGAGCCTGGTGGTCGCCGGGGAGAAGGCCGGCTCGAAGAAGGCAAAAGCGGAAGCACTGGGGGTGAGCGTCATCGGCCCCGACAAGTTCGCCGAGATGATCAGCGCCTACCTGTGACCGACTGCGGGCGGGGCCGGGGCAGACGCACCCGGCCCGCCCGCCGGCTTCCGCCCGCCGCTCACCACGGAGATCCCAGTGAAGAAGACCTCGATCGGCACGGCCCGCCACCTGCACCCGCCGGGGACGTCCGGAGAGCTGTGCCGTCAGCACAACCGCGCGGCGCTCGCGACGGCGGTGGCTGCCATCGCCCGCCGGCGAGGGCTGGACGCCGAGGCAGGCGACGACCAGCTCGCACAGTGCGCGGAGACGGCCAAGGGCGCGCCGTTGAAGTCGCCCCTGTCCGCCGACACCCTGGCCGCCATCCGCTGCGCCCTGGCCCCGCCGCTGGACAGCAGCACCAGCGCGGCAGTGATCGCGGCGGCGGTCTTCTCGGCCCTTCCCGACCGGCCGCTGCGCGTCGTCGCGGACGACGGGCAGGAGTTCTTCCTCGTGCCGATCCCCGCCACCCCCTAACATTGCTTAATTCTATGAGTTCGCCTATGGTTGAGGCATAGCCGGTGCGGCGCATCCGCCCGGCGGCCCCAGGCCGCCGCCCACCGGCTGGACCTCCGGTGAACCGTCCGAGGAACAGGGAAGCCATGATGAACAGCCGTCATTCACGTGCTCTGAAGAGCCGCGACATCAGTGAGACCTTCGTCGAGGAACTGACCAGCCGCGAAAGCGATCTGCGCCGCAACCACCTGTGGCTGGCCCCGAAGCTCGACCAGCTTTCCACCGGACGGCCCGTCACCCTGAGGCACACCCCGCCCCCCGGCCTGACCGTCGCGGAACAAGCCGACCTGATCGACATCGCAAGCCACGTCGGGATCTACCGCATGTGGGCCCGGCGCGGCCGAGTGACCTACGACCTCAACGAACACCTGGCCGCCGAGCTGTACCGCTCGACCTCGGACACCCTGCCCGGAAGCATCTTCAGCCACCTCCCCCACATCAACCCGCTGATCGTGCTCCCGGACCCCTGGCCGGTGCGCTACAAGGGGTCGGACGGCCTGGTGCGCGGCTTCTACCTCTACGGTTACAACCAGGTGCCCGAGCAGCAGACCTACACCGACGAGGACATCGAAGGTCTCGGCCTGCTCTTCGTGATCGATCTCCTCGACGAGGAGACGTGGGAGGTACGCGGGCAGACCCACATACGCATGAACATCCCCACCGGTCTGGAGAAGTTCACCGTGGCCCAGGCCGTGGACTTCGCGGCCGCCAGGGCGGAGGCTCACTGGAGCCGGGCGCGGGACAAGCGCGCCGCGTACGCACTGTTCGAGGAACTTCTCCGTCCGGCCCTGAGCGTCCTGATCTATCTCTGCTGCGACAACCGGGACTTGGCGGAGCCGCCCGTCGTCAAGCCGTCAAAGGCGAAGAAGAGGCGCAGGCCCGTCGCCAAGAACCGCGACCCGTTCTTCGTCGAGGTCGGATGGCGGGTCGGTCCCGCGCTGCACGCGGCGCGCAGGGTGGCAGGCCGCATCCAGGAGGGCGACGGCATCCCCTCCGGTGTCCAGCAGGCACCCCACCAGCGGTGCGGCCACTTCCGCCGGTTCCGCATCGGCCGGGCACGCCAGGGTGTGACCACCCGCTGGGTGATGCCCTACTGGGTCCGCCTGGAGTTGCTCGCCGACGACACGGACCCGATCACCACCGTGGTCCCCGTGGACGAGCAGCGCCACGACCCGCTGCGCAGACGCGGGCTGAAGAACCGCCGCCGCCCGGAAGCCGGACTCGCGGCCTGATCGTCTGACCCGGGGGTCGGGCCGACAGCCTCGGCCCGACCCCGTCCCACCGCACAGCCACTCAACGTCATCGGGAGGACACCATGTCCGAAAGCTCACCACTGCAGATGTTCGTCTACTCCGTCCACGAGAGTGAGGCCAAGGCCGTCCTGGAGGTAATGAAGGAGGAGGACTTGGACCTTGGATCAAGCACCCACGGGCTGGTCCTCGGCCGGCGCTACGGCATCGACGAGACGCCGCTCAGCGGTGCATACGACCTTTCGACGGCTCTCCTCCAGCGGGCGCCCAGCGCCGTCTTCAAGCTGTGGCAGCACCCGGTAGGCGAGGATGACGGGCGCTTCGTCGCGCACGTCCCCGGAGTCGGCACCTTCGGGGCCGGCTGTGACTCCGAGGGCACACCCCGTATCTCCGTGCCGGAACTCATCAGCCAGCTCGCGGACGCGCCCGAAGAAATGACTGTCCGCGAGTGGCTGGCCGGTCCCGGCACGAAGGCCCTCGGCACAGCGGTCCTGAGTGCGCTGGCGTCGTACGAGGAGGCGCACCCGTCGTGACCGTCAACGACACCATCCAAACCGCGCGGCGAGAACCCGTCTGGGACGACTATCCGCTGCTCGGTCCCGACGACGCCGCCAAGCAGGACCTCGAACTCGTCCACACACAGTGCGGCGAGCGGCTCTGCGATGCCGAACACGGCGATCTGCTCCCCACGCTCGCCAGCATGGTCACCGACCACGACGCAACGTGCGCGAAGAGCCGGAGCGCACAGTGACCAGCGCTGCCCAGCGAAAACTCCGGCCGAAGCCCTGGGAGGCGGCAGGATTCCAGAACCTCCTCCGCGCCTGCCTCAGCCATGACGGCGCCGACGAGGGGCCGGTGGCGACCTTCGAAGAGTCCGGCTGCACGCACAGCCGGTACGGGCTGCGGCTGACACTGCCCACCGGGGTTCAGGTCTACCTCCAGATCGTGGCCGGCCAGCCACCGGACGAACGCCGTCCCGCGCAGGGTGCTCCGCCGCTCCGGCAGCGCTCGGCACCGCTGCCGACCACGGGCAGTACGGCGCTGGCCGCCGTCGAACTGCACCTCATCGACGCCCTGACCGCGCGCCAGGACCCCCTCGTCCAGGCGGTAACGCCGCTCAGCTCGTCGAACGGCTCGATCCCGTACGGGTTGCGTGTCGCCTTCCACAGCGGCGCGTACGTCTTCTGCTACGTCGCACTCCTCGTCCCCGCCGGCTGGACCCGGCCGCTCGGCGGCCTGTTCCCCGAGCTGAGCCATGTCTGAACCCGCCCCCGATCCACGTCACCGAGCGGCCAGAAGCTGTTTTGGCATGATCCCCGTGCAGAGGCGCGAACCCGCGCCGTGACCAAGGGGAAGAGCCATGCGCAGCACACGGGGACTGGCCGCCGTCATCATGGTGGCGATCGCGACGCTGTCGGCGGGCTGCGTCGGCCACGCCTCGGACGGCGCTGGCAGAACGCCCGGCAGGGCGTCGGCGGTCGGCACCGCCGCGCCGGACGCGCTGCCCGCCGGCGTCACCCCGCTGGGGAGCTCCGTCCCCGTCGCGGCGCAGGGATGGAACCTGGAGCTGGCGCCCTTCACGGAGACCAGCACGGGCGCCTCCGCCGAGCCTGTGCCGGCCGGCTGGGTCGTGGTGCGCACCCAGGCGCGGTTCACCAACACCAGCGGCCGGATCGCGCAGCTGCCCGATACCGCGCTCACCGTGCGCTACGGACCTCTCGGTCGCCAGGCCACCCCGGTCAAGGACGCGGTCCTGACCGGACTGCCGGCCCGCGACGCGGTGGTCCGGGAGGCTCCGGGCGCCGCGTTCACCGCCGAGGTCGGTGTCGCCATTCCCCCGCAGAGCCGCGGCCAGCGGGTCACCGTGACCGCCGAAGCCACACAGCAGGGGATGGCGGAGGCCGACAACCTTTTCTTCGAAGGCACCCTCCCCGGGAAGGTGAGGGCCGCCGAAGACGCTGGCCCGCCGGAGTCCGACGACACCGAAGCAGCCTCCGCCAGCGCGGTCCTCCCCTTCGGCGCATGGTCGCCCGACCGCGTACGGGTCTCGGCGATCACCCTCGGACCGGCCAAGAACGGCACACGACCGGCGACGGCCGACCTCACCGTCGTCAGCAGCGACTCCCGGCCGCGGACCGGCGCGGGAATCACCCTGCGGGTGATGACCGGCGCCGGCCTGAAGGACGCAGCATCCCTCACCCCGGCTCTGGACTACCCCGACGCGCCGATCGCCCCCGCGCGCCCGGCCACCGTCACCGTGCACTTCTCCCTCCCCGCGACCGCTGTCCCCGGTCCGGTCACCGTCGAGGCTGTCGACCAGGGCGAGCGCATCACCTTCAGCGGCACCGTCAGCTGACGGTGCGATCGTCCGGCGCACCAAGGGTTGTGGTGGGCCGGACAAACTCGAACCGGTGGGGCCGGAGCAGTCACACGAACACGCCGTGCGGCACCTCTAGGGATGTCGCACACCTCCGACCGACAAGGAGCACCACTTCTGTGTCCCACCGTCTTTGCCTCACAGCAGCCGGCGCCGCCTTCACGGCAACCGCCACTCTCGCCGCCTGCACGCCCATGGACATCGTCGAGGCCACCCCCAAGGCCGTGCCCACGACCTATCCGGCAGCCGCCGGCCCCCTGATGTCGGCCACACCCGCGCTCAAGGCGCTCGACGAGCTGCCCGTCAAGGACAGAGCACCCAAGACGGGTTACAGCCGCGACCAGTTCGGTCCGGCCTGGAGCGACGACAGCACCGCACCGGACAGCCATAACGGCTGCTCGACGAGGGACGACGTCCTCGCCCGCGACCTGTCCGACGTAGTCCGCGACGGGCCGTGCACCGTTGTCTCGGGGGTGCTCCACGACCCGTACACCGCCACCGCCATCGCCTTCACCCGAGGTGTCGAGACCTCGCTCGCGGTGCAGATCGACCACATCGTCCCGCTGAGCCTCAGCTGGCAGACCGGGGCCCAGCAGCTGTCCGCGGCCGAGCGGCTGAACCTGGCGAACGACCCGCTCAATCTCGCCGCGGTCGACGGTCCGACGAACGGGGCGAAGAGGGACGGGGACGCCGCGACCTGGTTGCCGCCGAATAAGGAGATCCGCTGCGGCTACGCGATGCGCCAGGTCGAGGTCAAGACGAAGTACCGGCTCTGGGTGACGCCGCCGGAGAAGGACGCGCTGCGCCGTGTTCTGGGTGGTTGCCCCGGACCCGCGCTGCCAGGCGAGGGGGCGTCCACGTGAACGAGGAGATCCCAGATGGTCTCCGGCCGCGCCCGTTCGGCGGCGACATGGAGCGCTGGCGCAGCGAGACCGAGCGGGCCGCCCGCTACCAGACGGCCGGCGCGGAACCGCTCGGTGCCGCTTTCCAGCCACCAGAAGCGGTGCGGACCGTGGAGCGGACACCGTGGGGGTGGATCCGCTGGGGGTACCCGATCCAGACGGAGCTTCGGTTCGACGACGCCTTCCCCGCTGAGATCGGGGTGTTCGCGCCGGAGGGGAGGAAGAGCTGGCGAGCTGTCGCGGCCCGGACGGTCCCTGGGCGCCGCCCGGCGCCGACGGTCAGACAGCTGGGCGCCGCCGACCTGCCCGTCGCCGTGAGCGTGTCCTGCCTGGCCCTGCTCGTGGCCGCCGTACTGCTCCTCACCCCCGTCCTGGACGAGTACATGGCAGCCGGAACGTTCCTGCTCGTCGCGGGCGCCGCCGGCATCGCGCTGGCCTGGGGAGTTCCAGCCGTGTTGGCGCTCGCCACGCGTCGGCACGTCCGGATCCTGGACGCGGCGGTCCCGCACGCTGGCCGGGTCCACCGCCTGCTCGCACTCCAGCAGGCGGTCTCCTCGGCGGCGGCCGCGGCGGACATCGCCGAGTTGCGGCGCGCGGCCCGCGTTGGACACCGGTTCCTGTGGGACGGGCTCGGACTGGTCCTGGCCGCTGACGGGCACGGGGCCGAACTCGAGGTCGTCGAGGTGTACGAGGCCGCATACCTGCGCCTGCACAGGGCCTCGGTCCACGCCCTGGCGGAGCAGGAGCGGCTGGAGGGCACGTTGACCGAGCTGGATGCAGCGGACGAGGACTTCGCCGGTCCGCCGGGCGCCTACCGCGGCAACCGGCGCTCCCGGCTGGTCGAGGAGGCGATGTCTTCCGGCGACGAGATCACCGAGGAGCTGGACGTGTTGGCGGCCGGCCTGCGACATGCTCAGCACACCGTCGGGCGCGTCGCCGGCCCCCTGACGGTGCAGGAGGTGCGGCATGAAGGCCGCTGAGAGCTGGGCCGCCCCGGAGGGAGGCGGGCGCCGTGACCCTGTCGTCGCACAGCGGGCCCGCCTGGCGGCGTCGTCGGTGGCCCGAGGGGTGATGTGGGCGATCTTGACCATCAGTCTTCTGGGGACCGCGGTGACCGCCCCGTATCTGCCGAGCCCCTGGGGCCGACCGATCGTGGTGCTCAGCGTGGTGGGAGGACTCGGATGCGGAATCGTCGCGTTCTGGCGCCTGTTCATCGCGTTCATGGCGGGACTCGGCCTCCTTCACGGTGCCGTTCCCGGCCGTCCGAGGACGCGACCCGAAGCGACAGCCCGGGGTGATGGCCCGTGATTCGCGCCACAGCGTGCCGGAGTCGGGTCGTAGCTCCGGGTGCCGCTCCGAGAGGCCGGCGGAGGCCCTTCGGCATGACTGAAAACACTGCTCCCATGGGCACTCTGAGGAGGCGACCGTCGATCGCGGGAAGGCCTCAGCGGGCCACACGGAGGGAAGAATCCCAGGTCAGCGCCACATCGACGTATAACGGGCAAAGATCCACAAAAACCAAGATCATCGCCGGAATGGATCTTGACGGCCTGAAAAGCACGTGCAAGATTCAGATAAGTTACCGGTCGGATTCAGTCACGGAACGGGCACTACCCCGCATGCGAATGCGGGCACGGGGAGGGGGCGTGTGCATATCAAGAACACGCTGAACCCCGGATATTCTCCCGCCGAGATTCCTTGCGGAGAATCGCGGGGCGACGCGGGGGTTGCGCACAAGACGGTCTCCCCCTCACCCGCCGCCGCACCCCTCCCTGCCGGCTCGATCCGCAGCACCGCCCTGGCCGGCGGGGGGCACCCAGACGGCACTCCCGACGACCACAGCACAACGGAGTACGGTGACAAGTCGCGGAGTAGCAGCCTTCAGCGGCGCAGCCCTGCGCCGTCTGCGCACCGCGGCACGCCTGTCACAGGACGAACTGGCCGCGAAGACGCGGCCGTACGGGGCGAAGGTCGCCGGGCCGCACGTCAGCCAGTACGAACAGGGCAGGCGAAAGCCCCAGTTGACCACGCTCCGGGCTCTAGCCGCCGCCCTGGGTGTCTCTCTGGAGACGCTGCTGGTTCGGGGTGCCTCGTCGGCCGACGTGGCACGGCTGCGGCTGCTCGCCGGCTGGAGTCAGCAAGCCCTCGCAAGTCGGCTGGGCATCGCCCAGGCCCGGTGGTCGAGGATCGAGCGGGGCTTGTCCTCACTGGAGGAGTCCAAGCTCCGCCCTGCCGCAGAACTGTTGAAGGTCACGGTCGAGCAGTTGCTGCGGGCGCTGGACGCCGCGACGCGCGCCCGTGGTCTTCGCGGCCGCCGGTAAATGGATGTGACGGCCATGTGGCCAGCGGCTTAGGCTCCCTATCCGCTTGACGGCATGTGCACGCACAAGGGCGAATATCTAACTGCCCATCAGTTTCGTACGCCTCTTTTCGCATTCTGATCGCCACTTACACGAGGGGATATGCCAGTGGCACCTTCAAACAGTGCTCGGATACGCCGGGCCGCGGTCTGTGTTTCGGCAGCCGCGGTCGCCGTGGCAGTGCTGGCCGGCTGCGGGTCGGGCGGCGGCAGTGCCACGGCGACCGCGTCCCCCTCGCCCTCGAAGACCTCGGCTTCCCCCTCGCTCGATCCGCAGGCCGCCGCCAAGGAGCAGGTCCTCACCGCCTACCGCGGCATGTGGGCGGAACAGACGAAGATCTACAACTCCGGCAGCTCCAAGGGGTCGAAGCTGGAGAAGTACGCCGCTGACAAGGCCCTGACGAAGGTCAAGCTGGCCGCGCAGTACTACCAGCGCAACGACCTGGTAGTGAAGGGCGCACCGATCCTGTCCCCCAAGGTCACCGACCTGTCGCTGGACACCTCCCCCAAGTCCGCGACCATCGTGGACTGCGTCGACAGCTCGAAGTTCGTCCCGGAGAACGCCAAGACCGGCAAGAAGTCCGACCTCGACGGCAGCAACCGCCGGCACGTGCAGACCTCGAAGGCCTACTACGGCAGCGGTAGGTGGATGATCGTCGACGCGACGATCGACAAGGACAGCACGTGCTGACCCGACGCGCCTGGCCGCTGATCGGTGCGCTCCTCGCCCCGCTGATCGCGCTCACCGTGCCCGTCGGCACCGCCAGCGCCGACGGCGATGGCGGCGGAGTCACCTGCCCCGACCTCGTCCCCGACTGCGACATTCACGTCGGCGGAGGAGGCGGGGGCGGGAACGGCGAAACCGGCGGCGGAGGAGGTGGGGGAGGCGGTGGCGGCGGGTCCGCCAAGTGCTACATCCGCGCGAAGGACCCCAACGGCAAGGAGATCGGCGAAGTTCCCTGCCACGACCCGGGCATGGGCTGGTTCAACTTCCAGGACCAGTGCTACTGGAAGATCCTCGACCCGCAGCCCAAGGAGGATGCCGAGGACTGGGAGTGGGGCACCGCCGCACCCTCTGACCCGGCCGCGCGGGCCAAGGGCAAGGTCTACAACGTCACCTGCCCTGGCCTGGGACGTGAGCTGATGGGTGGCTCGACCTGGAGCCAGAACCCCCCGCCGGGCTTCGGCGGAGGCCCCTCCCCCGAGGAGCTGGCGCAGGAGGCCATCAAGAAGATGCGGCTGCTCGGCGCGCAGATCGGCACGGCCCCCGGTGCTGGGAAGACCGGCATCGTCGGCATGCCTGTATGGATCTGGAACGTGAAGACCGCACGGACCTGGGGCCCCGTCTCGGCGAGCGCCTCGGCGGGCGGCCTCACGGTCACCGCCATCGCCAACGTGAAGAAGATCGTCTACACGATGGGTGACGGTGGCAGTGAGACGTGCACCAACGCCGGCACTCCCTACGAGGCGTCGTACGGGGGCAGTTCCTCACCCACCTGCGGCTACCGGTACACCAAGACCTCCAGTGGCCGGCCCGGCAACACCTTCTCCGTGAGCGCGGTCACCACCTGGACCGTGCACTGGCAAGGCGGCGGACAACAAGGCGACATCACCACCACCCGCGCCTCCGGAGGCGTGCAACTGGCCATCGGCGAGGCCCAGGTCGTCGCCAAGCCGTGACCCGCCCGCACACGTAAGGAAAGCCCAGATGAGCACCACCACGGGGCCCGCCCCTGAAAGCACCGACCAGCAGAGGCCTGCCCCCAAGTCGATCGTCCGCCAACCGGTCGTGCGCCGGCGTCGGCCCGGCTTCATTGCCATGGCCGTCGCGCTGATCGCCGTGGGAGTCGGCGCGAACGCCTGGCTGTACATGGCGACCGGCGACCGGGAGCCCGTCGTCGCCATCGCACACGACGTGCCGATGGGCGCGCAGCTCACCGCCGACGACCTCGTCGAGGCCCGGATCGCCACCGACCCCGTCCTCCACCCCGTGCCGGCCAGCCAGATCAAGAAGGTGATCGGCAAGCGCACCACGGTCGGCCTGACCAAGGGCAGCCTGCTCACCAGCCAGGCCATCAGCGACCAGCCACTGATCAAGCAGGGCCAGGAGCTGGTGGGCGTCTCACTCTCCACCGCGCAGATTCCCGCCAGCACCGTGAGCCCCGGCCAGAAGGTCAACGTCGTCCACACGCCCAAGAACAACGGCGCCGACAGCGACCCGGCCGGCGGCAGCAAGGACACCACAGTGCACGCCGTCGTCATCGAGGTCGGCAAGGCCGACAACAGCGGCGACCGGGTGGTGGACCTCGCGGTCAGCGCCCTGGACGGCGCCACCCTCGCCCAGTGGTCCGCGAACGGCGAAGCCTCCCTCGTCGTCGTCCCGACGGGGAACTGACATGGCCGTCATCGCCTTCTCCGGCGCCAGCGGCGGCCCCGGAGTGACAGCGACCGCGCTCGCCGCCCTGCTGACCTGGCCCCTGACCGACGGCCGCCGCGCCATCCTGGCCGAGTGCGACCCCGACGGCGGCTCGATCGCCGCCGGCTACCTCGAGTCGCGGCTCCTGGGCGAATACGGCCTGCACAACCTGGAAGTGGCCCACCGCCGTCGCCAGCTTGACCAGGACTTCTGGTACCAGCTGATCGACGTGTCCGACAAGGACAACCAGGACCGACTGCTGCTGCCGGGCCTGTCCAACCCTGCTCAGGCCGCCGGTCTGAGCCAGGTCTGGCAGCGCCTCGGCCTGCTCTTCGACCAACTGCAGAGCCAGGACCCCGGATACGACGTCCTGGTGGACCTCGGCCGCTCGGGGGCCACTGGATCAGCCAGCGCCCTGGCCCGCTCCGCGGACATCGTCGCCGTCGTCGTGCGCCGCACCCTGCGGTCGGCCAGCGCCGCCAAGCCCCGGGTCGAGGCGCTGCGCGCCGCGCTCGAGGACCGCGGCCGCGACAGCGGCCGCCTCGGCCTGGTCGTGATCGAGGAGGGCAACTTCCGTCCGCGGGACATCGCCGAGCAACTGGAACTGCCCATCTTCGCCACGCTCCCCCACGACCCCAGAGCCGCTCAGATCCTCTCCCACGGCGGCGACGGGGGGCGGTACTTCGGCCGGTCCGCGCTCCTGCGCGAAGCGCGAGCCATGTCGGAGCAGCTACGGGGTCTGGCCATGCAGGAGCGGCAGCGGCTCCTCGCCCCCGCGCTGCGCCCGCAGACCGTCCTCGACCGAATGAAGGGAGCCGTCAATGCAGCGCGGTAAGCCCCTGTACGCACCGGGCCAGGTCTCGCACCTGCCCCACCAGGCCCCCGTCGAGGGATGCACCAACTCGCCCGGGCTCGTGGCGCCGGCCGCGCCGTCGGCGCCGTCCGGGGACGGCCCCGTTGTCGCACGCAGGTCGCTGTGGGACTGGGAGACCGTCACCAGCCTGCGCGAGGAACTCAGCCGGCAGATGGCACCGGAGTTCCAGGCGTACAAGGAATCCAACAAGCGGGACATGCCCGCCGACGAGTCCGAGCAACGCGGCTGGGAGATCATCAACGAACTCGTCGCCCGGTGGGCGGCGGACTTCGCTGCCGCCCGGCAGATCTCGCCGGCCGAGTCCGACGAGACGAGCTTGGCCCAGGCGGTCTTCGACGCCCAGTTCGCCCACGGGCGCCTCCAGCCCTACCTGGACGACGAGAGGGTCGAGAACGTCCTGATCAACGGCTGCGACGACGTGTGGATCGACTACACCGACCGTCCCCGCCAGAAGGTCGAGCCGATCGCGGAGAGCGACGAGGAACTCGTCGAGTTCCTCCAGATGCTCGCCCGCCGCCACGGCGCCGGTGAGCGCAGCCTCTCCAAGGCGTCGCCGACCCTGGCCCTGCGCCTGTCGGACACCTCGCGTCTGCAGGCAATGACCGAGGTCACCCCGCGGCCGTACGTGACTATCCGAAAGCAGCGGATCCGCTCCGTCACGCTGGAGGACCTGGTCACCTACGGCACCATCGACCCCGGGATGATGCACTTCCTCAAGGCCGCCATGGCCGCGGAGAAGAACATCATGATCTCCGGCACTCAGGGCGTCGGCAAGACCACGATGATCATCGCGCTGGCGCGCGAGGTCGACCCGCAGGAGCGGGTGGGCACGCTGGAGACCGAGTACGAGCTCTTCCTGCACGAGGTCGGGCACCTCAAGCAGGTCGTACCGATGGAGTCCCGGGAGGGCAACGGCGAACGCGTCGACGGCCGCGAGGTCGGCGAGATCGAGATCGCGGACCTGATCGCTCCCTCGCTGCGTATGATGCTGCGCCGCATGATCGTCGGAGAGGTCCGCTCACGCGAGATCGTTCCCATGCTCCAGGCGATGTCCGCCGGTGAGGGCGGCTCGCTCTGCACGATCCACAGTCGCAAGGCCGAGGGCGTGTTCGCGCGCATCGCCCAGCTGTGCATCCAGCACGGCGACGGGATGACGCAGGAGTTGGCCTACCTGATCGCCGGCGCAGCGCTGGACTTCGTCGTCCACGTCAAGATGATCGACGAGACCCGCATCGGCGGGAAGAAGGTGCGCTTCGTCGAGCAGATCCTGGAGGTCACCGGCGAGGCCAGCGAGAGCGGCCTGCCCTCCACCAACAAGATCTTCGCTCCCCGGTCCGGGTCCGGAGACCCCCGCGCCGTGCCGACCGGGGTGAACCCGTCCTGCCTGGACGACCTGGTGCGCGCCGGGTTCAACCCGGCGTGGCTGTGCGAGGAGAACGGCAGCTGGGGCGGGCCGCTGGACATGAAGCGGACGGCGGTGGCCTGATGGGCGTGTTGATCGCCGGCTTCGCCGCACTGTTCCTTTTCGGCGGGATCGCCTTGTTCGTGGCGGGCGTGCGCGGCACCGAGGTGTCCGCCCGTCCGGTCAAGGTCAAGCACGAGCTGCCGCCGAAGTCCAGGAGGATGCGGCAGATGCAGATGGGTGGCGCCGCCATCGCCGGCATGCTGACCTGGCTGGTCTCCGGCTGGCTGCCCTCCGCCCTGCTGGTCGCCGGCGCCGTGTTCTTCCTGCCATGGCTCGTCAACCCCAACAAGGCCGCCAACGAGCAGATCGAACGGCTGGACGCGCTCGCGCAGTGGACCAAGCGACTGTCCGACCTGGTGCGCACCGGTACCGGCATCGAGGAGTCGATCGCGGTGTCGGTCCGCACCGCACCCCGGCCGATCGAGCGCGAAGTGGCGGACCTGAACGTGCGCCTTCAGTCGCGGATCCCGACGGGTGACGCGCTGACGGCGTTCGCCCGCGCGATCGGCGACCCGCGGGCCGACCTCGTCTCCGCAGCGCTGCTGCTGCGCATGAAGGACCGCGGCCCCGGCCTGGCGGACGTCCTGTCCGACCTGGCGGCACGGACCTCCAATGTGGTGCGCCGCCGGCGCGACGTCGAAGCGGACCGGGCCAAGCACCGCACCACCACCCGCTGGATCTGCGCGATCACCCTGGTGGTGATCGTCGGGTTCTCCTTCAACAAGTCCTACATCGAGCCGTACGGCACCCCGCTGGGGATGCTCGTGCTGGTCATCTTGAT
Organism: Streptomyces sp. OfavH-34-F; assembly: GCF_022347745.1. Taxonomy (GTDB): domain Bacteria; phylum Actinomycetota; class Actinomycetes; order Streptomycetales; family Streptomycetaceae; genus Streptomyces. The sequence continues at coordinate 34,456 of NZ_JAKRGC010000001.1, forward strand.
GGCCGCCGTCGTCGCGCTGTTCTGGTGGATGAGCCGCCTGGGGATGGACAAGCCCCTGCCCGGCTTCATGGAGTACGACGAGAAGTCCGCCGGTTCGCACACCGACCCGGTCTTCACGGAGGTCGCGCGATGAACCAGCTCACCATCGCCCTGCTGGCCGGCGCCGGCATCGGCCTGGGCCTGTTCTTCCTGATCCGCGAACTGCTGCCCTCCGGCCCGGCGCTCGGCCCGGCCCTGGAGCGGCTGCACGGAAGGCCCCAGGCTGCCGTACGTCGCCGCGACGACAAGCGCCCGCTGCTCGAGCGCGTCGGCGACCGGGTCGCGGAGCGGGTACGGGACTGGCCCGGCGTCAGCGTCCCGACCAAGAACCTCAACCTCGTAGGCGACACGATCGGAGAGTTCTTCGGCAGCAAGGCCCTGCACTTCGTCGTCGGGCTGATCCTGCCGTCGTTCTTCTCTCTGGTCCTCACCCTGGCCGGCATCGACCTGCCCTTCGTCCTCACCGGACTGGCCGGCATCGCCGCAGGTGTCGGCCTGTGGTTCCTGCCCGACGCCCAGCTGGCCAAGCGCGCCACCCAGGCCCGCGCGGAAGCATCCCAGGCGGTCATGGCCTACATGGAACTCGCCGCCATGGAGCGGATCTCCAGCTCCGGCGCCCAGGACACCCTGGAGCGGCCGGCCGAGGTCGGCAACGGCTGGGTCTTCCGCCGGATCCAGGCCGCCCTGGTCCGTGCCCGCCTGGACCGGGCGCCCGCCTGGGACGGGCTGCGCCACATCGCCGACGAACTCGACGTACCTGCAGCCGGCGACATCGCCGACATCGTGGCCAGCGCCGGCACAGACGGCGCGGCGATCTACAGCACCTTGCGCAGCCGCGCGGAGTCCCTGGCCGACGAGCAGGCCGCCGCCGAGCAGGCCCGGGCGAACGCAGCCTCCGAGAGCCTGATCGTCCCGGTGACCTTGCTCTCCATGATCTTGCTCGTCTTCTTCGGCTTCCCCTCCGTAGTCCGCATCTTCCTCGTCTGAACCGCACTCACAAGGAGCACCTCACCATGAAGACCTCTCCCGCTCTGCGCATGGCGGTCACCGCGTACACCGCGCTCGCACACGTCCTGTCAGCGGCCGAGCAGAAGTTCGCCGACGCCCGCGAGGAGGGCGACCGCGGCGACAACAACATCTCCACGATCATGTGGATCGTCGGCATCGTGGCCTTCGCGGCGATAGCCATCGCGGCTTTCAAGGTTCTCGGCCAGTCCAAGCTCGACGACATGAAGGGCCTGTAAATGGCTCTTCGGGCTCTCGCCCGTCGTATCCAGCAGCGGTGGCGGGAGGACGACGGTGACGCGAGTCTGCAGATGCTGATCTGCTTCCCCGCCGCGCTGCTGCTGATCCTCATGGTCGTCGACACCTGCAACGTGTACTTCGCCAAGCAGGCCGCCACCACCGCGGCGCGGGAGGCCGTTTCCGGTGCCCGCGCCTATGGAAGCGGCACCGAGGACGGAATCGCGCGGGCCGACGCGGTCTTCCGGCGCGTCGGCGGGACGCTGCGCGGTCCCCGGGTGAGCACGGCGGGTTCCAACGCGGAGCGAGTCGTGTTCACCGTCACCGCCAAGGCGCCGTCCCTGATCGGGCTCAACATCAGCATCATCGAACGCGCCACCGGCCCGGTAGAGAGGTGGACCAGCCCGTGACCAGCAGCCGACGGCAGCCGCGCCGGCCCCTGGGGGGCGACGACCGGGGCAGCATCGCCATCGAGTTTGTGATGTGGGTTCCCGCCGCGATCCTGTTCCTCGCGATCGCGTTCGTGGCGGGGCGCATCGTCACGGCCAGCAACGCCGTCGACTCCTCGGCGGCGGCGGCCGCGCGCGAAGCCTCCATCGCCCGCACCGCCGGTGAGGCGCAGGCCAACGCCCGATCGGCCGCCCAGGTCGCCCTGTCGGACCAGAAGCTCAAGTGCGCCCGGACCAGCGTCACCGTGGACACTTCCGGCTTCAGCGCTCCGCTGGGCGCCTACGGTGCCGTCACCGTGCGCGTCAGCTGCACCGTCCAGCTCAACGACCTCGGCTTTTCGATCGGCTCCAAGACCGTCAAGTCCAGCTTCACTTCCGTGATCGACAGGTACAGGCAGCGATGAGCAGCACCGACTCCACCGCATCCCGCCTCGACTGGTTCCGCGACGACCGCGGCTCGCTGTCGATGTGGTGGCTCCTGATGGTCATCCCGATGTTCATCATGCTCGGCCTGTCCTTCGACCTCGGCGGGAAGCTCCGCGACATCGAGCGGGCGGACGCGATCGCGGCCGAGGCCGCCCGGGCCGGCGGCCAGGCGATCGACCCCGCCAAGGCCATCGCCGGCACCGCGGTCGTGCTCGACCCTGCGGCCGCGCAGCGGGCCGCCTACCAATACCTCAACGCCGCCGGCGTCCGCGGCACGGTCACCACCAGCGGCGACGGCAAGACCATCAACGTCCACGTCACCATCCAGCACAAGACGATCTTCTTGCAGGTCATCGGCCAGTCCTCGCTCCCCGTCGAGGGCCACGCCAGCGCTGAGCTCCTGCACGGCATCGGCGCCCCGGAGGGATGATCCGCGCCATGACACCGACTCGCCCCCACACCGCCCGGCACCGCCCCCGGGCGGTCGATGTCGTCCGCGGCCTGGTCAGCCTGGTGGTCCTCCTGGCCCTCCTGGCAGGGCTGCCTGTACTGCTGTGGGCCCTCACCGGTGTGCTCCTGCCGGACGGCGTCTCGCCCGGCGAAGTCACCTCCCTGCTGACCAGCCACGAGCTCGGCGCCCCGTTCTTCGCCGTCATCATGGCGATCGGCTGGATCAGCTGGGCCACCTTCGCCCTCTGCACACTGCTGGAGATTCCGGCCCAGCTACGCGGGCGCCCCACCCTGCGCCTGCCTGCCCTCGGTTTCCAGCAGCGCATGGCCGGCGCCCTGGTCAGCGGCGTGCTCATCCTCCTGCCCATCGGGACCGCGATGGCGGCGCCGGTCTCCGCCGCACCGGCCGTCACCCACGCTCCGACCGCCGCCACTGCACCGGCCACCGTGAAGGCGGCCACCGCCTCTGACACCTCGGCGGCCACCGCCCGCACCGCCGACCAGTACGCGGGCACCTACACCGTCCAGGCCCGCGACAGCCTGTCGAAGATCGCCCTCAAACAGCTCGGGGACGCCTCCCGATGGCGGGAGATCGCCACGGCCAACGACGGCAAGACCATGGTCGACGGAACGAAGTTCTCCACCCGCAGCGCCCTCCGGCCGGGCTGGAAGCTGACGATGCCCAGGGACTGGAACCCTGCCAACCGGGAGCACCAGGTCAAGCCGGGCGAGACGCTCTCCTCCATCGCCGAGACGGAACTCGGCGACGCCAGCAAGTACCCGCAGATCGCCGAGCTCAACGAGGGCCAGCGACAGCCGGACGGCCGGACCCTGAGCGACCCGGACAAGATCTACCCGGGCTGGGAACTCCAGCTGCCGCACACCGCCGCCCCGCAACAGGACACCGGGGGAACCGCCGCCCCGGACTCCCCCGCCGCTGACCAGCAGGACAGTCACTCCGCCGACCAGGAGAAGGACGACGGCCATGCTGGCCAGGAGGCGCAGCACGGGCAGTCCGACCAGGACGCTGGAGCATCCACCGGCGCACCCAGCACAGACTCCGGCTCGGAGCGGAGCAGCACGCCGAAGGCCAACCCCACCACGGGCCCGAGGGACACCGCGACACCGGACGCCACGGCGACCCCCAACCGACTGGAGGCCGCCCGTCCGCAGACCCCGCAGCCCCACACCCCGGCCGAGGACACCAGCAGCGACTCCTCCGTCGCCTCCACCGCCATAGCCGTCACCAGCCTCTTCGCCGCCGCCGTCCTGGCCGTGCTCGGCGGACGGCGAGCCCTCCAGCAGCGCCGTCGCCGACCGAGGCGCCGCATCCCGCTGCCGCAGCAGGCCACGGTGCCGGCCGACGTGGAAAAGCAGCTCCGCGTCGCCTCCGACACCAACGGTCTCGGCCTCGTCGACCTCGCGCTGCGCACCCTAGCGGCCAACTGCGCCAAGACCGGCCAGCCGCTTCCCCAGCTGGACGCCATCCGGGTCACGCCGCGCGGCCTGGAACTGCACCTATCGGCACCAACCCCGGAGATCGCCCCGTTCTCCGAGATGGAAGAGAACCCCGACCGGTGGTGGTGCCCCGCCCGCGGCGCGCACCTCCTGGACGCGGAGCAGGCCCGCGACATCACGCCCCCCTACCCCGCGCTGGTCAGCCTCGGCGAGACCGAGGAGCAGGAACCGGTTCTCGTCAACCTTGAGTCCGTCGGCGCGCTGCGCCTGAGCGGCGCCGACGCGGACATCCGCGCCGTCATGCTCGGCATGGCGGTCGAACTGGCCTCCTCCGGCCTGTCCGACGACGCCACGGTCATCCTGGCCGGCCTGGGCGAAGAGCTCGTCGGTGTCTTCCCCATCCGGGTCGAGCACCAGCGGGACCTGGCTCACGCCCTGCCGGAACTGCGCGCCCACGACGCCCTCCAGCGCGGCGCGCTTGCCGCCGGCGGCCTGGACAGCCTGGACCAGGCCCGTCTGGTCGAGGACGGCGGCGACACCTGGGTTCCCAAGGTGCTGATCACACCCGCGGGGCCCGCCGGAGAAGAGGCAGACGCCCTCACCGATCTGCTCTGCTCCCGGCCCCGGACCGCGACCGCCGTCGTCACCGAGGCCGAAGGCGAACTCGAGGTCCCCGGCGCCTGGACACTCCCGGCCGCACCGGGCACTGCAGTGCAGTTGCCTGGCCTGGACCTCACGGTCACCCTGCAACGCCTCGAGGACGAGGCGTACGACCCGCTGATCCAGCTGCTCGCCACGGCAGCCCGCACCGACGATGTCGCCGCGCCGGCTTGGACACACTCCCCTTACGGCACCGCTGTCCAGAACGGCCCGGCGCCGGTCACCCCGCAGGGCGACTCCGCTCTGGCCCAGGCCACCCCCGAGGTGGCACCCGTCGAAGACGGCCTTCCCGAGGAGGACGGCACACAGCAGACCGGCGAGCCCCAGGCTGCGCCGGCCGTCCAGGTGGCCGTGAGCCCGGTGAGCTCCTCCTTCATCACGGCGGTTCCCAGCTTCAGTGCGCTGGCCCCGTCGGTCACCGGCGCCGAGGACGGCTTCTTCGACGGCAACGGCCCGGAACAGCAGCACGGCGGCAGTGACGACGATGAGATCGGCACCGCGCGGGAGCCACGTTCCGAGGACCTCTTCGACGAGACGCTTCAGGAAGTCCTCGACGAACGCGACGCCCCGGAGGAGGACGCCGGCGAGTACGAGCAGGGGGAGGACCCCGTGGACGAGGCAGCCGGATTCGACGAACTCACCGCCGAGCAGCCGGAAGAGGAGGGCTCCGCACTGTCGCCGGCGACACTGGGCAGCTCACCCAACCCGCAGCTTGCTCCCCCTCCCGCTCCCGTGGAACGTCCGGCCGCCCGGGTCACGGCGGTCACCTCCGGAGTGCTGGCGGCTCTGAACACGCCGCCGGACCCGCCGTCCGCTCCGCAGATTCGCGTCCTGGGCCCCGTCGACGTGATCAGCACGCTCGGCAAGGTCGAGAGCAACCGGCGCAATGGGCTGACCGAGATCGCCGCGTGGCTCGCCCTGCACCCGGGCAAGTCCCGCCACGAGCTCGATGAAGCGATCTGGCCCGGCCAGCGGGTGCGCGCCGACACCCGCAACACCAACATCTCCAAGCTGCGGGCCTGGCTCGGCCGCGATCCCCTGCTACCGGCCGAGGATCCGTGCGGCGCCTACCTGCCGCCGATCAGCGAGGGCGTGTACGCCTTCAACCACCAAGTCACCAGTGACTGGCAGCAGTTCCAGGCGTACTACCAGGAGGGGATGCACTCCTCCAACGCCGACGCCGACACGGCCCTGGCCAACGCCCTCTCGCTCGTACGCGGAAGGCCGTTCAGCGACATCGACCAGAGCAAGTACGCGTGGGCGGAGTACGACATCCAGGAGATGATCTCCGCGACCACGGACGTGGCCCACGAGCTCGCCACCCGGCGCCTGGCGGTGCGCGACTACCGCGCGGCGCTCGCCGCAGCCTCCCGCGGCCTGGTCTGCGACCAGATGAGCGAACTGCTGTACCGGGATCTGTTCACCATCTACAGCGAGACCGGTGACCGTCAGGGGCTGGAACGGACGGCTCACCAGTTGACGCGCATCGCGGTCGAAAGTGGCTGCGACTCCGCCCCCGAGACGGTGGCCTTGATCAACGCCTTGATGGACGCGAACCGCATCGCGTCCGCCTGACCAGCACCAGGCCATGTCCGGCCGGCGGCTCGTAGGGGTTCGGTACATCCGTCTCCGCAACGAGCCGCCGTGCCCGGCCGATCGGTGCACTGGAGCGGCGCCTCCCTGTACGTACCGCGGCGGAGCCCACCTTCCACCGCATGGTGAACCGTGCTGCCGCGCGGGAGGCGAGGCAGGTTCGGCGACCGACGATCCCTAGCCCCTTGGCGTACGACGTGGTGGGACGTCAGCATCCCAGGGAGCCGGGAGACTGACGTGACACCGCCGCGCCGCGCCAAGGCCAACAGCAGAAACCGCCAGCAGCTTGCCAAAGCCCTGCGGGACGCCGCCGGCTGCACCTATCAGCAGGCTCTGCAGCGCGTCGAAGAAGCCGCCGTCCGCGGGCTCCTGCCCGCTGTGCTGCACAAAGCCGGCCGCCAGGAAGCGGTGCGCCTGCTGAGCACGCCGCTCGGCTCCTCTGGTCCGGCACCAGCGCCCGACCGCGACGAGACGGCGCCACGCCGAAGCTCCGTAGTGCCCGGCGCACCGGGGGGGGGATCCGACAAGACCATGATCGGGACCGGGTTTGATCACGCGCGGACCCCTGCGGACCCTGACGCCCCGTTCGAGAGCTTGCGCATCCGGGTCCTGGACTTGGATGCGCGATCCTCACTGGAAGGACCATGGCGGGACAGCTCCGATTACGTGCCAGTCATCCTCGACGTCCCTCCACCGGGGACGTACGACCCCGGCGTGGGCCTGAGCCCGGCCGAGCGGGACGAGATCCTGCGCCGGCTGAGCTCGGAGATGTGACTTCCGGGCGCCTCGCACGGCCCGTCGGCGTCATGCGGCGGCCGGAACCAGCCCGGCTGCGGTGACCTGTTCCAGCTGCTCGGGGGTGAGCCGGTCCAGACGTTTGCGGAGGTTGTTGATGAACTGGCCCACCCTCACGACCTCGCCGTCTATGACGACCGTGTCGCGCTGCCGGATCGGCACGTCGTGTCCGTGCTGCGCACGGAAGGCCGCGACGGCGGCCAGACCGTCGTCGAGCTGGCGCTGCTGGCGTAGTTGCCGGCCGGTCGGCGCCAGCGCCGCCTGGACCGGCTCGACGGCGGCGATGCCGATCTGGAGGAGGAGCTGAACCTGGTCGGGATGCAGTTGGTCGAAGGCGATGGCCTGCTGGTAAATCCACTCACCCAGCGGCTCGGTGTCGTCGGTGACGAAGTCCCGCGGCAGGTCCTCCAGGGCCACGCCGGCCTGCTGGTAGCGCAGGGCGGTGACGTACTCGCGCTGCCAGGTGATCGGCCACACGGGATTCCACCAGGGGTAGAGGTCGCTCAGCGCCACCTCGACCGGGTCGGGTTCCAAGCCCCGGGCGGCGCGGTCGCGGGCGCTGCGCCGGCGGTTGACGAGCCAGCGGCCGAAGGCGTAGTCGCCGATCATCTCGTCGGCGGGCACTGCGAGGTGCCCGTGATGCTCGACGTAGAGGCGAGCGTGGGCCAGGCCGCGTTCGGTGGCCTGCTTGCGCAGGTCCCAGATCATGCCGATCGCTTCGAGCGCCTTGATCCGCAGCGGGCTCAGGCGCTTGCCCGCGTACATCTGCCGGGCGTAGTTGATCCACCGGCCCAGGGCGAAGCCGGTCTCGTCGTCGTACAGCTGGGGCACGTCCAGGTGGCCGTGCTCGGCGAAGTACCGCTCGGCTGCGGCCATGCCGCGCTGCCAGGCGGCCTCGCGGGGGTGGAGCACGCGCAGGCGCAGTGCGAGGGCGAGGGTGTCGTCGGGGAACTCCCGGTCCATGACCAGCCGCGGCTCTTCGGTGGTCTCGGCTTCCGGTTCGTCCTGGTCCGGGGCGCGTTCGGTGTGGGTTTGCGGGACCGCCAGGCGGTCGGCGAGCCGGTCGTCGTGTGCTCGGAGAGCCTGGAGGACCTTCCACAACGGCTTGTAGACCGGCGAGTTGAGCAGGTCGTCCGGGTCCTGCTGCGGAGCGACGAAAAGTGGGACCAGGATGGTGGCCTTCTTGCCGGCGCCGGGCTTCTGTCGCAGGGCGCGGCCGACGGCCTGGACGGTGTCGACGATGCTGTCTTTGACGTCGGCGAACACTACGCAGTCGATCGCGGGGATGTTGACGCCTTCGCCGAGCAGGCGCGCGTTGGCGATGAGGGTGCGCGGGTAGGGGGCGGTGCCGTCCTCGGGGCGTCCGTCGAACTTGCCGAGCAGCGCGTGGCGGACGTCGACGCTCATCAGCCCGTCGATGCCGGCCGCCCACAGGCTGTCGGGGTCGGGGAAGGTGGTGCCGGAGTCGTCGAGCGCGGCCAGGTGCCGGGCGGTTGCCTGGAAGGTGTCGGCAAAATCGTGGGCGTCGGCGACACGGTGGTGGAAGCTGACGACCCGCTTGAGGTCGAGCTGCGCCATCGCGCGCAGGACCGCGACCTGCACGGCGGCGCGGCGCAGTTCGGCCGCGTCGGCGTTCTCGGCCAGGCCGAGGCGGGCGCGCAGGTCCTTCTCGTGGACTTCCAGTACGACGACGCGGTAGTCGGCCAGCAGCTCTATGTCGATCGCCTCCGCCAACGGGAGACGAAAGCTGGTCTCGCCGTAGAGGGCGGGGTCCTCCATGGAGGCGACGAGCTCGGGGTCGTCGGCGTCTCCGGCCGACCAGATCCTCGGGGTCGCGGTGTAGTAGGCGCGGCGGCCTGCGGGCACAAGCCGGTCGTGGTGGACTGCGGCCCAGCTCTTGTTGATGTAGCCGCTGGTCCGGTGGGCCTCGTCCGCACTGATCAGCGCCCACGGCCCCAGGCGGAACTTGCGGTGCGCCTTCTGGATCTTGTCGAGGGACTGGTAGAGGCCGAACACGGTGCCGTCGGGGTTGTCCTGGACCCAGGCGGCCAGGAAGCCGGGGTGGGTGCTGGCGGGGATGTGCTCGCCGGGCACCTTGGGCCGGCGGTGGCACATGGCCATGACCGGGCCTTCGTGGCCGGCCTCACGCCACTCGGCGATGGTCTGGCCGAGCAGTTCGACGGTCGGCACAAGCACTAGCTGGTGTCCGTGCCGGACAATCTCGCGGGCGACACGGGCGGCGATGACCGTCTTGCCGGTGCCGCACGCGGAGATCACGGTGGTGCGGGGGCCGTGGCGCAGGGCGGTGGCCGCGCTGTGCACGGCACGGGCCTGGTGCGGGCGCAGGCGAAGACGCGGCCGTGCCGGGGGTGTGAGGGTGGCGGTGGCCACGGGGTGGGTTCTCCTTCCAGGCGTGCGGGGCTGAGGTGGCGTCGCCACCGGGTGGGCGGCGTTTACGGGCGTCGAGGCTGTTCCACCAACCGGCGCAGTTCGGCGTGGCGTTGGTCGGCTTCCTCCTGCGCCCGGCGCTGGACGACGTCCATCTCGTCCTCCACGACCACGATGGGCCGCAGCCCGGCGTCTTGGGCGACCTCGATCTCTTGGGACGTCGTCGTACGGTGCTCGGCGTTCACGGGATGCTTCCCCCTCTTTCTCCTGGGTGTGGTCCGGTCAGTACCGGATGGTGAGGTAGTCCAGGTCGTCCAGGGTGACGGACAGGCCGGCGGCGCGGGTGCCGCCGTCGGTGAAGTACACCTCGGCGAGACCGTCGGCGACGATCTGGGCGAGGTCGTCCTCGTTGGCTCCGGCCTGGCGGGCGTCGAACAGGGCGGCGGCGTACTCGGCGGGGAGCGTCTTGGTGATGCGCCGCTGCCGGGGGTCGTTCGTGGTGCCGGGGGCCGCGGTGAAGCCGAAACGGCCGCGCAGCGACACGCGGATTCCGCCGGTGGTGGCGGCCTTCTTCGCCCGGTCGGCACGGACCTTGGGCTGCCACAGCTGCCGGGTCAGCTTCTCGATCCGGTCGGCGATCTCGGGGTTGGGGTTTTTGGTCTTGTCGTCGCGGTACCGCTCGATGGTGCGTGGGTGGCAGTCGAGCTTCTCGGCGAGCTTGCGGGCGGCCTCGGTCTTGCTGTCGGCCTTCTCCTTGGAGAGCAGGAACCGTACGCGAGCGCCGACGGACTTGGGCATGGGCTTGGAGACAGCGCTGGCGAAGGCGGCGTCGAGCGAGTCGGCGATCGTGCCCACGCGGATCACTCCCCGTCCAGGACGGAGTTGCCGCCCCCGATGTAGTTGGCGATGTTGGTGCCTTCCTTGAGCTGTTCCAGCGCCCAGGCCATCGTCTCGGTGCCCTGGTGCTTGACGAAGCCGGGGTTCGGGCCGAGCTGGAAGGTGCTCTTGGCGGGCTTGCCGTCTGCGGTGTGCGGCAGGATGTCGAGCGGCGAGGGGCCAGGGGAGGCGTAGACGACGCAGTCGGTCAGCACGGCCAACGGGTACAGGCTGGTGTACTGGGCCATCTTGACCATTTTGCGGTGCATGTTGATCCGCGCGCGGGAGAGCACGGCCGCGCGGATGTCGGGGCGCCACAGAGCGCGCTTGAGGGCCGCCCAGGACTCGCCCTCGACGTACGAGGAGCCCTGGGGCCGCTCGCGGAGCTTGCCGATGCCGGACTTGGCCGTCGCCTTGATCGCAGCGAGCAGCACGACCAGCAGCGGGTCACCGTCCTTGTGGCGGGCCATCGCCTCCAGGTACGCGCGCTCGTCCAGGACCTGGCCCTTGGGCGCGCCGCGCACACCGAGGTCGGACATGGTGGCCATGTACGCGTCGCGCAGGTGCTCGTACCAGGGGGTCAGGTACAGGCCGTTGTCGGGGCGGATGTACGCCTTGAGCGGCTGGACGGGGAAACCCAGTTCGTAGGCGTACGCCACGGTGGGCGTCGCGTACCAGCCGGGCCCGGTGGGGCGCTGCCCGCTGGGGGTGAACGGGTTGGGGAGATGCTCGTCCAGGAGGTTGGGAAACCGCTCATTGATCGTGATGTGGGACAGGTCGACATACCAGGAGCCGGGCATTTCCTTGTCGAAGCGAGGGTTCTCCACGTAGACGGCCGGGCCCAGGCCCACCCGGATGTTGTTGGCGGCGGCCAGGAACGCGGTGATCAGGTCGAGGCCGACCACCAGGGGCATGGCGCGTTCCTCGGCCGTGATCAGGTGGAAGGGCCGTACCCACTGGCACGCCTCTTCGTCCAGCGTCTCAGACTCCGGCCGGCCGTTGGGATAGAGCTGGTGGACAAGGGGGTGCTCCTCGGGGGGCTCCGGAGGCGCGGGGTCGACCGGCCCCTGCAGCGCACCGGGGTTGGGGCCGGACTCCCACTCGCCGGTGTCTTCGTTCTTCACCGCTCGGGTGGGGTTCCTCAGCGCGGTCATGAGCTCGAGGCTGTTGACGCCGACGGTCCCGCGGGGGGTGATGACCCGCTGGGCGTAGAGGCCGAGGACCCGGGCGATCTCGGCGGCGGGCAGCTTTGCCGTGTTCTCCCAGACCCGGCGCTCCAGCGCGTTCCACGGCAGAACGGCAAATTGCACCGAGCGGCGGCCGCCCTCGACGCGTTGGAAGACCCTCGGCCACGGGCCGAAGCCCCAGTAGGGGACTTCCCATCCGGCCTTCGTGATCTGCTTGACGACCTTGTGCGACTTGTCCAGGCGCAGTTCCTCCTGATCGTCCAGCTCGGCGGGCAGCCCGAAGTGCTCGGCGGCTCCGGCGGTCAGAACGATCAGCGGATCGGTGTCGAATCCGTGGCGGTGCAGCTTCGGCGTGCCGATACGGGTCTTGTCCAGTGTCCACGCGGCCAGCGCGGTGATGGTCTTCGCGCGGCACTCCAGAGTGCGGCCGTCGATCAGGTGCGCGACCAGCTGGCCGTCTGCGGCTTCCAGGACGGCGAGGGGGCCGTCGGTGAAGGTGTCGTCGCAGACCCGCGCGTGGACGCGGCGGACCGGGGCGGGCGCAGCCGGCCCGGCGGCGGGCGATGCCGGGGTGAGGGACGGCTCCGCGGATGCGGGCGCAGCGTCAGCGGCCGGGGGCGGGGCCGCGGCGAGGGCCGGCGTGGGGGCGACGGACTGCCAGCAGGGGGGAGCGACTGCCGCAGAGGCTGCGGTGTACAGGTGGCGGGGCTCGCCGTTGAACAGGAAGGTGGTGGGCCGGCCGCAGCGCACGCAGCGCCTCGTGCCGCCCTCGGGCAGCATGACATAGCCGTCCGGGTCGTCGAAGGGCACCGGTCCGGTGGGCGGGGCGGCCGTGAAGGTGGGGTGCGGGTCGTCGAGCTCGGGCGGTTCCTCCAGGGTGAACCCCTCCGGCGGGGCGTCCGGGGACAGTACGGGGAGCAGGTCCTCCACGATTGGGTCCGGAGCCGCGTACCGGCGGGCGGCCTCCAGCAGCCGGGCGTACTTCTGGCCCTTCGCGCCGCGAGGCGTCGGGGCGTCGGGCTTCTCCCACGCCCAGATCGTCTCCCGCTTGACCGTGAGGTACGCGGCGAGTTGCTGCTTGCCCCATCCCAGGGCCTCGCGCAGCCGGATGCGCTCGGCCGGCACGGGCAGCGGCGGGATGGGCTCGGCGCTCAGTTCCAGCATCAGCGCGTCGATGACGGCGCTGTCCGCGACGGCGCTGTCGGTGTCGGTCATGCCACCTCTCCCTGCGAAACTAACGTGACTCTAGTGCAACGGACTGACAGTCGGTCTCTGCGGCGACGGTCTGCGCGATCGGTTCGGCCCGGCGCGCGTACCGGTTGGCGCGTGCCGTCTGGGCGGCGCTCCCCTACGGTGGGGGCCTCCTCCCGCAGGGCCTGTGCCACGTCCCGGACGGGCAGGCCGCGGTCGACCGCGCGGGCCACCAGGTCCCCGGTCAGTTCGGCGAGCCGTTCCTGGCATCTCCGGCCAGGACCGGCCGGAGGTCTGCTGGACCACGGCGGTCAGCAGCAAGGGCGGGTAGTAGCCGGCCAGCCCGCCCAGCCGGTTGCCAAGGCGCTGCGTGCACAGCACCACCGTGCCCAGCACGGCCGTGTCCGGGCCGTGCACGCGGACGAGGAACTGCGGGTCCGTTGCACGAGCCCAGATGGTTCGGGCCGCCGGTGGCACAGTCGGTGTCCCGGCTCTCCAGTACGAGCGCACGACCTCCAGCCGGTCGGTGGGCACGTCGTCGAAGCCCTGACGGGTGAGGCACCATGCCGCGCACTCCAAACGGCCGGAGGCGCCCGACCGCCGGTTTCGGGCTCTCCGGCAGCGACCCGTCGGTTCTCGTCTCCCAGCCCCACGGGTAGTCGGCCGCGAGCTCCAGGGCCTGCTCCAAAGTCGGGTCCATGCCGATCCAGCAGTAGCCCCCATTGGACGCCGAGAACGCGAACGGCATCCGCGCGATACGCCAGCCGCACGACCGCGTCAGCCGGTACCCGTGACCGTGAACGCTGGTGACCTCGAAGTCATCCCGCTCCCGGGCCACCTCACCCTCGAACGCGACCGCGGACTCCCCCGGCAGTAGCTCGCCGGGGAACTGCGCCCCGCTCGTCCACAGCAGCAGATGCTCGCCCGCGGGGCCGTCCGCCAGCGCGGGCGACCTGCGGGCGGACGGCCCCGGCACCAAGGACGCTGAGGACTCGTGCAGCGTGGTCGTGTTCATCGGCCGAGCCAGTCGTCGCGCAGCTCGTCCCAGACGTGGCCGAGCCACCACAGGCGGGTCGGGTTCTTCCGCCAGTACTTCACGGCGAGGTACCGGTACCGGCCGGGGCGCAGTCGGCCCAGCGGCGCGGGGAGGCGGACTGTGGTCATCTGCGCCAGCGGGCGTTCACGGTAGTCGATGGAGGCGTTCCAGGCGTCCAGGGCCGCGTCTCCGCTGGGGCGGCGGGGGGCCGGGGAGATGTGGTGAAGGTCGCAGAAGGCGGTCCAGGCCGAGATCAGCGCGGTGTCGTAGGAGTCGGGGCTGCCGTGGTGGTGGAAGCGGAAGCGGGGCACGGTGCTCCTGTTCGTGGGACGGAGGCGGGCGTGGGAAGACCTGGGAGGCCGGGGCCGGGGAGGCCCGACCCTGGAAGCCAGGTCTCGGGCCGTCGGTTCAGCACCCCTGGCCGTGGTTCTGTCGGTCCTGGGTACGGCGCGCGTTCTGGCAGAACGAGGGGTCGCACGGCACTTGGCGGACCCGGTAGCTGCTCCAGAGGACTTTGTGGTCGCACAGGGTGCGCTCGGTGTCGCTGTGGATGCAGCGCTCGGCGATGTGCAGGTGGGGCACGTGAGGTTCCTCGGATCGACCACCGGCCCGGCCGGCGCGCGGCCGGGCCCGGTGGGTCAGTACTGGAGGCGGTTGCCTTCGAATCGGGCGTGGGCGGGCAGCGAGGCGCCGGGCAGGAGGCCGGTGATGATCCGGTGCGGGGCTCCGGGGACGTCGGCAAGGCGGACGGCAGGGTGCAGCGGCTTGGCGGACATGCGGGTGTCGTCCACGGTCATGCCGATGAGGCGCTGCTGGGGAAGGTGGACCAGGAGAGCGTCGTCGACGGTGTAGCCCCGGCGCCGGTAGAAGGCGTCAAGGACGGGTTGGTGATCGAGCGTCACCAGGCCGTACCGGTTCTGGGTGAAGCGCTGTTCGGCGACGCGAAGAAGAGCTGCGCCGATGCCCTGGTGTCGGTGTGCGGGGTGCACGGCGAACCCGTAGATCATGCCCAGGCGAGTGGTCAGGGTTTCCCGCAGTGAGACCCGGTCGATGCCGGGGTGGGTGAACAGCCACCGGGGCGGGCCGCCGAGCAGCGCGCCGACGACCGCGCCGGTGGTGATGTCCTCCGCCACCAGGGCAAGGTTCCGGAGGTGGGACAGGGGCGGCATGGGCCGTGAGGCCAAGATGGCGCGCGCCAGGCCGAAGGGGTCGGGGTTGGCCGGGTCGGCGTGGGCGATCACCGCCATGAAGGCGCCGGTGTCGGCAAGCCCGGCTTCACGGATCAAGAAGGCGGCACCGCCGGAGGGCGAGAGGCGGAGGGGGACAAACGGGGGCATGGCAGAGGACTCCTGGCGGGCGGGGCGACGATATCGGCGGATCAGCGGCGGGCGGCGGGCCGTTCCCGGCAGCGGAGTACGGAAGAGAGCGTGTAGTCGGACACGGTGTTCATCGGGTCGCGGGTGTTGCGGCGCTGCGGGTCGTAGGCGTACGCCCGTGCCCTCGCCCCGAAGGTCCGCATCAGCGTGACTGCGACGTCCAGTAGTTGCACCTCGCTGGGGAGGGCCGCGACTCCCGGCTCGGTGTGCAGCACCACGAACCGGCGACGGTCGGCGAACGGGAACTCACCCCGGTGCATCCGCCCAGGGAAAAACCCCCACCGCTCCTCGAAGGTCTCCCAGTACGCGTGCACATCGGCTGACGGGTGGGTGCTGTAGAGCTCGCGGTGCACGACCGCGCGGGGCTCCCGGAGAAGCCAGGTGATCCGGTGGGGCTTGTCCCACATGGCGCCGCTGTCCATGAAGATGCTGTCGTTGGGCGCGGTCGCCGTCCAGACCTCCGGGTCGGCCCACTCGCCGCCGTCCAGACCAGGCAGTTCCTTGGGGCCCACTCCGGCGACCACGGCCGTGCTGGTGCCGTCGCCGTTGTCGCGCAGCCACGCATACTCGCCGGCGGTGGGGGTGAAGTCGGGGCCGGGGCTCCAGCGGGGTGCGCCGGCGAAGGCGTCCTCGGGGAAGGAGAGCACGACGGCGACCTGTCCACGGCGCTCCGAGCGGCGCGGGTTCCACGTCTGGTTGATGGCGGCCTCTATGTGGCGGCGCATGCTTCGCTTCACGGGGCGTCAGCTCCTCGGGAGGAATCAGGAATACGGGGCGCGGCAGTCCGGGACAGGCAGCGCGGGGAAGTCCGTCGGTGGCGACCGGGGGCCGCCGCGTTCGGCGACATACACACACTATGCGAACTCATAGTTTTAAGCAATGCCGCACAGGCTTGACCAACTAGGCACACATTCATATCGTTAAGCAACACGCTGGCTCGGTGGACACTCATTCTCTCCGGCTCTGCCGCCGCGCACCCCGGTCCTCTTCGTGGCTCCGGTGACGGGCTCACCCCTTGAGAAACCCCTGATGCACGACAACAACAGCGACTCCCCGTCCCCGGACGGCACGAGCCCTCGACCGGCACCACGAGAGGGGGAGGCGGGCGGCCCACTGCCCGAGCTCGCGGCGCTCCGGGCAGCCGCCGACTTCTGCACCGACCAGGGGGTCACCGACCCCGACGGCACGAGAGCGGCGTCCTCGGCTGTCCTCGTCGGCCACACCCGCCCATGATCCGCCCCGTCACCCCCGGAGGACTGCTGTGACGACCCACTGGCGGCGGATGGACCGCACCGCCATGACCGGCTCCCTGATCGCCTGGCCCACCCACCTGGACAGCTACGGCGGCTGTGGCACCAGCGTCTACGCCGTGTGGCCGGAAGCTGGCGACGACCCGATGGTGGTGTGCTCCCGCGGGCTTCTCCTGCACGCCGTGCAGAAGGAGGAGCCCGTCGGCGAGCTCGCGCCGTGGCGCACCGCGTTCCCCGACTTCGACGACCACGACACCGAGCTCGCGCCGCGGTCCGACGACCTCCTGGGCGTGCTGCTGCTGGGAACCACTGGGGCGAGCTGGGCGCTGCGCGCTCCCGGCGCCGCGCCGGAAACGCCGATCGCCGACTGCTTCGCCGGGTTCTGGAACGCCACACCACAGGACCTCACCGCCGAGGGCCGCACCGTCGCGGACGCCCTCACCCGGTGCTACGGCCGCCCCCCGCTGCTCCTGACCGTCCAGGACACCTGACCCCTCCCGCCAACCCTCTGGAGAATCCGCCCATGACCACCACCCCCGGCCAGCCGCACTCTGGCCCGGCCACCGTCGAGCTGGTCGAACTGATCGGAATCAGCGCCTCGTTCACCCCCCTCGAACTGGAGGGCCTCGTACGTACGGCGGCCGAAGCCGTCTACGGAGATGACGACGACC
Source organism: Streptomyces sp. OfavH-34-F (assembly GCF_022347745.1). GTDB lineage: Bacteria > Actinomycetota > Actinomycetes > Streptomycetales > Streptomycetaceae > Streptomyces. The sequence continues at coordinate 51,543 of NZ_JAKRGC010000001.1, forward strand.
TCAGCACCCGGCAGCGCGAACTCGCCTCCCGCGCACACGCCCTGATGGCACAGGAAGCCGAAGACACCGTGGAGAGCCCCGGCGCCGGCTACGCGGCCGGCGGCTACGCGCGGATGCAAGCGATCAAGAACTGGCTCAACACACAGGCCCTCGCCGTGGAGCAGGAGTTCACCGCGCTGCTGCGCACGCTGTTCCCGCGGGCCGCATACATGGTGATGCACATCGAGGAGGACGACAGCTTCACCCTCCGCCGCGCGGTCACCGCACAGGGAACGCCGGTCCACCTGTTCGACGACCCCGGCTACCGCACGCCCGACGTGCCGGATGAACTGGCCCGCCTCTGGCGCTGCTTCCCGCAGGGCGAGCTCGACCTGGACCAGATCGTCGACGAACTGAGGGAAGCGGGGGTCACCTTCGGATCATTGCCCGAAGAAGCCCGCGACCTGGAAATCGACGACCGCTACGCATACGTTCCGTGCATCGACCTGCAGGTCGATGTCACCGGCTAGACCAGGACCATGGTGAAGGATCGCCAACGAGTGCTGCTTCAGTTGACCAAGACGGTCTCGATTAGCGCGATTACGATGTGACTGCTCCCATCAGCGGTTGCTCCGGGTGACGACCGAATCCGGAAGAGATCCATGACCAGCGAACTCGATCAAGCCGCTGAGATCGCGGAGATTGCTCTCCAGTACCGTCAGCTCCTCCAGGAAGGGGCCGCCTGGGCGGGCGGCCCGGCCAGCCCCGAGACGATCAAGCTCGTAGCCGACGCCATGACCCAGTCGCTGGATGCCGAAGCCACGCTGCGAGGAGTGGCAGACAGCTCGACGCCTGAAGACACTCTCCGTGGTCTGCTGGCGATCATCTGGGCTCAAGGCTTCAACGTGGGCACCATGTACGCCGAGAGGCAAGGCAAGGAGCAGGTCAGCCCCCGCGCCAACGTCGAGACGGGGCCGTCCCCTCTCGCAGCACGGAACGCCGCCACACCCGCGGCCGGGCCCGTGGCGAAATCCTGGGATCGCCTGGTGGCGGCCTCGTCGGACCGGCGACAATACCGAGCATGAGTCCGGACCTCACCGAGCTGCTGAGCGCGGCCGCCGCCCTGCTGGACGACGCTGGCCCGCTGGAACCCGTACGCGTCGCGCTCTCCGGCCGGGACGTCCAGCTCGCCTTCGCGGAGTTCACCACGATGGCCGACCAGCGCGCCAGCGTGGACCGGCTGGCCGCCGCCACCGGCACCGCCCCGGTGCTCTGCGAACTCGGGACCGACGCCTACACCTACACCCTCACCGCTGACCTGCCTGACGGAATGATGCTGGTCGCTGGTACGCATCCCACCCTGGGGCGGCACCAGCCGGCGCGGACCACGTCGACGGCGGCCACCGCCGCGCTCCTTCGTTCCCTGCTGCCCTGGGCGCAGACCCTGGCCGACCTTCCCGTCGACGTTATCGGGCTGGAGATCACCGACGACGCCCGGCGGTTAGCGGTACAGCTGCTCGTGGACAGTGCCGGCGACCCCGTCGCGGCGATGTCCACGGCCGCGACCGGCGTCACCGCCCTGCGCACCGGGCCCGGCGACCCATTCGGGATCGACGGCCGCGGCCGCCTGCCGTCCGGGCAGCCGGTCCTCATCAGCGTCCTCTAGCGCACCCGCCTGTCCGGTCGGGTCGGTCGGGTCGGTCGGGTCGGTCGGGTCAGCTCACCACGCCGGAAGTGAGCGCCTGAGTGAACACTATCCCTCGCCGTGTGTAACTGCATATTCACCTTCCGTGCGTATGGGGAGGTGGCCTTGCCCGTTCCGTTCGCCCAGGTACTGCCCGCCGGGGACATCCCTGGCCTGGAGGACGCCCCGCTGTGGCGCGACACGCGCCGCCGGCCCTTCCAGGCACTGTGAGGCGGCGTCACCTACGAGGTGCGCAACCACGGGGACGGGTACATCGCGGTGAGCCGCACCGCCGAGCCCGCGGCGGTCAGCTACGGGTACCCGCTGGCGCTGGAGGCCGAGTACGCCTTCCACCGGGCCCTGGCCGAGACCGTGTTCGCCGACGCGGCAGTCGGCAGGGGCTGGGACGCCGACAACCGGGCGGGAGCCGGGCGGCGAGCGGTGGGCCGCGGCGTGGTGCGGCAACGGCGTGCCGGGCTTCTCCGAGCACGACACCTGGAACGGCGCCCACTGGGCGGCCGACCAGCGGCTGGACGAGATGGCCGAAACGGCTTGGTCCTGACCGGCGACACCCTCACCGCACAGATCGCCAGCGCCCATCTGCGGCGCTGCGCGAACCAGGTCCGGGACGTGCTGCTGACCGCCGAGCTCGGCGAAGCGGTTCGCCTGGGCAAGGCGTGGATGCAGGAGGAGCGGATGGTCACGCAGATCGGGAGTGAGCCAGTTCGGAGACCGGGCCGGGGCCGCCCCAACTCCCCGAGGTCGAGGCGTGGCTCGTCGACGGGGACGTGGTCCTCAAGGTCACCGTGGCGCCCGGGAGCGGCCGGGCGCCAAGGAGATCCCGTCCCGAGTGCACGACGCCCTGCGCCGCAGCGGCTTCACCCTCGTGCCCGACGCCGGCGCGCCAGCCGTCACGTCGCCGGTGGACGCGCTCGCCTCGGGCAGGGCCGTGCGCGTGGTCAGCCTGCACTGACCCGTCCACGCTCGCACTCCGGCCTGCGGGCCGGACCTTCCGGACTGCGTGAAAGCGAGCAGGCCGTGACGGGCAGTGTGCCGGGGGTCCGGCCAAGGTGCCTGCAAAACCCACATTGAGATGATCTTGTAGGCCGATCCGTCGTCAGCCGGTTCGGCGAGCCGCGAAGTCGGCTTCGGCCTGGGCGACGGCTTCGGGGTACGCCTGGCGCTTCTCGTGCTCGGCCAGCGCCCGGTAGATGCTGGCCAGGCCGGGGTTCTGCCCCTTGCGCTTGCCGGTGGGGATGATCAGGTCGGGCCGGATCTGCTCGACGGACTCGCCCGCCGCCCGGCGCCGCAGCACGGTGTGCAGCATGTCGTCGGTGATGACGGGCGGCCGGCCGCCGTGCTTGCCCTTGCGGGCCGCGGCGTCGAGCCCTTCGAGGGTGGCCTCGCGGATGCTCTCGCGCTCGGTCTCGGCCATCGCGGCGAAGAACCCGAAGAGCATCCGGCCCGGCCCGGACGGGTCGTAGATGCCGGGCAGCGGGCCGGCGAGCATCTCCAGGACCAGGCCGTGGGCGGTCAGGTGGTCGGCCAGCGCGGTGAGCTCGGCGGCGTCGCGGCCGAGCCGCTTCATCTCGTAGACGGTGAACAGCACCCGGCAGTGCGGGGCGTGGGCCTTGATCTCGCGCGCGAGGGTGAGGGCGGCCTCGAACTGGGGGCGGACTCGGATCCGGGTGCTGATCTTCTCGGAGAAGATCTTGTCCCGGGGGATGCCATGTGCGCTGAGCGCGTCGAGCTGCGACTGCAGTTCCTGGGTGAGGTGGCTGCAGCGGGCGTACCCGATGCGGATGTCCGCGCCCGGGGTGTCCGTCTCGGGCGCGGCCGGCGGCGGGGTGCCGGGCCGCCAGGGCTGGCCGGGGCCGCGGTCGGCGGGGGTCGGCACCCGCAGCAGCTTGGCGAGTCGGGCGACCTTCTTGAATCGGCCGGTGTGGTAGATCCCCGCGACCGCGCCCGAGCGCGAGCGGCAGGGCGAGCCGGGCTGGACGCCGCAGCGCGGGCAGTCGTGGCGCTCGACGTCGTCGGCGTCGCTCTCGATGGTGTCCTGAGGGTCCGTCACGCCCGAAATTCTCTCACAAACCATTCCCAGAACAGGCGTCCGCCGCCACTTGAGTGAGAACGTGTTCTGAGAACCGATCGGGCATCCGGACCGGCTCTGGCTGCCGTTTCCGATCTTGCTCCCGGAAAAGGTCGTTTGCGAGAGGCCCCGCCGTGGGCGGGGCCTCTCGTCGCAGTGGAGTGCGGATGCGGGTTGTTCGGCGGGGGTGAGGTTCAGCCGGCCTCTTGCAGGTGTGCCGTAGCGCGCCTGTATCGGGCTGTCCAGGCGTTGCCAGGGCCGGCCGGTGCACCGTCGTCAGGCGTCAACTGTGTCGGGTACCTGGGACGCCTGGTTCATGGCGGTGCCTCGGCGCAGTCCGGTCAGGCAGGCCACAGTGGCCAGGACCGCGGCGGCGAGGGCGACGGCGAGCCCGGCGCGGTAGTCCGCCACGTCGGCATGGACGGCGTGTCCGAAGACGGTGGCCACGATGCCGAGGATGACTCCGCTGCCCACCTGGGCGGAGGCGATGAACAGGCCGGAGGCGAGGCCGTGTTCCTGGGGCGGGCTCCGGCGATCGCGCTGATGTTCGCGCCGACGTAGCTCATGGGGAAGCCCAGCCCCATGAGGACGGTGGCGACGCCGAAGACCAGGATGCTGTCGAGCGATCCGAGGGTCTCCGTCCACAGGATGCCGACGAGCATGAGGACCATGCCCGCGGTCGCGATCGGCCAGGCGCCGTGCCGCATGACCTGGCCGGCCCAGCGCTGCGCGGTCAGCAGGGTCAGGAATCCGCCCGGCGCGAAGATGAGCCCCACTTCGAGGGGCGACCAGCCGTGGGCGTTCTGGAGGTAGAGCGTGGCGACGAACTGCCAGGCGATGTAGCTGCCCTGGAGCAGGAGGATGGTGATGTTGCCGCGGGCGAGGCCGGGCCTGCGGAAGATCGCCAGCGGGACGAGCGGAGAGCGGCGCACCCGCTGCATCTGGACGAAGGCAGTCCCCAAAACGGCGGCCGCCGCGAGGGAGCCGATCGTGAGGCCGCTGCCCCAGCCGTGGCTGGAGCTCATGGACACACCGTAGACCAGGGCCATCAGGGCTGCGGTGACCGTCAGCGCCCCGAGTACGTCGACGCGCTGGCGCTCGGCCTGCGCCTCGGGGCGGGGGATGACCATGGGGGCCAGGATGAGCAGGACCAGTGCGAGAACGGCGGGCACGAGCAGGACCAGCCGCCAGGTGCCGGCCGCCATCAGGCCGCCGAGGACCAGGCCGCCGGTGAAACCGATCGCCGAGATCGACAGGAACGCCCCGAGGGCCTTGTGCCGCTTGGCTTCGTCGTCGTAGGTGTGCAGCAGGATCGACAGGGCCGCAGGGGCGGTGAAGGCGGCGGTGACGCCCTTGACGAGGCGGGCCGCGATCAGCACGGTGGCGTCGGTGGCGAAGCCGCCCACGATGCTGGCCAGGACGAATACGGCCAGCGCGACCAGCAGCAGCCGCTTTCGGTCGAACAGGTCGGCGAGCCGGCCGCCCAGGAGCAGGAATCCGCCGTATCCAAGGACGTATGCGGTCACCACCCACTGGAGCGTCTGCGGCGTCATGCCGAGCGCCTGCTGGATCTTGGGCAGCGCGGGGCCCATCGCCGCCACGTCGAAGGCGTCGATGAACTGCACGCCGCACAGCACGGGGAGCAGCAGGGCCATTTTCCAGGCGTTTCTTGTGGCCGGCGGGTGCGGCTGTGTGGCCGTTGGCGTTGTCATGGGGGCTTCCTCAGGGGAATGCGCAGAAGCGCTGATGCAGGGGTGGGCCGCGGGCGCGGTTCGCATGTGTGCGAGAACGGGCGGCGGATTGGTGCTGCCGGTGGGCCGCGCGAGGCCGGGTTCAGGAGGTGGGGGTCTCGAACCGGCCCTGGTCGAGGTCTCCGATCAGGTCGGACCTGGCGGGGTTGCCGTTCGTGAGGGCCGGGTCCGGGTGCTCGACGTCGAGGCGCGGGAGCCAGACCACGGGGCCGAGGAAGCCGAAGTGGGGAGACTTCGTCGGCCGGTCACCGGCCCTCAGCGGGCCCGTGTGGCGGCCTGCCGGCCATCACCGCGCGGCCGGGGCCGTGACGGATGCTCAGGGCTGACGGGCACCGAACTGGCGGCGCAGGTATCCGTACCAGGCGTGGACGTAGGCGGCGCTGACCGCGGCTTCGGGGGCGAAGAGGTCGAAGGCGTGGAAGGCGCCGGGGTACAGGTGCAGTTCGACGGGCACGCCGTCGGCCTGGAGCCGCGTCGCGTAGGTCAGGTCCTCGTCGCGGAAGACGTCGAGTTCGCCGACCGCGATGAAGGTGGGCGGCAGGCCGGTGAGGTCCGTCGCGCGCGCGGGTGCGCCGTACGGCGGCACCTCGTCGGCGCCGGCACGGCCTTCGAGGATCAGGTTCCAGGCCAGGATGTTGGTCGCGCGGTCCCAGATGCCGATGTCGGTGATCTCGTGGCTGGACGCGGTGGTGTTGCGGTCATCCAGCATCGGGTAGCTCAGCGCCTGGAACAGCGGCGCCGGCTCGCCCTGGTCGCGGATCATCAGCGCGGTGGCCGCGGCGATACCGCCGCCGCCGCTCTGTCCGGCCAGGGCGATGCGGCCCTCGTCGATGCCGAGCGCGGCGGCCTGACCGCGCAGCCAGCGGTAGGCGAGCAGGCCGTCCTCGGCGGCGGCCGGGGCGGGTGCCTCCGGGGCGAGCCGGTAGTCGACGGAGGCGACGATGCAGCCGACCTCCAGAACCAGGTGCTTGAGGGTGGGATCGTCCTGGGCCGCGTACCCGAGGACCTGCCCGCCGCCGTGGAACCAGACCAGCACCGGCAGCGGCCCGGCCGCCTCGGTGGGCCGCAGCAGCCGGATGGCGAGGGTGGATCCGTCCGGGCGGGACGCCTGGACCTCTTCGACCGACACGGACGGCTCGTCCGGAATCTGGGCCGCGATGGCCTCGGCGAAGGCGCGGACGCCGACGCGCGTGCCTTCCAGGTCGCTGAGGTCGAACACCCCGGCCTCCGTCATCGGCACCGCCTTCAGGACCTCGGCGAGTTCCGCGTCGAGCCGTTCGTGTGCGTTCTTGGTGTTCATGTCGTTCGTCTCCTTCCGGCTGCGCGGCAGCCGGGTCGTGCAGGGGGATGGTGGGTCGTTCGGACCGGTTCCGCCCGGGCCGTCTGGACGGGCGCGGGGACCGGACCGGGGTGGAGAAACGGGTGGGCTCAGCCTGCGGTGGTGGCGGGGGCAGCGAAGTAGTGGCCCTGGCCGAGGTCGTCGATGAGGCCGGGCTTGACGGGCTTCCAGCCGAGGAGGTCCTGGGTGATGGTGCTGGAGGACGGGTTGTCGGCCTGGGCGTGGGCGCTCAGGAAGCCGAAGTGGGCCTCGGCCTCGGTCGCCGGGATGCTGACCACGGGCAGGTTCAGCCCGCGACCGATGCCCTCGGCGATCTGGCGGAAGGTGATCCCTTCGTCGTCGACGGCGTGCAGCCGGGAGCCGGCCGGGGCGGATTCCAGCGCCAGCCGGTACAGGCGTGCCGCATCCAGCGTGTGCACGGCGGGCCAGCGGTTGGCCCCGTCGCCGACGTAGGCCGAAACGCCCTTGGACCGGGCGATGGAGATGAAGGTCGGGATGAAGCCGTTGTGGTCGAGCGTGCTGTGCACGGTCGGAGCAAGCCGGACGACGGACGAGCGGATACCGCGCTCGGCGAGTGCGACCACCGCGTTCTCGGCGTCGATCCGCGGCCCTGCGTCGAGCACGTCGGCCTCGGTGAGGGCGCCCCGCAGTCCCGCGAAGGCGAACAGCGCGGTTCCCGATGTGGCCACCAAGGGCTTGCCGGTGCCGGCGAGCGCGTTGCCGAGCGTGTTGATGGCGCGCAGATCCGCTGCGACCGCGCCGGCGAAGTCGCCGGCGAACATGGCGTCGTGCTTGAAGGCCAGGTGGATGACCCCGTCGGCCGCGGCGGCGGCCGCGGCGAGGCCGTCGGGATCGTCGAGGTCGCCTCGGTGCACCTCGGCACCAGCAGCCGTCAGTGCGGCGGCGGACCTGTCCGAGCGGGCCAGGCCGACGACCTGGTGTCCCGCTTCGAGAAGTTCGGGAACGACGGCGGAGCCGACGTGTCCGGAGGCTCCGGTGACGAATACGCGCATGGTGTTGCCCTTTGCTGCGGGCTCCTCACCAGGGGCGAAGAGCCATGATGTCAGTTCGTGACATCACCGTAGCACCCATGTCAGGATCTGTCATCACTTTGATGTCAGATCCTGTCATCGCGGGGTAGGATCGGGGCATGAGCCGATGGAAACCCGACGCACGAGGCCGCCTTGAGAAGGCGGCGATGGAGCTCTTCAACCACCAGGGCTTCGACGCCACCACCGTCGCGGAAATCGCCGCCCGCGCCGAGGTCACCGAACGGACCTTCTACCGGCACTTCGCCGACAAACGGGAAGTCCTCTTCCAGTCCAACGCCCTGGCCGATGTCCTCGCGCACGCCACGGCCACCGCCGCCAGCCCTCTGGCGCCGCTGGAGGTGATCACCCACGCCCTGACCGAAGCCGCTTCCGTCTTCGAAGAACGCGAAGACCTGGTACGCCAGCGCCAAGCCGTCATCGCCGCCAATCCCGAACTGCAGGAACGCGAACTGGCCAAACAGGCCTCACTCGTCTCCACCCTCGACCGCGCGCTCCGGGAACGCGGTCTGGATGCCACCACTGCGGCACTCGCGGCCGAAATCGGGATCGCCGCCTTCAAGGTCGCCTTCGAACGCTGGATCAACGACCCCGACCAGCGCCCCCTCGCCCAGCACATTCGGGAAACCCTGGACGCCACCCGGCACCTCACCGCACCGCCCGAACACGCCGCCGCGACCGACGACGCGAGCGAGAACGCGGCATGAATGCAGTGGGCACCCCGAGCAAGGGGCCCGCAGCCATCCGTCCTCGTCGTGTCGGTCTCGTCGCCGCTGCACGGGTCGCGTAGGTGCCGCAGGTCCGGCGCCAGCGGCCGGGGGTGGTCGAAGCCGCCTGCGCGGATTCGACCACCCCAAGCACGTGCGCTACCGCCCGGGGACGGCCTGGTCCTGCGGGTCGAGCTTGGCGAAGTCGACGTCCAGGTGCGGCTCGTACGCCTCCGGCGCCAGGTCGAGTTCGTGGGTGGAGTACTCGCCGAACCGCATGATCTTCTCGGTCAGGTAGGGCGAGACCTCCGCCAGGTCCTCGGGCTCGACCTTCCAGCCCTCGGCCTGCAGCTCCCGCACCGCCTGGGCGATGTCCAGGGTGTTGTGGAAGATCAGGCAGTTGGCGAGCAGGGCGTTGAACTTGACCGCCTTCTCCTGCTCGACCGGGTCGTTGTCGGTGATGACACCCCGGTTGCCGAAGCGCACCCACTCGGAGAAGCCGTTGTACGCCTCCACCTTGTTGGTCGCGGCCGTCACCCGCCGGCGCATCTGCGGGTCCGTCAGGTAGCGCAGCAGCTGGACGGTGCGGATCACCCGGCCCACCTCGCGGAACGCCGCGTAGTGGGCGTTCTTGCGCGACCCGGAGCGCAGGCGCCGCAGCAGCAGCACGGAGGACACCTTGCCCTCGCGCACCGACAGCGCGACCCGCATCAAGTCCTTGAAGTGCTGCTCGATGAGGTCCCAGTCGATGACGTTGCGCCCCACCTCGCCGAACAGCGCGTCGATGTGCACGTAGGTGGTCTGCCGGGTGGGACGGAAGAACACCAGGTCCTTCCAGTTGCGGATCCGGGGCATCAGCTCGAAGCCCAGCAGGTGGGCCAGGCTGAACACCGGGTAGCTCTGGCCCTGCGTGTCCGCGTGGATCGTGGTCGGCTGGATCTCGGACTCGTTCTTCAGCAGCCCCTCGATGATGTAGACGGCCTCCCACACCCCGCAGGGGATGAAGTGGGTGAACAGCGCGATGTAGGTGTCGGCGACGTGGTGGTAGGCGATGCCGCCGGGCCGGGAAGCGCGCGGGTTCCGAGATTCTCGGGCTGCCCATGACCTGAACCCGCGCGTCATTCACGATAGATATAGCACCAGCAGACGGGTTGAGATGCGCAGCGGCCCCCAAATTGCCCTTGTCGGCGTCGTGGCCAGAGGGCTGGGGGCCGCGCGTGTGGTGAGGGGATCAAGGACACGATGGCGTCGACCAAGGCCACCAGCAAGATCACTAAGTTGGAACTGACTCCGCTCGGCAGCCGGCCGAGGGCTTGCCCGGATGAGGTGTCAGGCTCCTGGAAGTATCTCAAGGGGGCCCACGAGAGTGTCTCTGGGCTGTTCGACACCCTCCATGTGATCCGGCTGAAGTCCGCTGGGGACACCGACCCGCGGGGGCGGCTGTCACACGATCAAACGGACCAGCTCAGGGCCGCAATCGTATTCACCTCAGCCGGCCTGGACGCTTGCCTCCGGCGACTGCTCAAGGACGCGCTACCGACCCTGGTCAACGGGAACAGTGCAGCCGAGGGCAAGTTCAAACAGTTCATCAGCGAGCAACTCAACGAGAAGGCCAGCAAGGCTTTCAGGGCCGCAGTCATTGACCCCGACCCCAGGACGAAGCTGATCGACATCTATGTAGAGGCTCTGACGGGCTCCAGTCTGCAAGGGCACAAGGACCTACAGAGGGTGCGGAACGCCCTCGGCATCCCAGAGTCAGACATAAGCGACAGTTCTCTGGCGGGGCTGAGCCCGTTTTTCGCCGCGCGCAACGAGATCGCCCATGAACTCGACCTCGTCGATCCGACCGGCCGAGGCAGTTCCAGCCGCCGAGACCGGACGATGACAGCAGTCCGTGACCAGTGCGACGAGGTTCTTCAGCAGGTCAAAGCCTTCGTGGTCAATGCGGTCAAGCAGGTGAAGGCTGCGGGCAAGGTCACGCCCTGACGGCGCTCGGCAAATCTCGGTGATGGCTATCTGGGTAGCTTCGACGTGCGTTCGGGGTGAGCGGCGTAGATGTACTTCATCGCGGTCTCGGCGGCGATACCGAAGACGCGCATGAGGTGGACGGGGTCGGCGGTCTGGCGGGCTTCGTCGAGGATGCGGTCCTGGCGGAGCTTGGACAGAGTCAGGCCGAGGGGCCGGAAGATGTCGTTCATGACCATGGTGGAGACGGGCGGGAGCCGGTCGTCGGCCACGGTCTGCTGGCTGACCAGGAGGTAGGGGTTGGCCGTCAGGGGCCACCGCTGGTGGCGGTCGCGGAGCCAGTCGCTCGCGAGGATGTGGGTGAGTTCGTCGAGGTAGACGGTGTGCCCTAGTTGCCGCCGGACCGTCAGACGGCCGCGAGCGAGGTCGAGATCGGCCAGGAGGAGGCAGCGGGTCTCACGTCGGCCGAGCCCGTGGATGGCGACGAGCGCGACGACGAGCTTGGCCATCGGTGTGCCGGCTCGGTCGATCAGGCCGCGGAGTCGGTCGGTGGGAATGGGGACGGGTAGACGTTCGGAGGTGGACAGCGAGGTCCCGCGGGTGGGGTCGCGGAAGATCAGCCGTTCCTGCTTGAGGGCCTGAAAGAGGCTGCGCAGTGCGCTGAGGAGATCCCGGCCCGTCGGACCGCGCCGTTGGGCGAGGGCGTCCCGGATGTCGTCCTTGGTGATCTCGCGCAGGCTGGTGACGCGGGCGGCCCAGTCCTTCAGGGCCGGGTGGAGGTAGCCGAGGTACTTGCGGATCGTCTCGAACGGCATCGCGGCGTGTTCGCGGCGGCCTTCGCCCCGAAGGACCAGGACCCAGCGGCGGAGTTCATCCGCGATGTCCTCGGGGAAGGTCTGGATGCGCTGGTCGATGGCCCGCTGGTGGATGTCGACTTGCCGGGCGGGGTCGGGGACGACCAGGCCGCGGCGGGTCAGGAACTGCAGGATTCGCCGTGCGCTGGTGCCCGGCCGGTCGGCGGGCAGCGACCGGATGTCGGCCTCGTGGATGGGGGCATCGGCGCCGAGGCGGGCAAGCAGGATGCGGAGGCTGCGAGCGGCGAGACGCCGCACCTGTTCGTCCCAGCCCTGCTGCTCCGCATGGTGCCGGAACTCGTCGAGCAGGACCTCGGCCGCAAGGGTGAGGGAAGGCAGGCGGTCCAGCTCGCCGACGGTGATGCAGGTCCAGTCGCGCCGGGCGTCGAACAGCGCGGTCTGGGCCGGGTTCACCAGGTGCGGCGATGTCGGTGGTGCGGGCGGGCGCGCGGCGGCGGCTCGTTTCCGGGCCTTGTGGTGCGGTGCGTCGTAGCCGAGAGCCCCGGGGCGGATCGCGAGCCTGGGTGCGAGGTCACCGCCGAACCACAGTTGAGTCCATATCCCTCTTCGTGCGTCGGGGCCGTGCTGGTCGATGTGGAGACAGCAGGCCCGGCAGATGCCGTTCAGCAGCGGGACACTTCGGCGTCCGCAGCGACCGCAGTCGCCGACCGGGTGTCTGCCCGGCCACGTGCTCCAGCTGCTGCAGCCCGAGCAGACAGAGCGGAAGCCCCAGCAGTCGCAGTGCCGACAGCTGCGGTGCGGCTTGGGCGGGATGATGGGCCGACGACGAAGGCGGGGGCGGAGAAGACCGGCCTCGCGCAGGATGTCGGCGACCGCGCTCTGGCTGCGGGGCAGATCGTCAAGGACTTCCTCGGCGACCAGAGCCTCGCCGTCGGCGCCCCGGACGGCCAGGGCCAGCCGGATCATCCAGCAGGCCGCCCGCCACCACGCCTTGCTGAAGCCCTGCTCGGCGGCCTGGGCGATGGCGATGGCCTGGAGGCGGTCGTAGTCCGCGAGGTCCCGGTCGCGGATGCGCCGGACATGCTCCTGGGCGAGCTGTCGACGCGGGCGGAACAGGAGGAGCTGGCCGCGTACGGCCGGCGGACACACGCGCGGGTCGTCGCTCGGCTCGGCCGACGCGATCCGCTGACGATCCAGCCAGGACCGCGGCCGGCTCCCGTCGCGCGGCCGCCCCTTCAGCGGGCGGTCGATCGGCTGTGACCTGGGCAGACGGACGCCGGGCAGGATCAGCGCGAGCTGGCACGGCCGCCCGGCGACAGGGTCGGCGATCCATTCGGCGTCGAAAGTCCGGATGACCTGCAGACACAGACGGCACAGCCCATCGGTGTTGAGGTGGCCGGCGTGCCCGCAGCGGCGACAGGGTGCCTGCTCGGGATGCAGATGCCGCCAGGACGAGCAGGCGACGCAGTCGGCGTACTGCGGTTTCTCGCCCCAGCCCAGGCAGACCCGGCACTGCCCGACGGGCCATGCCTTCCGTCGTGCCACGGCGTCAGTTCGGCGGCAGCGACCGGCGCGAGCGGCCTTGGCCCTTGCGTGGGATCGGTCGGACCGCCGGCCGGTCCGCTCCGTCCTCGGCCCCCACCGCCCGCTGGCCGGTCTCCCGCTCTCCTCCGTCGGCGGCGGCCAGCGGCTCGGCCTCCAGCAGATCGGCGACCGTGCAGTTCAGCGCGGCGCACATCTTGTCCAGGTCGTCCAGCCTCACCGAGATCGGCTTGCCACCCCACAGGGCGGCGACCTTGCTCAACGACGGGTTGAAGCCGACCTGTTGGAACGCGGCCAGCAGGTCGCTGGGCCGCCAGATGTCACGCTTGGCCGCTGCCCAGCGCAGATTCCACTTCACCGCAGATTCCCCTTGTCCATCACCAGTCGCTGCACGGCCCGCCCGGAAGCCTCCAGGCTCGCCAGCTCAGGATCCGCATGGGCGGTCGCGAGGTACGAAACCGTGGTCGTGGGCCGGTCGTGTCCGAGCATTTTCTGCACCTCCCACAGCGACATCCCGCGCTCATAGTTGTGGGTCGCGCAAGCATGTCTTAGCAGGTGGGGATGTAGATGAGTGACCGGCCCGGGTGAGGAACCGCTGCCCGGCCGTCTTCAGCGCCTTCCGGAACGTCGACGGCGTCACCGCGATCCCCGGCGTCGGCACGTTCAGCGCCGCGACCGCCGGCGGCAGGCGTTCGGAAGGGAACAATGGCGCCCTCGGGTCCTCCGGGTCGTCGCTGAACTCACCACGGACCTCCTCCATGTACCACCACAGCAGGTCGCGGCCCTCCTGGAACAGGTACGCCTCCCGCTGCCGGGGACCGGAACCGTGGGCTCCCTTGCCGTTGACCAGGAAGCGGCCCCACTGCCCCGACTCCCAGTGCACATCGCCGATGCACACGCCGCACAGCTCGGCGGCCCGCACGCCGGAGATGTAGGTGAGCTTGCCCATCACGTAGTCGCGGCGAGCGATGACGGGCTTGCGCGCGTCCTCCAACGAGTTGCGCCAACCGGCGAAAAGCTCCCGGGTGGCCCGCTGCGACGGCGGCACCCGCAGCCCGAAGTCCCCGCGGTGCTTCGGCCGGTTGAAGGGGTCGATGGGCGACTCGACTGCCGCCCCGAACCGGCGGGCGATCTCTCCGGCATAGCGCTGTTCGAGGAACGCGAAGTAGTGGTCGATCTGGTTCATCTTCTGGCGGACCGTGGAGCGGCCGCGCTTGCCCGGCCCGGCGAAGTACCGGTCGACCTGCCGAGGGGTGAGCCGCCACGGCACCAGGCCGTAGTGCTGGCAGATCTCGATGACCGGCTTGACCAGCCGGTCCAGCGTCGTGACCGCCAGCCCGGCCGCGTCCCGGGCCCACTGGTACTCGGCGACGGTGTCCAGGAAGAACGACTCCTCGTCCCCATCGGTGAGGGCGGCCGACTGGCGCCGTTGCAGCGTGACGACGTCCGCCAGGCCCGGCTCCAGCACCGGCTCCTCGGCAGGGTCGTCCGCGTCGCCACCCCCGCGGGGCCGTACGACGGACAGCAGGCGTGTCCTGGAATCCACCACAGCACGGCAGATTACACGAGTCTCTCCAGGAATCCTGGTGAGACTGGCAGAATCCTGAATCGCTGGCGTTCGGACTGCAGGTGGTGGTTCAGCTGCTGAGATGCGGCTACGCGGCGAGGGAGAGCTCCCGGGAACCCGCTCCTACTCCAGTTTGCAAAGTGATCCCGTACGCGAGGTGATCGATCAAGAGGACATCGGCGCCGTCCCGGACCAGCAGCGCGCCGGCGGTAACGTGCATCGGGAAGGTTCGCCTCGATGCGAACCCCTGGCCCTCGGCCAGCAGACGCAGCGGCCCAGCCAGCTCTCCTGCCTCCTGCGGATGGCGCTCGATGTAGGTGCGGAGCTCTTCCGCAATGTCGGAATCAGTGATCGCCACAGGTCATCGCCCTCCGCTCGGCCCGCAACGAGGTCTCGCCGAGAGGGGCCGCTCGAAAGCGGCCATGAAGCACGTGCACAGTCAGCTCCACAAGGGTCGTGGCGTACCGGAAGCCCCGCACTCTACAAGCAGAGCAAGTCCCACACGGGCCAACGCGCTCGCTGTCTCACGCCCTTGAGCGGGTCAACGAGCGTCATCACCGCGAGGGACGACGTCGACCCCGCATCCCAAGCCCGTTACCGTCCTCGCCTACAGCGTGCTGCCTCCTTGGACCAGGCAGGAGACCGCCCCGCGCCCGGGCGGCGACTCGCGTGCGGCTGGCTCCCGCCCGCCCACACCCCCTACGGTCACCCTCAGCACCCGTACTGCTACCTCAAGTGGCCGTTGTTCCGTCCCTGTTAGGAGAGCTTCTTGCCTGCCCGCCTCCTGCCCGCGCCCCTGGCCAAGGGGGGCCGCGTCGGTGTCCTCACTGTCTCTGCTGCCGAGCCGGCCGCCCACCCCGACATCTTCGAGCGCGGCCTGGAGCGTCTGCGCGCCCATGGCTTCGAGCCCGTCCTCGCCCCGCACGCCGCAACCAGCCACGGGTACCGCGCCGCGACCGAGACCCAGCTCGCCGACGACTTCCACGCCCTCATCTCGGATCCCGAAATCGACACGGTGCTCTGCGCCGGCGGCGGCAAGAGCGCCAACCGGCTTCTGCGCAACCTGGACTACCGGCTGATCGCCGAACACCCGAAACCGATCGTGGGGGTCAGCGATCCGTCTCTGCTGCTGAACGCGATCACGTCCCGCACCGGGCTGATCACCTTCCACGGCCCGGCAGTGCTGCGGGAGGGCGGGCTCGTCGAGGAGGCGGAATTCGATGTCCTGCTCGCGCGCCGGCCGGAAGGTGCCGCATGAGCGGGGAGCGGCACACGGTGGCGGTGGACGTGCACATGATCGCCGTCCGCGAAAGCGAGAAGGGGCCGGAGGTGCTGCTGTCTCGGCGGGCCGGCAACGTGTACGCCGCAGGGCATTGGCACTTCCCGTCCGGGCACGTCGACGGTCCCTTCGAGGACGTCGTCACCGCGCTCGTACGCGAGGCGTACGAGGAGACGGGCCTGGTGGTGGATCCGGGCGACGTGCGGGCCGCGGTCACCCTCCACCACCGGGCACCGGCCGGGGGCGCGCGGGTCGGGTTCTTCTTCGAGGTCCGCCGCTGGTCCGGGACGCCGAAGGTCATGGAGCCCGAGGTGTGCGACGCCATGGAGTGGTTCGCGTACGACGCTCTGCCGGAGCCGATGGTCGCATACTGCCGCGCGGGGCTGGACGCCTACCGGGCCGGTGTCCCCGTGGCGCTGCACTTCCAGGAGCCGGGCGACACGATCGGTCATGACCCGGCTGCCGACCGGATCCGCCTCGTGCCCGCCCCGGGATCCGGCTCGCCCCGGCCCGGGAAGGAGGTGCGGGAGTTCGCCGAGCATGCGGTGGGCCGGATCGCGACCTGGACGGACGTGTCCTGGGCACGTATGGAAAGCCGCGTGTGGCGGGCGGGCGGCGCCGAGGGCGGCACCTGGTACGTCAAGGTCCACCAGAACGAGCGCTTCCACCAGCGTGAAGTAGCCGCGTACCGCGGCTGGGCGCTCACCCTCGGTCCTGCCGCGCCGCGCCTGGTGGCCGCCGACGCGCAACTGCGGGCCGTGGTGATCACCGCGGTGGGAGGCCGGCCCCTGCACGGCGCCACGTACACACCCGAGCAGCAGCGCCACATCTTCCACCGCATCGGGCAGCTCGCAGCCGCCATCCACACCAGCGCCCCGCCACGCCCGGCCGCTTCCCTCCCGCCCGCGGGGAAGGTGGAGCGGCATCTGAACGGCGCCCGGCCCCATCTCACGCTCGGAGACGAGGACTTCATCCGCACCACCGTGGAAAGGGCCACCGGCCTTCCCGCCTTGGATGCGGTGCCCACACACGGTGACTTCCAACTGCGCAATCTGCGCTGGGACGAGGCCGCCGAAGTCCTGTACGTCATCGATTTCGAGCGGTCGGAGGAGGGCCCGGCGGTCAGGGACTTCGTAAGGCTATCCGACGCCTGGCACGGCCGCCCCGACCTCCTGGCCGCCGTGCTGGAGGGGTACGGCCGCCCCTTCACCCCGGACGAAGAGGCCCACCTCATGGCCCTGTCCGTCATGGACGCCGTCTCTGGTCTGTCCTACGGCACAGCCCACGGCGATCCCGAGCTCGTGGAGCGCGGCCAGCGCACGCTGGCCCGGCTCCGCGCCGCACAACGCCTCTGAACATCAAAACCGCCTATGTACGAGGAGAGCCACGGTGACGTACACAGCCCGCACCGAGTGGGAGCAGCACTTCAGCGAGGGCAGGGGGTTCCGGCCGGTCGGTGAGCGGGAGCGGGAGATCCTCGCCGAGCACGCCCCCGCCCCGGGCGGTGGCCGCGCGCTCGACGTGGGCTGCGGCACCGGCGAGTTGGCCGCCTACCTCGTCCTGCTCGGCTACACCGTGGACGCCGTCGACTTCGCCGACAGTGCGCTCGCCCGGGCCCGCGAGGAGCACGCCGGCGTCGAGGGCGTGCGCTGGCTGCGTCTGGACATCGAGCGCGACGACCCCGCCCCGCTGCACGAGGAGGGGTACGACCTGATCACGCTCCGCCTGGTGTGGGCGTTCGTGCGGGACCGGGGGCGTGTCCTGCGCGGGCTGGGTGAGCGGCTGCGGGACGGTGGCGCTCTTGTCGTCATCACCCCGACGGCGGAGAGCACGCCCGAGGAGCGGCGCGGCATCGCCTTGGACGAAGAGGAGATCGCCGTGCTCACCGCCGGATGGGCGACGGTGGAACGCCTGGACGCGGACGGCTTGGCCGTCCTGGTCCTGCGCGGCCCCTGCCCCACCGGTACGAGGGCCGTCGAGAAACGGCCGCCCACCGCCCATGCCCTGACCAGTGCCCTCGCAGTCGTCACCGACGACGCCGGCCGGGTCCTGCACCGACGACGAGACGTCGGTGAAGCTGCTGGCCCCGCTGACCCATGCCCCGGCCCGTGTCGTCTTGGACGCCGAGCGGGCCGCCCTCGCCACGCTCGGCGGCGGCTGCCTGACCGCCGCCTCGGTCCACGCCGTTCACACCCCGGGATCAGAAACGGTGACCGTGCACGCCGTCGTCCTCGACCCCGCCGGCGGCGCCCCGGTCCGAACGACCGCGGTCGGCCCGTCCGCCGAAGCGGCACGCACCGGGCGCCGAGCGGGGCAGCAGCTCCTGCACGCCGGGGCGGCCCGGCTGCTGGGCGGACCGGCATGACGACGCACGAGGCGCCCCCAACAGCGGTGTTCGCCCCGCCCCGGGAGTCCTCCGAGCGTGCCCGGATGCGTCGGCGCACCCTCAGCCGCCGGGCCGGAGACCGCTGGCTGCGCGTCGTCGCCCGTCCCGTGAACAAGGCGCCGGGGGCGACCTGGGACGGGAACGCGCGCGCGGACGCACTGCTCCCCCGGTCGGTGCCCCGCCCCAGGCTGTACGACATGGCCGAGTGGAGCGCCGATGGGTACGTCTACCACGCCGAGCTGTCCGAATACCTGCCGCGGCCCGCCCTGGCCGCCGGCGGGCCGGTCCTGGGCCGGGAACTCGACCTGCCCGCCTCCTGGTGGGCCGATCTACGGGAGGCGCTGGCCGCCACCGCCACTGTGCCCACCACCCGTACGACGGTGCGGCAGCAATGGATCGACCGGCACTTCACCCGCCTCCTCGGCATCCCGGACCCGCCCATCGCGTGGACCACCGGACACGCGGATCTGCACTTCGCGAACCTCACCGGCCCCCTGCTGGTCATCTGCGATTGGGAGGGCTGGGGGCGGATCCCGGTCGGTTTCGACATCGGGCTCCTGTACGCCTACAGCCTCCTGCAGCCCGGCACGGCCGCCCGGATCCGCCGCGAGTTCACCCACGTCCTGGACACACCCGCCGGCCGGGCCGACGAATTCGTCGCGCTCGCCCAGCTCCTCCAGGTCACCGCGCGCGGCGGCCACCCCGACCTTGCACCCCACCTCGCCCGCCACGCCGCATACCTCACCGCCACCCCCGTACCGTGACCGCTCCGGAGAACCCCGTGTATCCCAGCATCCTGGCCGTCTTCGCGCACCCGGACGACGAGTCCCTCCTCGCCGGCGGCGTACTCGCCCAGCACCACGCCGCCCGGGCCCGTACGGCAGTCGTCACCGCCACTTGGACACCCGACAGCCGACGCGCCCCGGAACTCGCGAACGCCCTCGCCGTCCTCGGCGCCGGCAAGCCGCGCCTGCTCGGCTACAACGACGCCCGCAACCCCGAAGCCGCGCCCGGCCGGCCCCGGCTCGTCGACGCCCCGCTCGACGAAGCCGTCGGCCACCTCGTCGCCCACATCCGCGACTTCCGCCCGGACATCGTCATCACCCACGACGCAGTCGGACAGTTGACCGGCCACCCCGACCACGTACGGACCCACCAGATCACCCTGCTCGCCGTCGAAGCCGCAGCTCTCGCCCACCTTCACCCCGACGCGGGCCCCCCGTGGCAGCCCTCCGCCATGTACGCCGCCACACACCCCGTCTCCGGCGTCGGACCGCTGCGCGCGCTGCTCGAAGGCGTCGGCAAGCGCATCCTCGCCGTACCCGACTCGTACGTCACCACCACCATCGACGTGACCCCCTACACCGAGGTGAAGTGGCGCGCCATCAGCTCGCACGCCGGGGAGATCGCGCGCGAGCGGTCCCTGCCCGGCATCCTCGCCCGTCTCCCCGAAGCAGACCGGCACCGCATCCAGACCGAGCACTTCACTCGTCTCAACACCGGCCCCGTGCGGGGCGACCCGACCCAGCTGACCGCCTGATCTGCCGCCACGGGCATGCCCCACCGATCCAAGAGAAAGGCATGGAGATGACCACGACATCCGCACCCGACGAACGTCCCAGCGTGAGGATGACCGACGAGGCGTACGGTGCACTGCGCGCCTCCCACGCGCTGTGGGCCGGCACCTCGGTCCTTGTCACCGACCAGCACGGCCGGGTCCTGGTCCAGCGCGTCGGCTACCGGCCCACCCGTCTCCTGCCCGGCGGCGCACTGGATCCCGGCGAGTCCCCAGCCCAGGGTGCCGCCCGTGAGCTGAAGGAAGAGCTGGGCCTCGCGGTACCCCTCACCCATGGGCTGGCCGTCGACTGGGTGTCCACGGCAGGCCGCAGGACCGCTCCCGCCGTACGGTTCCCTGGCGAACTGCTGCACGTCTTCGACGGCGGCGTCTGGGACGAGGACCGGATCGCGTCCATCCGCCCGGCCCCGGGCGAGATCGAGGGCGTCGACTTCGTCGAACCCGCCGACCTTCCCGCCCTCATGTCCCCGGACGACGCCCGCCGCGCACTGTCCGCCCTGCGCGCCCGCGTCAACGGCACCGGCCCCGCGATCCTTGAGGACGGCCGCCCCCTCGCCCCCACCCTGCTCGACCGCGTGAACACCTTCACCCGGCACCGCGCCGTCCACCACTGGCCCTGGCACGAAGGGCCCGCCCCGGCCGGGCTCCCCGTCCGCCAGAGCTGGGGGTGGCTCTTCGCCCCCGACGGCCGCGTCCTGGTACTCCTCGACCCCACGCACGGCGCCGCCTGCCTCCCCGGCGGCACACCTGAACCAGAAGACGACCAGGACCCTGCGGCAACCCTCACCCGCGAGGCCCATGAAGAGGCCTCCGCCCACATCAGCACTCCGGTGCTCCTCGGCCACCTGCCGGACCAGAAGCACAGTGCCGGGCCATGCACCCGCGTCCGCATGGCAGCTGCCCTCACGGACCTCGGCCCCTCCCGGCCCGACCCCGCCACCGGGCAGACCTACGTGCGAGCGCTGGCCACCCCCGAGCAGGTCATCGAACTGTTCAACTGGGGCCCCGGCAGCGCCGACCAGCTCACCGCCGTCCACCACGCACGAGCACGGCTCGAGATCCCCCGCGCCGCGCGACAGCCCCTCACCGAACTGCCCGACGCCACCGACCTCACCACCCTGTAGCCCGGCCATTCCGAAACGAGGACGCCCATGAGCAACACCTCACCCGCCGCCAGCACCCCGGCCGTGCCCGCTCACCCCCTGCCGGCCGCACCATCCGCATCAGTGGCTACGGCGCCGGTGCGGACAGGGCACTGCCAGTGCGGCCGGATCTCTTACCAGGTCACCGGCGTACCGAATGATCCACATCTGTGTTTCCCTGATGATTGAGTGAGTTCAAGGGACTCACAGGGGTGACAGATGGACGAGTGGTGGCTGGTGTTCGTGCCGGATTCGGAGCGGTGGGGGCCGCTGCCGGAGGAGGGGGTGCTGGGGGTCCACGACTTGCCGGCAGCGGTGGCTGCGGTGGGGCTTCAGCCGGGCGATCCGGTTTTTGTACGGCCTGATTTTGTGGTCGATCCCGAGCTGCTGGAATTCGTGCTCTCCGCAGAATTCCATCCGCTGGAGCGGGAAACTCGGCGGAATTACGCGCTGGATATCCGGCTGTTGCTGACTTGGTTGTGGCGACGCGGGATCCCGTGGCGGCAGGCGACCGAGAGTGACTTGCGCGCGTACAGGGAATTTCGGTGCGACTCGCCACTCAACCCGAGCCCAATCAGCGGGGCGAAGTGGGATCGGGAAGCGTCGGCTTTCACGCGGCTCTACCGGTGGGGGAAGGTCACGCCGCTGCCGGTAGACAGCAGGCGCCGGACAGACCGGGCCGCGGACGCCCGCAGCTCGCGAGTGTCGTGGCTGACACCTCGAACCTGGGGTCTCTGGCAGGACGTGGGCCTTCGCGGCCTTGGTCCCGACAGGACGCCGGTGCCGGGCTGGGACGCGCGGACCGAGCTTCGGAACACCTCGTTCGTCGGGTTCACACTCAGCTCGGGACTGCGGCGGCAGGAATCCGGCGCCATGTTGACGTTCGAAGTGCCATCCCGCCCACTGCGCTCGGGCCGCTACTGCCACGGGCAGATGGCCCGAGCGCTGTCCCGGTCGAAGCGAGACCGGACCTTCTACGCGTCGGTCGATTCATTGCGCCAGGTCAGCGCCTACGCCGAGTCGGAGCGGGCCTGGGCAGTCGAACGGGCCCAGGACCAGGGACGCTACGAGAAGTTGCCGCTGATGCGGCTGATCACGAAGGTCACGACGGGCCGCACCTCGACGGTCCACTGGGTCGACCGCGACGGCGTCCAAGGCCAACGTGACCTGTACCTGCTCGACTGGCGCGAGCGGCAGTGGCTGTTCGTCGAGGGGCCACAGGGCCCAGAGCCGGCGTGGTTGTGGCTGACCGAGCAGGGCCTGCCCATGCTGCCGGACCGCTGGAACACTGTGTTCCGGCAGGCCAACCAACGGTGCGAGCAGGCTCTGCTGACTCCGCAGGAGCGGGAGACATCCCGGCTGCTGCGGGTGGCGGAGATCCGGGGGAAGGTCCCGTACGCGACGCCCCACTCCATGCGTCACTCGATGGCGCTCTACATGTTGATCCTGCTCAACGAGTTGATGGACAGGAAGTACGGGCTGACCGCCGCGGACCGGCGGGACTTCGCCCAGCTCTACGGCGACCCGTGGTGGCTGGTGAAGACCCTGTTGGGGCACAAGGACGTTGAGACGACGAAGGAGCACTATCTCCGCCCGGTCCTGCATCTGCAGCTGGAGTCGATCCTCGCCTTCGACACCGAGGACGAGCACGGTGAGACCGACGAGACGAAGGATCTGAACGGTCTGTTCGCCCGGCTGGCCCGGGAGACCTCCGGGATCCAGGACATCGAGGTGCTGGTTGACGCCCTGCCCGTCGCGGAAGCGTCATGAGCGGGCGGGGCCGCCGGGCGGTCCTGCCGCCGCCGGATTTCCAGGCGGCCCAGCGAATAGCCGCCGACGGACTGCAGGTCACGGTGGTCAACAAGGAGGGCTTCAAGCGGGTCTTCGACTTCGCCGAACTCTCCGTACCGCAGCCGATGCGCGGGGCACTCGCGCGAGCGTTCGCCGCGCAGTCCATGGGATGGAACAGCCACTCCAGCGGCGAATCGTATTGGCGGTCCGTGGAGGTCTTCGCCCGGTTCCTCAAAGACCAGGGTTACCCGGCAGAGGACCTCGGCGGCCTCACCTCGGCCACGCTCCGGCTCTGGCGCAACAACCACAAGGACACCCCCGGCGGGCGCGAGGCCCTCGCGAAGATGCGTACGCTGCTGAAGCGCGAGCCGCGGCTGGCGCAGGGCCTGGCCGCCGAGGAACTGGCCCGTCCGGTTCCGAAGAAGGGCAAGCCGTCCAAGCAGTCCTACCGGCCGTCGGAGCGCGAGCAGGTGCTCCTGGCCGCCGAGCGACAGTTCCGGGCCGCGCTGCTGCGGATCCGGGAGAACACCACGCTGCTGGACCGCTACCGGGCGGGCTTGCTGGACCCGACCAGCCGTGAGTGGAGGGTCGCGTCCGTCCTCGAGTGCTTGGCCGCCACGGGCGAACTGCCCGGGTACCCGGACAAGGAGGCGCAGGTCTACACCCGGGCCGAGCATCTGCTGCGCGGAAAGAACCGCGGGAGGGCGGCCGGCCGGCTGTTCCTGAGCAGGGCGGAGCTGACGGCGCTGGCTGTGATGATGACCGACCGCTACGGCTGGAACCTGTCGGTCTACGACCGTCTGCACGTGCCCGTGATCACCCCGTCCGCGGGAGAGAAGACCACGGTCACCTACGAGGTCCTGGTGGAGAAGCGCCGCTCCGGCGAGGGCAGGTGGTTCGCCACGGAGAACTACACCGACTCCGGCGCGGACTCGCCGGGACGGCTCATCACCCAGGCCCTGGAAGCCACGAAGCACGGGCGGGCGCTGGCTGCCGCCCTGTCACCGGGCCACGACCTGCTGATGATTGCCCGCAACCGGCGCCGTACGGACGTGGACTCCAATCTGGACCGGCCCCGGAACGTCGGCCCGCTGTGCTTCGGGGTGTCCAAGGCCGATGCGCGAGTGTGGGCCAGGTCCCACAACATCGGCTCGCCCTTCCAGCGTGCCCGCAGGACGACCGTCACCACGACGGGAAAGCCGCTGCAGCACAAGCCCGGCACCCACGAGAGCATCTACGTCCTGCCCGACGAGAACGTTCAGGAAGCGGCCGTGGACGTGATCGCGGCGGGCGCCGAGGAGGCCCTTGAGCAGGCCCGTGACTACACCTTCCACGGGCGCCTGACGGACAGGGCCGACGCGGCCCACCAGGAGACCGCGACGGCGGACTGCGCGGATGAGGACAGCAGCCCCTGGCCTGACCCGAACGGGGGCTGCGGCGCCAACTTCCTGCTCTGCCTGTCCTGCGAGAACTCCCGGGTCCACACCGGCCACCACCCGCGCCTCGCGCTTCTTCGCCGGCAGCTGCTCTCGCTTCGCTCCGCCTGGCCCGAGAAACTCTGGCGCGAGCGCTGGGACGAACATCTCCAGCGACTCGACGACCTGCGGGCGAAGGTCAACGAGAGCACCTGGGATGCCGCACTGGGCCGGGTAACGGACCGCGACCGAATGATCATCGACCACCTGCTCGAGGGAGACCTGGCCCCGTGACGACCGCACTGTCCGTCGAGGCCGATCCTTACATCCTGCCGCTGCCGGAGCCAGACAGCCCGGTCGTCATGGAACGGTGGATCAGCGCCGGCAACACCCACGCCAACTCCGTTTACAGCGACGACATCTGGTCACTGGGCCCACTGACCGACAACCCCGGGGACAGCATCCACAAGATCAATTTGAGGAAGTGTCCGGCCACCTTGCGCAGCGAGGTCCGTCGTGTCCTCTGGGTCCTGATCAACGGCGAGCTGCGCCCCACGTACATACGGGAACGCGGCTTTCAGAACCGGACACGCGACGGCGTGATCAGCATGCGCGACAACATCATCCAGTGGATGAAGTTCGTACGCTGGCTCGACCGGCAAGGCGTTTCCCAGTTCAGCGACTGCACCACGGAGCACTGGAAGGCGTACGCCGCCAAGTGCGCCAGCGGCTGTACGCGCGGTCATGCCCTGACGATTCTGCGCTGGCTCTCGGACCTGTGGGCCTTCGACCAGCTCTCGGCCAGCCCCTGCGGGATTACGCGTCCTCCCTGGGAGGACGAGGGCATCGACGACTATCTACCCGCCGAGATGGGAAAGGCAGGCGGGGAGAACAAGACCGAGCCGCTGGATCCGACCGTGATCGGCCCTCTGCTCACGTGGTCGATCCGTCTGGTCGAGGACTTCTCCGGCGACATCCTGGCTGCCTGGGACGAACGCCGCCGCATGCACTCACAGGTGAGAGCCGCCAAGACCACCCGCGAGGGCCTGGCAGCTCTCAAGAGCTATCTGCTGCCTCTGATCAACTCCGGTGCACCGCTGCCCGCCACCGTGAGCCGGCTGCACGGCGTCACACTGTCCCACCACTACGTCGCCGCGGTCACCGGGTGCAGCCGGACCCAAGTCCAGACCATCGTCGCCCAGCGCGGACTCTACCGACTCGCGGCTCAGCGGCCTGGCCCCAGCCCGATGCAGGTGCCGGTTACAGGCCGGATCGAGGGACGGGCATGGCGCGAGTTCATGGACTACGAGGAGACGCCGATCCTGGTGCGGCACCTGGCTACGGCAGCCGCAATCGTGATCTTGTATTTGACCGGGATGCGCTCCCAGGAGGCACGGTCGCTGCGATCCGGCTGCTGCCCCGACCCGCAACCGAATCCCGACGGCTCCATGCCGCGGCACCTGATCCGCTCCCACCACTACAAGAACGTCCGCGACTCCGACGGGCACCATGTCTCCGCCGGCGAGGAGCGGGCAGTCCCTTGGGTCGCGATCACTCCGGTCGTCAACGCCATCCGTGTCCTGGAACGCATCGTCCCCAGGGGCGAGCTCTTGTTCAGCTCGACCCACCACGACATCGTCTCCCAGCGAAGGCACCACGGTGCGCTGAAGCGGGCCACGCTGGATCGCCGCGTCGAGGACCTCGTGTCGTGGATCAACCAGGAGGCCACTGCTCAGGGCCTGCCAGCTCAACGGGTACCGGGGGACCCGCACGGCGGCCTTGGGCTGAGCCGTCTGCGCAGAACCCTGGCCTGGCACATCGCCCGCCGGCCCGGCGGCCTGGTCGCGCTTGCCATCCAGTACGGGCACATGCGCACCGCCCTGGATGCCCGCACCTCCAGCGGTTACGGCAGCCGCGAGCGCAGAGGCTTCCACGGGGAGCTCGACGTCGAGACCGCCCTCGCCGCCGCGCAGACCGCGGCGCGGCTGCGCGACGCCACGGCGGCCGGCGAGAAGATCTCCGGCCCGGCAGCGCGGCGGGCGATCGTCGGAGCGGCCTCGATGCCCAGCTTCGAAGGCGCCCTGACCACCCCGAAGGCCGCCGCCAAGTTCCTCGCACGCGACGGACTCGTCCTCTTCGACAACCCCGACGCGTTTCTCATCTGCGCGTTCAAGCGAGACACTGCCCTGTGCGATCCGGACCTCGGAGCGACGGCACCCAACCAGTTCGCCTGCCAGCTCGGCTGCGGCAACACGGTCCGCACCGACAACCACGCACGCGCGGCACGAGAGCACGCCGACCGGCTCGATGCAAAAGCAGCCAACGTGCCCCAGCCTCTGGGCAACCGGCTCCGCCGGACCGCCAACCGCTTCCGCGCTCTCGCCGACGCCCACGACTCCGCCGCCCAGACCGCCGAGGAAGCCATCGCATGAACCAGCAGCACGAGGACGAACGCTCCCGCATCCGTACGGCCATGGACCGCCTCCTGGCCGGACAGCCCACCAGCTCCAACGGCGGCCTCACGGTGGTCGCGCTCGCCGCAGAGGCCGGTGTTCACCGCATGGCTCTCCAAAAGCGCCACGCCGACCTCAAGGAGGAGTTCTACACGCGGGTACGTACAGAAACGCACCAGACGCCGGAAGTCGAAACGCGGCTTCGCAAAGAGGTCGTCCGCCTGAAGGAAGCCCTCAAGGACTCCCGGGCTGCCGAGGCCGCCTCCCGGCATCGAGCGGAGCTGATGGCCCTCGCAGCAGCCGTCCTCATCCTCCGGGGACCCGACAGCCAGGACCGACCTGCCCCCGACAACGTCATCCCGCTCCGCCCCTCCAGCGATTGAAGAGAGCGTGCCGTCAAGCGGCGACGCCGAGCTCCTCGCGGGGGATGGATTCGCGGACGGCCGGCTCGCGCCGCCCGTGGGCGAGGGCGTCATTGAACTCGCGGACGTGGTCTTTGGCCTGGCTCGACTGGACGCGGGCGAGGATGTCGACGGACCAGTTGCCGACTCGGCTTCGGCCGTGCCGCGGGCGGCGAGGTAGCGCTCGGCGTCGAGGGCCGCGGACGCGCCGGTGCCGGCGGCGGTGATGGCTTGGCGGTAGGTGTGGTCGACGACGTCGCCGGCGGCGAACACCCCGGGCAGGCTGGTCCGCGTCGTCGGGGACGCGACGGTGATGTAGCCCTCGCCGTCGAGGTCGAGCTGGCTCTTGAAGAGTTCGGTGCGCGGGTCGCGGCCGATGGCGATGAACAGGCCCGTCACGTCGTCCAGATCGCGGGTGGCGCCGGTGAAGACATCGCTCAGGACGACGCCGCCGAGCATGCCGTTCTGCGCCGGCCCCGGCTCGTTCCGGGCACCCTCGGTCGTGTCAGTCCGGTGGTGGATCACGGGAAGAGTGCCTGGGTAAAGGCAAGGCCGAGGAAGACGGCGCCGAGTCCGGCGGCGAGCGAGGCGATGATGTTGGCGGCGGCGAAGAACTTCGCGCCGGATTCGGCCAGGCGCAGCGTCTCGTAGGAGAACGTCGAGTAGGTGGTCAGTGCGCCGCACAGGCCGGTTCCCAGCAGCAGCTGCACGGTGTGGCCGGCGGCGCCGGACAGGGCGGCGCCGGTGATCATGCCGAGGATCAGGGAGCCGGTGACGTTGGCGCTGAAGGTGCCCCAGGGGAAGACGGTGTCGTGGCGGGCCTGGACGGCCCGGTCGGTGAGGTAGCGCAGGGGTGCGCCGATGGCGCCGCCGATCGCGACGAGGAGGAAGTCGTTCACGGCCGGTCCGCCGGGGTGTCGTGTCCGAAGTGGACGGTGCGGACGTCTTCCAGGGTGATCAGTCCTTCGATGCCGAGTTCCTCCAACTGGGGCAGGAAGGAGTGGATGCGTTCGCCGGTGTCGACGATGACCACGGCGACGGGGAGGTCGTCGGCCAGGGACAGCAGTCGGGTGGTGTGGATGATCTGCCGGCCGCCGAAGCCCTCCACACCGTGGAAGATCGAGGCGCCTCGAAGTCCGGCGCGGTGGGCGCGGTGGACGATCTCGCTGCAGACCGGCTTGTGGTGCCAGGTGTCGGTGTCGTCGACCACGATGGTCAGGCGCACCGCCGGGTGCGTATGGAAGGTCATGACTGGCTCCGATCGGCAAGGAGACGGCGGGTGCTGAACGCGCCGACGCCGACCGCGGCCATCGCGGCGGCCGCCGTCGTGGCGAGGTAGGCGAGTGCGGTCGCGGCATGGCCGGCGTCGACGAGACGTTCGATGTCCACGCAGTAGGTGGAGAAGGTGGTGAACCCGCCGAGCACGCCGGTCGCGAGGAACGGGCGCAGCAGGTGGTGGGCGGTGAAGATTTCGGTGACGGCGACGAGGAAGACCCCGATCGCCAGACAGCCCACGGCGTTGACCAGCAGCGTCGTCCAGGGGAAGGCGCCCGCAGGTGTGGGCCACAGCCGGGAGGCTTCGAAGCGGGCGAGTGCCCCGAGTGCGCCGCCGGCCGCGATGACGGCGAGGACGCCGTAGTGGGAACGCCTCAGCTCTCGTCGCTGCCCAGGGTCGTTCAGATCGACGTCGGGGTCGACAGGCTCGTCGGCTGCTGTGGCCTGCGGGGACCGGGACTCTTCGGAACGCATACCTCTCCCTACACGTGGTCTCCTGTCCGCGGGTGCGGGCAGGTCGGGTCACGAGTAGGGACCGTTGGCGGCGTGTGCCGCGGTTCGGGTACGGCGGGCCCCACCGCCGCGCGGCAGCCCGTAGGCCGCTGCTCCTCCCAGGCTACCGGGTAGCGGGCTGCGGCCCGCCGCCCGGTGGCCGGAGTGTCCGGCGGCGGCTCTGGCGGGCGGCTGGTCATGAAGCTGGGCGTCGACGACGGGCCCGCAGGTATTCCACGGCCAGTGGCAGGACGGAGACGGCGACCAGGGCGATCAGGATGAGCTCGATGTGGGCGGTGACGAAGGTGATCTGTCCGAGGAAGTAGCCCAGGAGGATCACTCCGGTGCCCCACAGGGCTGCGCCGATGAGGTTGAACCGGATGAAGGTGCGGTAGTGCATGGCGCTGACACCGGCCACGATCGGGGTGAAGGTGCGTACGACGGGCACGAAGCGGGCAAGGACGAGGGAGCGCGGCCCGTGCCCGGCGAAGAACGCGGCGGCCTTGGCGGCGTTCTCCTGCTTGAACAGGCGGGAGTCGGGGCGGCGGAAGAGGGCGGGGCCGACCTTGCGGCCGAAGAGGTATCCGGCCTGGTCGCCCGCTGCTGCGGCGATCACGACGAGCAGGCACACCAGCCATAGCGGCTGCGTGAGGTAGCGGTGCGAGGCGACGAGCAGCCCGGCGGTGAACAGCAGTGAATCACCGGGCAGGAAGAAGCCGATGAGCAGGCCCGATTCGGCGAAGACGACCGCGAGGATGCCGATCAGGCCGAACACGGAGATCAGGTGGTCGGGGTCGAGCCACTGCGGGCCGAGCGCGAGGGCGGTCATGGGAGGGGGCTCCTGTCCGGGCAGGTGGAGGCGGCGTTGCGGCGGTGCGGTCGGGGGATCAGGCGTGCAGGATGCCGGTGCCGAGCAGGCCGAACAGGAGGACGCCGACGACGACGCGGTAGGCGACGAAGGCGTTGAAGGAGTGCTTGGCGACGAACTTCAGCAGCCAGGCGATCGAGGCGTAGGCGACGACGAAGGACACCGCGGTGCCGACGATCAGCGGGAGGGTGTCCACTCCGGCGCCGATGGCGTCCTTCAGCTCGTACAGGCCGGCGCCGGTCAGGGCCGGGATGCCGAGGAAGAAGGAAAGGCGGGTGGCGGCGACGCGCTCCAGGTCGAGGATGAGGCCGGTGGACATGGTGGCGCCGGAGCGGGAGAAGCCGGGGAAGAGCAGGGCGAGGATCTGCGAGGAGCCGACCAGCATGGCGTCCTTGAGGGAGGTGTCGTCCTCGCCGCGCTTGTGGCGGCCCATCTGGTCGGCAGCCCACATCAGGCCGCTGCCGACGATGAGCGAGCCGGCCACCACCCACAGGGAGGCCAGCGGCCCCTCGATCAGGGGTTTGGCCGCGAGACCCACGACGACGATCGGGATGGTGGCGTAGATGACCCACCAGGCGAACTTGTAGTCGTGGTGGTAGCGCTCCTCCTTGTTCGCCAGTCCCCGGCCCCAGGCGGAGACGATCCGCACGATGTCCTTGAAGAAGTAGACGAGGACCGCCGCGATGGCTCCGACCTGGATGACGGCGGTGAACGCGACGACGGACTTGTCGTCGACCGGGATGCCCATCAGCCCTTCGGTGATCTTGAGGTGGCCGGTGGAGGAGACCGGCAGGAACTCCGTCACCCCCTCCACGACACCCAGGACGATCGCCTGTCCCACACTGATCGCACTCACGAGCCTTCACCTTCGCTTGACGGGGCGGCGCCGGCCTTACGACGCCGCAGGAGAACGAGGAACATCCCGAGCAGTCCGGCCCAGACGGAGGCCAGCAGCCAGCCCGCCAGCACATCGCTGGGCCAGTGCACGCCGAGGTAGATGCGGCTGACGCCGACCGCCAAAGCCCACAGCGCTGGCAGTACGAGCAGCACGCGACGGGCCCGTCCCCGCACCGAGCGGTACACGCCGGCGGCGAGGAGGACCGCGACGGCCGCGGAGGTGGTGGTGTGCCCTGAGGGCATCGCGTACCCGCTCGCCGACCACGCCCAGTCGGCGGCGGGCGGACGCGGCCGGGCGAGCCACGACGCCAGGGCGATGCGCGGCACCTGCACCGACACCAGGGCCAAGGCCCCGGCCAGTGCCCCGCGCCACCGGACGGCCGGCCAGAGGACGGATCCGGCGAAGGCCGCCAGCAGGTAGGCCGGTACTCCGCTGCCGGTCACCGTGACCGCCACCGCCACGACGGCAGCCCAGGAGGTCCGGTGCTCCACCACCCAGCCGTGCAGCGCACGGTCCACCGCGAACGGCGCCCCGTGCGCCGAGGCGGTCACCCCTATCAGGGCGGCCAGCGAGACCGAGCACACCAGCACCAGCACGGCGGCCGGCCACCACCGCACGCCGGCGGCGTGGGGCGGAGCGGCTGGGGAACGGGGCATCGGGCATCCTGTCTGGGCAGGCAGAAACAACGGCACGGGCAGGGCACGGCTCGGCACGGACGACGACCACAGTAACTTCTATTCGCGAATAGAAGTTACTGTGGACTGTAGACGACGAAGCAAAAGGGGGGATGAGCGTGGGCGCGCAGGAACAGGCGCCGGGCGCGGGTGGCGGGCGCCGGGCGAACGGGGCCTTGGAGAACGAGGTCCTCGCCCTGCTGCACACCGCCGGCCGGGCACTGACCCCAGGCGAGGTCGCCGAACGACTGTCGAACGGCCCGGCCCACACCACAGTGGCCACGACACTCGGGCGCCTGCACACCCGCGGCGTACTGGAACGCACCCCGGCCGGGCGCAGTTACGCCTACACCCCGGTCACCGACGAGTCCGGGCTGACTGCCCGGCACATGCGCCAGGTCATGGAGAGCGGCAGCGACCGCGCCTCGGTCCTGACCCGTTTCGTCGACGAGCTGTCCGACGACGACGAGGACCTGCTGCGCCGCCTGCTGGGCACCGACGAGTAGAGAGAGCCCCTGTCAGCGATGCACTTGGCCGTCTACCTGCCGCTGCTCTTCCCCGCCCTCGCCGCCCTGAGCGCCAGCCCCCTGGCCCGCCGTCTGGAGCCTCGCCTGGCGACCTGGCTGCTGACCGGCGCCGGCCTGCTGCTGGCCGCCTCCAGCACCCTGGTCCTGGGCCTGCTCGCCCTGGCCGGACTCGTCCGCATCCCGCTCGTGGCCGCCCTCAAGGGCTACTCACCCGAGGTGATCGCCAGCCAGGACCCCGCCGCGTGGCCGGCCGCCCTGGCGGGCGCCGTCCTGCTCGCCCTCGCCGTCCTGGCCGCCGTACGGCTGACCGTACGCCGGGCCGGGGCCCTGTGGTCCGCGGCTCTGGAAGCCGCCTGCCTGCCCGGCTCCGACCCAGTCGTAGTCACCGACGAGCCCGGCGCCGACGCCTACACGATGCCGGGGCTGCCCGGCCGCATCGTCATCTCCCACGGCATGCTCGATGCCCTCGACCCCGCCGGGCACGAGATCCTCCTCGCCCACGAACGCGCCCATCTGCAGAACCACCACTACGCGTTCGTGTCCCTCAGCCAGATCGCGGCCGCGGCCAACCCGCTGCTGCGTCCCCTGGCTACCGCAGTCGCCTACACCGTCGAACGCTGGGCCGACGAGCATGCCGCCCGCCACACCGGCGACCGCCGCGCCGTTGCCGAGACCGTCGCCCGTGCCGCCGTCGCCACCAAACGCGGCCGCACCCGGCGTCTCGTTCCCGCCGCGGCTCTCGGCATCCTCGGCCGTCGCAGGCCGAGTCCCGGCGTCGTCCCCCGCCGTGTCGCGGCCCTCCTCGCACCCCCGCCGCAGAGCCCGCCCCTGCTCCTGGCCGCCGCTGCAGTACTCCTGGCGGCCACCGGCCTGTGCGCCGTGGAGGCCGCACACGACCTCCACCGGTTCCTCGAGCTCGCCCACACGCGCTGAACACCGTCACCGGCGAGACTGCGCCCGCCAACCGGTCCGGGCTCGCGCTTCACCGACCGGCTCGCGGTGTTCCTCAGCCGTGGCCGTCGTGGCGGTCTTCTCCGCCCTGTTCCTGGCTGCCAGGGGCGCCGCCCATCATGGCGAGCATCTGCCGGCCGCCGGTGCGGAAGAACCGGATCAGGAACGCGGCGGCCAGCAGGAGGAAGGCGATGTTGAGGAACGTCGTGTAGTTCCAGGAGATCCCCTCCGTCGGGATCGTGGCGTCGGCCTGGTCGGGGATGAGCCCCAGGGCGCCGAAGGCGAATTCCACGACGTAGCCGGCGAGGACCGCGGCGGCGTAGAAGGTCCACAGCAGGAAGAGGGCCATCCTCGCGCCGTAGTACTTCCGGTAGATGTTCAGGATCGGCAGGATCAGCAGGTCGGCGAAGATGAACGCGACCACGCCGCCGAAGCTGATGCCGCCCTTCCACAGGACGACGGCGAGGGGCACGTTCCCGATCGAGCAGACGAACGAGGCGATCGCGACCAGCGGGCCGATGAGCGGGCCGATCAGTTTGGACGCCAGCGGATGCCCGTCGAGGAAGAGAGCGCTCCAGAACGAGTCGGGGACCCAGGCGGCGATGGCCCCGGCGATCAGCAGTCCGACCACCAGGTCCCGCAGGATCGCCGCCCACTCCATCACGAAGACGTGACTGGTGGAGGTGAACCCTTCGCCCGACAGCAGCCGCCGGGCGAAGGAGCCCTCGCGCTGGACGGACATGTCCATCGCCGCGTGGCCCTCCATCGCCCCGGCGACCCCGCGTTCGGCCTGCTGGCGCGCCTGGCGCAGGAGCCGCTCGTGCAGGAACAGCCAGAACAGCACGGCCAGCGCGATGATCATGACGGGGCCGCCGACGAACTCCGCCGCGGTGAACTGCCAGCCCATCAAAAGGGCCAGGATCACGCCGAGCTCGATCACGAGGTTGGTGGAGGCGATCTCGAAGGCCATCGCGGAGGTGAAGTTCGCGCCCTTGCGGAACAGCGAGCGGGCCAGTGCTACGGCCGCGTACGAGCAGGAGGAGGATGCCGCCCCCAGCCCAGCCGCGATGGCCAGGGTCTTGGGACGGTCGTCCCCCAGGAGCGAGACCACCGTCGACTTGCGGACGACGGCCTGCACCACCGCGGACAGGGCGAAGCCCAGGATCAGGGCCCAGGTGATCTCCCACGTCATGGACAGTGTGATCGACAGTGCGTGGAGTACGGCGTGGATCATTCTCGAAGCCTCCCGGTTCGGGCACCGCTCGGGGCACACCGACACGTCGGCGCGGCGGAACGCCGGGCGGGGTGAGGGCGGGGGTCCGGGGCGCCACGGGGTGGCGCCCCGGACTGGGTCAGGCGACCTTGAGGGTCAGGGCGGCGGTGTGGAGCTTGCCACCGGTCTGGAACTGCAGGAACAGCCGCCAGTTGCCCGACTCGGGCAGCATGGCCTGGAAGGCCAGGTCAGGGCCGCCCCGGTCGCCCTTCACCTCGGTCTGCGGGTGGAGGTGGGCGAACGCCTGGTCACCCTCGCGGAAGGCGGTCAGGTGGGCGTAGGTCTCCAGGTAGGGCTGGAGATCGGTGACCGGCTTGCCGTCCTTGCTGATGCTGACGGTCAGCGGGTGGGTCATGCCGGCCATGAGCTCGCCGCCCTTGACGGTGACCGTGTAGCCGTCGGCGGTGGTGCTCGTGGCCGCGGCGGGCAGCGGGGTCGTGGGGGCGTCGCCGGGCACGATGACGGTGCGGCTGAGGACGAAGTCCTGGTCCTTGCCGGGACCCGTGCCGGGGATGAAGGAGGCGTACACGCGCCAGCTGCCGGGTTCCAGGGATGCGAGGTCAGCGGTCCAGGTGCCGTCGTCACTCATGGCGGGGTGCAGGTGCTGGAAGCCGGTCAGGTCCGAGCGGATGGCGTAGAAGTGCATCAGCTTGCTCTGGTCCGGCGCGAACGCGGTGAGCGGCTTGCCGTCCGGAGAGGTGACCTTGAACGTGTAGGGGGCGGGCCGGCCTGCGGGCAGCGTGGCCGCGGAGGAGGCGAGCCGGTAGCCGTCCCGGGCGTCGGCCAGGCCGTTGCCCATGCCGGCGTGGTCCATGCCAGACATGGAGTCGTGGCCGTGCCCGGCATCGGCAGAGGACGCGGGGGCGGACGGCGTGGCGGCATGGTCCATGCCGGGCATGGAGGAGCCGGAGTCCTTCGACGAGCCGCAGGCGGCCAGGGCCCCGGCGAGGACGACGGCGCTGCCCGCCGCGGCCAGGGCACGGCGGAAGGCGGTGGAACGGGAGATGAACGACATGGCAGGTGGCTTTCGGCTGGTGCGCGCCGCAACAGCGCGCGGGTGGTCGGGGCGCGTGTGGCCCACGGCCCGTACGCAACGGACCCCGGGCGAGGCCCTGTCACCTGCGCGCGGTGCACACTCTCAGCAGCAGTTCCCGCCCGCCCCCTGGAGGACCGCGCCTGCCGGCCCGTCCTGCGGCAGCCCGCCACCCGCTGCCGGCCCCGGCGTAGAACACGGTGAAGACCAGCGCCGCCAGGACCCACACCACCGGCGCGAGCAGCCGATCTCGAGGCGCGACCGCCACACACACGGAACCCGCCCCGGCGGACGGTGCCGGCGGGACGGCCTGCGACACCCTGACCCCGGCGGGAGGGGCAACCGGCGTGTCGGCGTGATGACTGGAGACCTGTTCGGCGTGCGAGGCCGGGGCGGCGACGGCCGTCTCGCCGTGACACCCGCCGGCGGCCGTGGCCGGGGCGCCGTGCATCAGGAACAGGCCGAACAACACCGCACACACCGCGAGCAGCCGGGCCACGGCCCGCCCGCCGGTGCGTCCGGTGTGCTCCACGGCTGCTCCCTCGCCCGTCGCTCCGCTCCCTCCCGGGACCGGCAGTCATGCCTCGACCATACCCCTGCCCCGTACCCGCGGCCCGCGGTGCGCGGGAGCGGGGCCGGTCCGGACGGTGCGGGGCGGTCTGGTCGTCACCGTAGGATCGGAAGCCGATATCGGTTTCGTCACAGCCGGAGGCGGGTGCGGGGTGCGGGAGTTCCAGCGGGCTGCGGTGCGGCTGCACATCTTGCATCACGCGGCCGAGGAGGAGATCCACGGCGCGTGGATGACCGAGGAGCTGGCCTCTCACGGCTACCAGATCAGCCCCGGAACCCTCTACCCGACGCTGCACCGCCTGGAGGCCGACGGCCTGCTCGTCTCCGAGCAGCGGGTGGTCGACGGCCGCACCCGACGGGTCTACACGGCCACCGAAGCCGGGAAGAAAGCCCTCGCGGAGGACCGGCGGGCGCTGAAGGAGCTGGCCCGCGAGGTCCTTGGCGACGGCGCCCCGTAGGCCGGCGGCCAGTCAGCGGACCGCCGTGCCGGCCGGACTCCTAAGGGTTGCGCTTGCGCACAGTGCGACGGACCCCGTACGCGGCAGCGCCGAACACCAGGACCGCAGCACCCCAGATCACCGATGACACGGGCAGGGCGAAGGCCAGCACGATGCAGCCGGCCAGCCCGACGGCCGGGATGACCCGCGCCGGACGCCCCTCGCCGGGTGAGAGCGTCCACGCGGAGGCGTTCGCGACGGCGTAGTACGCCAGTACCCCGAACGAGGAGAAGCCGATCGCTCCGCGCACGTCCACGGTCGCGGCGACCACCGCCACCACGGCGCCGACCACCAGTTCGGCACGGTGGGGCACCTTGAACTTCGGGTGGACCGCCGCCAGGGCATGCGGCAGGTGCCGGTCGCGGGCCATGGCCAAAGTGGTCCGCGAGACACCTAGGATCAGCGCGAGCAGCGAGCCCAGAGCAGCGACGGCCGCACCGACGCGAACCACGGGGACGAGCCAGCCGGCACCCGCGGCCCGGGCGGCGTCCGACACAGGAGCCGCCGCCGCAGCGAGCCCGTCCGGGCCCAGCACCATCAGGACGCAGACGGCGACGGCCGCGTAGACGACGAGGGTGATACCCAGCGCGAGCGGGATTGCCCGCGGGATCGTGCGCGCGGGGTCGCGGACCTCCTCGCCGAGGGTGGCGATGCGCGCGTACCCGGCGAAGGCGAAGAACAGCAGACCCGCCGCTTGAAGCACCCCGCCGGCGGTGGCATCGGAGCCGACGCTCAGCCGGGCAGCGTCCGCTACGGACGAGGTGAGGGCGGCGACCACGACAGCGGCGAGCACCGCCAGCACAACGGCCACGATCACCCGGGTCAGCAGCGCGGACTTCTGCACACCGGTGTAATTCACCGCCGTCAGCGCCACGACCGCGGCGACCGCGACCGCATGGGCCTGGCCCGGCCACACGTAAGTGCCGACCGTGAGCGCCATCGCCGCACACGAGGCGGTCTTGCCGACGACGAAGCCCCACCCCGCCAGATAGCCCCAGAACTCGCCCAGACGCTCACGCCCGTAGACGTAGGTGCCGCCGGAGGCCGGATAGCGGGCCGCGAGACGAGCCGAGGAGGTCGCGTTGCAGTAGGCCACCACGGCCGCTAGGGCCAGACCGATCAGCAGCCCGGAGCCGGCCGCACCGGCAGCGGGGGCGAGCGCGGCGAAGATCCCGGCCCCGATCATCGACCCCAGACCGATCACGACCGCGTCCGTCACCCCGAGGCGCCGCCGCAGCTCACCCGAGTTGCCGCTGACGGTTACCGGATTAGTCATGGACCACTCCCTCAACCCCTGCACCTAACGGTGCCCGATATCGGAAGACGATATCTGAGCCCCTACGGGCGAGGTACAGGCCCCGTCCCGCGAGGTGCAGGGCTGCCGGCAACGACATCTACGCTGGCGCCTGGCCATGGACGGACGACCGGGAGTGCCAGCATGAACGACGAGGATCTGGCGCAGGCCCAGCGCCGCCACTGGCAGAACACCTACACCGCGCACCCCTCGATGTACGGCGAGGCACCCTCCACCGCAGCCGTCCACGCGGCCGGCGCCTTCCGGAGCGCCGGAGCCAGGGACGTCCTGGAGCTGGGGGCCGGTCACGGCCGCGACGCCCTGTACCTCGCACGTGAGGGCTTCACGGTCCAGGCCGCAGACTTCTCCGCCGCCGGCCTTCAGCAGCTGCGCGCGGCGGCCCTCCGCCAACAGGTGGCCGAGCGGGTGACCACCACCGTGCACGACGTGCGGGTACCCCTGCCCCTGGAAGACGCGTCCGTCGACGCCGTCTTCGCGCACATGCTGCTGTGCATGGCCCTGTCCACCGAGGAGATCCACGCCGCGGTCCACGAGGGCCGCCGGGTGCTGAGACCCGGCGGCATCTTCCTCTACACCGTCCGCCACACCGGCGACGCCCACTACAACTCCGGCATCGCCCGAGGCGACGACATCTTCGAGCACGGCGGCTTCGCCGTGCACTTCTTCGACCGCAGCCTCGTCGAGCAACTCGCCGACGGCTGGAACCTCGACGAAGTCCACGCTTTCGAAGAGGGAGAACTGCCGCGCCGCCTATGGCGGATCACGCAGTCCCGGCCCCGCTGACCGAACCGGTCCGCACCACCGCTCCTGCAAACCCGTTCCCCGTTCGCTCTCCACGGCGATCTGGCGAGCGGGTCCTCCTTTCCACCACTCCGGGAATCCGCGAACCCGCACGCTTCGTACGTTTTCGCAGCCAAGATCGGGAGGGACGAGGCCGGTCACCGCAGTGGCGAGTGGCGCTTCGTCGGGCTCGGCACACCACCCCGCGGTTCAGACAGGCACTGTGCACCGGCGCGATGCCCGATGGCCGTGCACGCCCTGGGACGCCCCTGAGCGCGGATTCGTCGCCCGGGCCCATGACGCCTCCACGATCGGCGCACACGGCCGGGGCCACGCCAGAGCCGCCAACAGCGTCCTGGCGATCACGGAAGCGATGGCACACTGATGGGCTCAACTTGCCCACTCCACCTGGGAGATCACCTGATGAACGCCACCCCCGCCCCCAACACCCAGGGAGCCGAAGAAGCCGAGGTCCGCACCGGCGGCTGCCTGTGCGGCCGCATCCGCTTCACCGCCCAGGGCCCGGCAGCCTTCCCCCACACCTGCGAATGTGATCATTGCCAGAAACTCGGCGGCACCCCCGTGATGTGGTGGGTGGGCTTCAAGACGATCACCTGGACCGGCGATGGTGGCGAACCAACCTGGTACGAGACCTTCCCCGGCGAAGCGAAGCGCGGCTTCTGCCCTACCTGCGTTATGCAAGCAGATTGTGTGTCCAGACATCTCATGTCTCAGACTCAGGCTGTGGACAATCATCCCGGGTCTCTACCGCAGACCGCCGCAGGGTGTCATGGCAGCAGGTTCCCAGTCCCGAATGCAAGCGCTGCTTCACCGGCGATCCCGAGGCCGAGGGCGAGGGTGCCGGCGGTGTAGGCGGTGGCAGTAGTCAACCGGCCCGCGGCTGCATGAGTGGCGAGCGGTGCGAAGTCGGTGATGGTGAAGAGGGGGGTAAGCCAACGGAGGTAGTAGAAGAGGGAGGCGACGGTGTTGGCGACGGCGAGGGCGGCGAGCCAGGTGTAGCCGCCGTCGATGGTGGCGCTGAAGATTTCCAGTTTGCCGAGGAAGACGCCAGTGGGCGGGGTGCCGACCAGGCCGAGGAGGCAGAGGACGAGGACGGCCGTGAGGCCGGGGCGGCGGCTGGCGAGGCCGCGGTAGTCCTCCAGGGTGCGGGCGGCGGGTAGTGCGGTGACGACGGCGAAGGCGCCGAGGTTGGTGACGGCGTAGGCGGCCAGGTAGAACAGCAGGCTTTGTTGGGCGAGGTCGGTGCGGGTGGCGACGGCGAGGGCCATCAGGAGATAGCCGACCTGGCTGATGGTGGAGTAGGCGAGCAGGCGTTTGACGGAGGTCTGGAAGAACGCCGCCAGGTTGCCCAACGTCATTGTGACGCCGGCCAGGACCGCCAGTAGGAACGGCCAGTTGACGTCGCTGTCGGGCAGAGCCTGGTGCAGCAGCCGGTAGCTGGCGATCAGTGCGCCGACCTTGGGCAGGGTAGTGACGTAGGCGGCGATGGGGGCGGGTGCGCCGTCGGTGACGTCCGGGACCCATAAGTGGGCGGGCACCGCGCCGGCCTTGAACAGCAGTCCCGCCAGAACGGCAACCAGGGCTACGGCGACGAGACCGTAAGGGGCTTCGGGCAGGGTGGTGCGCAGTTCGTGGTAGAGGGTGGCGTGCCCGGCGCCGTAGAACAGGGCGACGCCAGCGAGCATGGTGGTTCCGAGCAGCGCGCCCATCAGGTAGTACTTCAAGGCTGCTTCCGTCCCGAAGTTGTCCTTGGCGAAGGCAACCAGGGCGTAGGCGGGGATGGACGCGAGCAGGTAGGCGGCGAACAGCATCAGAAGGTCGTTCGCGCCGATGAGGGCGAGGGTGCCGGCGCTGGTCAGCAGGAGCAGGACCCAGTACTCGGTTTCGCGTTTGTGGCCGCGCACGGTTTCCGCCGACATGGCGATGACCAGCAGCAGTGCGCCGAGAACAATCAGGCGCCCAGCGTCGGTGGCGACGTCCACGGCGAACTGGTCGGAGAACACTGTCTGTTCGCGGCCAGTGGCCATGGTGATCGCGGTCGCGACGAGGCCCGCGGTACAGGCGACGACCGCCAGGGCGGCAATGAGCCACTGGCGGCGGCGCGGCAGCCAGGATCCGGCGAGGAGCCCGAGCACGGCCGCGCCGACCAGGGACAGTTCGGGGATGAGGGCGGTGAGGTTCTCGTTCACCGGGCGACCAATCCGATGACGGTGTGGCTGGCGGGTTCGATGACGTCCAGGAGCCAGCGCGGCGCGACGCCGATGATGAGTGCGACGGCCAGCAGCGCCACGGTGGACAGCGCTTCGCTGCGCTTCAGGTCGGTGATGCCGCTGGTGGGGGTGGTCTGCGGCAACTGGGGGACGCCGAGGAACATGCCGTGCAGTGCCCGCAGGAACAGGGCGGCGGTGATCAGGATCCCGGTCACCGCGATGGCGGTGGCCACGGTCTGGGAGGCGAGGGAGCCGGTGAAGATCTGGAATTCGGCGATGAACCCGGAAAAGCCGGGGATGCCGAGGGAGGCGAACGCGGCCACCGCGGTCACGGCGGCAAAGCGCGGTGTGTGGGCGGCCAGGCCGGAGTAGGCGTCAATGGAGTAGGTGCCACCGCGGTCGTACAGGACGCCGGTGAGCAGGAAGAGAGCGCCGGTGATCAGGCCGTGGCTGACCATCTGGGTGACCGCGCCGGTCACCGCCAGGGAGCGGGCTTGGGCGTCGCTGCCGGCGAGGGTTCCTGCGGCGCCGACGGCGAGGATGATGTAGCCCATGTGGTTGACCGAGGTGTAGGCGATCATGCGTTTGAAGTCGGTCTGGGCGAGGGCGACCAGGGCTCCGTAGACCACGGAGACGGCTCCGACGATCACGATGACCAGGGCGTAGTGGCGCCAGCCGCCGGGCAGCAGGGGCATGGCGATGCGGACGACGCCGTAGGTGCCCATTTTCAGCAGCACGCCGGCCAGGATCGCCGAGCCTGCGGCGGGGGCATCGGTGTGAGCCGGGGGCAGCCAGGTGTGGAAGGGCACGGTCGGCGTCTTGACCGCGAGCCCGACGCCGATGGCGAGCAGCACCAGGCCGGCGTACAGGCCGCGCCCGGCCAGCGGATTGGCGCGGGTGAGGTCGACGATGTCGAAGGTGTGCGGAGTGGCGGCCAGGTAGAGGCCGATGAAGCCGAGCAGCAGGGCGAGGGATCCGATGAAGGTGTAGAGGAAGAACTTTAGCGCCGCTGCGCGTGCGCGCTCCCCGTGGCCCCAGCCGGCGATGACGAAGAACATGCCGACGATGGAGAGGTCGAAGAAGACGAAGAACAGGATCAGGTCCAGGGCTACGAACAGCCCCAGGCTGACAGTCTGCAGAAATAGGAACAGACAGACGTACGAGCGCACGCGCTTCGTCTCGCGCAGCGAGTACACGGCGACGGCCAGGAACAGCAGGCAGGTCAGCGCGATCAGAGGCAGGGACAGCCCGTCGACGCCGACGTGGTAGCTCACGCCGGCGCTGGGAATCCAGCGCACCCGCTGCTGGTACTGGAGGCCGCCGCCGGGATCGAATGCCGCCCACAGGGCGATCACGAGGGCCAGATCGGCGGCCGCGGTGACGATCCACACCCAACTGCAGACACGGTTCGACAGCGCGCGTGGCGGCAGAAGCAGCAGTACCGTGCACACGGCCAGCGGGAGGAAGGTGATGACACTCAGCACAGGGCGTTACCTCACCAACAGCACGATCAGGGTCAATACGCAGAAGCCGACGGCAGCTTGGGCGTAGTACTGGTGCAGCAGCCCAGTCTGCGGGCGGCGCGCCCACCGCCCGAGACGGCGCGCACCGGACGCGACCGCGCCTACGGCGGCGTCGATGCCGTCGTCGTCCAGGCGGCGCGCGAACCGGGAGGCCGCCAGGCCGGCCCGGGCGGTCTGCCGGACCGCGCCGTCCACGACCCGGTCGTCGAAGACGGTCAGGGCACGGGCCAGGGCCAGGACCGGACCGACGACGAGCAGGTACGCAGCCCGCTCCAGGCCCAACCAGCCCTCCGCCCAGCCCGCCACAACCCGCGGTGCCGGAGTGGGGTGGGAGGAGTGCCACCAGGCCCACGTCGCAGCGGCGAGCGCCACGCCGGCCGACAGACCCAGCTCCCACGCTTTCGGCGAGGGCTCGGAAGGGGCGCCGACCAGTCGCTCGATCCAGGAAGCGGGGCCGGGCAGAGCCAGTACGCCCAGCACCGCCGCGAGGCTGGTCAACGCCCACAGCGGGAAGGGTGCGGCGCGCGGGACGCGGCGGGTGCCGTGCTCCTCGGTGTCGTACCCCGCTTCTGCGTCGGCGGGCAGTGGCCGGGTGACGTACCACAGGGCCTTGACGCTGTAGACGGCCGACACGGCCGCGGCGGCCAGCCCGACGGCGTACAGGGCGGTGTTCTCGGCGCGGGCGGCGGCGAGGATCTCGTCCTTGGCCGCCCACAGCGACAGCGGCGCCAGCCCGGCCAGCGTCAGGGTGCCAAGAGAGAAGGCGGCACCGACCAGGCGGTAGGTGCGGGCGGCGCCGCGAAGGGCTGGCAACTGCTTGGTGCCCAGCGCTGTCAGCCACGCCCCTGCGGCCAGGAACAGTCCCGACTTGGTGGCGGCGTGCGCGACGAGCTGGGTGAGGCCGCCGGCCACGCCGCCGCTTCCGGCCGCAAGGACCATGAACCCGATCTGCGCTGAAGTGGAGGCCGCGAGCAGCTGTTTCAGGTCGTTCTGGGCGACGGCCACCAGGCCAAGGACCAGGGCGGTGGCCGCGCCGGTCCAGGCGACCATCGGTCCCGCCCAGTCGGTGGCGGCCAGCAGCGGGTGCAGGCGCAGCAG
Source organism: Streptomyces sp. OfavH-34-F (assembly GCF_022347745.1). GTDB lineage: Bacteria > Actinomycetota > Actinomycetes > Streptomycetales > Streptomycetaceae > Streptomyces. The sequence continues at coordinate 94,478 of NZ_JAKRGC010000001.1, forward strand.
CAGGTAGGCACCGGCGGCGACCATGGTCGCCGAGTGGAGCAGCGCCGAGACCGGGCTGGGACCCTGCATGGCCTTGGAAAGCCAGAAGGAGAACGGCAACTGTGCGGACTTGCCCAACGCCGAGGCCACGACTCCCGCGGTGACCACGTGCAGCCACGGCGAGGCCGCCTGCGGCAGCGCGTCCAGGCGCAGCGAGCCGACGCCGCCCGCGAGCGCGGCCCCGGCCGCGAGATACAGGCCGAGGTCGGCGGTGCGCGTGGTGAGGAAGGCGACGTTCGCGGCCTGAACCCGTTCCGGCTGCTGCCACCAGTAGCCGATCAGCGCCCAGCTGGTCGCGCCCATGACCTCCCAGGCCATCAGCAGCAGCGGCAGCGTGGTTGCCGTGACGGTGACCAGCATGGCCCCGGCGAACAGCAGCATCAGTCCGTAGAACCGGCCCCGGTTCTCGCCTTGACCGAACTCCCCGGTGGAGAACAGCAGCACCCCCAGGGTGACCGCGGCAACGGTGATCACCATGACGGCGGACAGACCGTCCACCGCGAGCCCTGCCCGCATCCCGGTAAACAGCGGCGCGCTCGCCTCGGGCCGTGTGAGCGCGGCGGTCACGGCCAGACCCAGCGTCGCCAGGGCCGCCGCCACCCCGAGGAAGGAAGCCGACCGGTTGACGCCTCGGCCAGCCAGGCAGAGGACGGTCCCCGCGCCCAGGGGCACACAGATCAGCAGCCAGAGCAGCACGGTCACCCCTTCAGGTCCTCGGCCATGTCGGTCATGTCGACCTGCCGGGCCCGGTAGATCGCTGTGGTGACGGCGAAGCCCATCGCCATCTCCACCGCCATCGCCACCACCGCCGCCACGATCACCACCTGGCCACTGCCTGCGGCGGGGGCGATAAAGTGCCAGAAGTCGGCGGCCGCCACGATGATCCCGCCGATCATCAACTCGATTCCCATCATGATCATCACGATGGACTGCTGGGACAGTGCACCGAACAGGCCAGTGCAGAACAGGCCCGCGGCCAGCACCAAAAGCAGTTCGAAGGTCATCGGCCCACCCCTCCGCCGGCCGGGTCCTTCGCGGGGCGTTGGTCGAGGTCGTCGCCGAAGCGGTCGTAGCGGCCCCGGTGGGTGGCCAGCACGGTGGCGCCGACCATGGTGGCCAGCAGCACGAACCCGAGGGTGACCATGGTCAGCATCTGGTCGCCCATCAGGGACATGCCGACCTGGAGGGTGGTATCGCTCGGCCGGGCACCGCTCCGGCGTGGCCAGGGCACGGCGAAGATCCCGGCGACCAGGGCGGCGAACACCACGGAGCTGACGGCCAGCGCGCCGCGCGTGTTGTGCAGCATGGACATCGGCATCAGACCGGCCGGGTTCATCATGTAAGCGATCATGAACACGGCCATGATCACCATCTCCATGACCATCATCAGCACGATCACCACACCCAGGTACGGCAGCCCCAGCACGGCCACCACACCACCGACGCAAGCCAGAGACGCCAGCAGGGAGAAGGTGACGCGGGCCATCGAGTTGAGGGTGAACACCAGCACGCCGCCGGCCAGGGCGAGCGCGCCCAGCACCCCCAGCAGCACGAGGTCCGACGTACTCATGGTGTGATCCCCTTGCTCTTCATCGGTTCAGGTCGACCAGGGCCGGAATGAGTACCTGCACGATCGTCAGCGGAATGAGCACCACCCAGACGAACTCCACATACCGGTCAGCCCGGATGACCGGCAGCCGCCGCACCGCCACCACCAGCACGGCCAGTACCAGCAGCGTCTTCACCAGCGACCAGGCCCAGGCGGGCATGCCCGGTCCCGCACCGCCGCCCAGGAACAGTGGGACCGCCATCGCCGCGCCGGCCGCCAGCCACAGCCACCGCCCGGCCTCGAGCAGCAGCCGGTCCGCCCCGGCAACTTCGCTCAGTACCCCGCCGGCCAGGTCACGGCCGACCGGGTAGGCGAACGGTCCCAGGAAACTGAAGGCGAGCACCCCGGCCAGATAGACGACAGAGGCGACCGGCATCCACACCGCGTACCACAGGCCGTGCTGGGCGGCGGCGATGTCACTCACCCGCAGGGATTGCGCCCCGGTCGCGGTCGAGATCAGCGCGAACATCATCGGCAGTTCGTAGGCCAGGCCCTGGGCCAGGAACCGGTAGCCGCCGACCAGGGAGAAGGCCGCGTTGGGGCCCCACCCGGCCAGCCACAACCCGGCCCAGGTCAGCACCTCCATGGCGTTGAACCACACCACCCCGACCGACAGGTCGGCCACCGCCATGCCACCGAACGGGATCACCAGCGTGGACAGCACCGCCGCCACCGGCACCGTGACCACACCGGCCCGCCACAGCAGCACATCCGAGGCCGGCAGGCGCCGCGGCTGTGCCAGCAGCGCCCCTGGCACGCCGAGAAACGGCCGAACCATGGTCGCAGGGCTGACAGACCGGCCCGCGTCCCGGGCTTCAAGCGCCGCATGGCCGACCACCGCCAGCCCGGCCAGCGCGAGCAGCATCACGGGTGCCGCCAGCAGCGTCCACCATGCCCCTGCCTCAACCACGGGCCTCCACCTCGCTTCGTGCCGTAGCGAGTTCGTCCAGGTCCGGGTCGAGGCTGGCCACGATGAGGCGGGCCGCGGCCAGTTCTGCCCCCGTCAGCAGCCCTGGCAGCAGCGCGATCAGCGGGGCCGACGGCGGGTCATCCCCCCTCCAGCAGCCGCGGGGGCTTTCCTCCCTCGCCGGTCGAAGCGGTGACGGCTCCTCCAGCCGCCCCACATCGCGGCGGAGGTCGGCAAGCCACTGCCGGTAGCGATCGGTCGCGTCCCCACCGGCCCGCGCCGCCGGCCCGCTCACCCCGGCCTCACGCGCCTCTTCCGTGCTCACCTGGCCGATCCCTCGGGTCATCCAGGCCAACGTCCGCGACCGGCCGACCCGGCGGGCGAAACGCTCCAGCCGAGGCGCGAACCCCTCACCGGGCGCACCGTCGAGCAGGTCGTCGCGCAGCCGCCTCGCCACGATCGTCTCGGCGGGCCACCCGGCCACCGACAGCAGCCGGGCCAGACTGTCCAGATGCGCGGCCGCCCGACGCCGGGCCGCCTCACCCACGCTCACCGGCTCACCAGCCGCAGCGCGCAGCCACGGCTGCACCCAGAACGCTTCCCTTCCCGTGGTGTCGGACCGCAGCGGCTCCTCGACCTTGGCTTCCTGCACGACGTCGCCCTGCAAGGTCACGCGGATGGTCAGTCCGGCCGGCCAGTCGGCAAGCAACGGCCCCAGGCCCACGTGCAGCTGGTCGAGCATCAGGCCGTCACGGTCCTCACCCTGCTCGGCCATCGGCAGCCCGCCCGGCATCTCCATGTCACCGCCGCCGTGACCGCCATGCGCCTCATGGTCGCCGTGGCCCTGGCTTGTGTCACCCTCGCCGCCGCCGTGGCCGTCGTGGGCTTCGTGGTGTTCATCCTGCGGGTCGGCCTGGCTGTCCCCGCGCTGCGCTTCCGCATCATGATGATGGTCGCCGTTCCCGTCGTCGTGCTCGTCGTGTGAACCGTTGGCGTCGCCGTGCCCCTCGTCGTGGTCTTCACCACCGCGAGACTCCTGGTGGTGCGGGCCGGCATCATCACCACTCCGGCCTGCTCCGGCAGGCGCCTCGGCCTGCGTGCACTGATCAACTGGCGTGGTGAGCCGGGCCTGTCCGGTCTCCAGCGCGGCCTCGACGTCACCGGCACCGGGCGCGTGGACGCGAGCGCGGGGCGCGGGCAGGTCCTGCCACAGCCGATTCAGCGCCGGATGCAGGTCCGGGCAGTCCGGCCCGGCGATGAGCAGCACATCCGCCTGCGCCGGGGTTGCGACCAGTGGCCAGTCCCGCAGCCGCAGCAAGCGCTCTGCTTCCAGCCGCGCAGCCGCTCCGCCCGGCAGGGTGGCCAGCAGCACACGGGGCCGAGCCGCGGCAGCGCGCAGGGCAAGGCCGGTCACGTCCATCGCAGCGCACCCTCCCGCCAGGCGTAGACGACCCCGGCCAGCAGAACCCCCAGGAAGACGAACATCTCGATCACTGCACTGGGCCCCATGGCAGAGATCACCCGCGTCCACGGGTACATGAACACCATCTCCATATCGAAGGCCAGGAAGAGCATCGTCACGGTGTACCAGCGCACGTGGAACCGGCTCACCGCATGCTCGACCGGCTCCAGCCCCGACCCGAACGGCGCAGCGGCCACCGGATCAGCAGACAACCGCGCCGCCCAGGCCGCCCCGTAGACGCCGACGACGGCCAGCGCGGCGACGCCCAGGAGCGACAGCGCCGCCGTGGTGCCGCTCACCCCGTCTCACCGCCTTGGCAGGCGACCGGAAGGCGTCCGCGGTTCCGCCCCGTCGCAAGCCCGGGGCGGAGCGCATCAACGGTGTTGGCGGCCTGGGCGGGCATTTCCGGTGCTCCTCTCTGCTGCCGTCCTGAGCCAGTCGCGTACCCCCCGGGGGCATGCGTAATCAGACTCGGCCGGGCGTCCCTTGTGAGGATTCCGGCTGCGGGCTGCGAAAAGGGGCGTGGCGCGCCGCGCTGGAGAAGGTTTCCGTCTGCGACCGTGCCGATGGCGCGCACGCTGCACTCCTGCGGCGGGGTTGCGCCGGGGAGCAGGGCCTCAGGGCCTCCCGGCGCAACCCCCTGGGGGTCAGGCGCGATAGGCGACGTTGGCCATCATCCCGGCTTCGCCGTGATAGGTGTTGTGGCAGTGCAGCATCCACTGGCCCGGGTTGTCGGCATCGAAGAAGACGGACGTCTTCGTACCTGGCAGGACGATGGTGGTGTCTTTACGCGGCCCGCTGCTGCCGAGCTGGTAGGTATGGCCGTGCAGGTGCATCGGGTGCCACATGTCGGTGCCGTTGACGAAGTCGAGCCGCACCCGCTGGCCCTCCTGGATGACGATCGGGTTCGCCTGCGGGTCGGCCATGTCGAACGGCCGCCCGTTGATGGACCAGTTGTACTTCTCCATACCACCGGTCAGCTTGATCCGGTGGGTGACGTCGGTCTTGGCCGAGGCGAGCCGGGCGCCGTCGGCCGCCCGCAGCTGCGGCGCGGTCACGATCATGCCGTCGAGTTCCCTCGGCCGGACGGTCGCCGACGGTGCGCTCCCCGAACCCGTCCGCACCAGGGCCAGGCCGCTCGCCCTCTTGCCCTCGGCCACCGCGACGAGCGGGAAGACGCCGTCGCCGAGGGTGACCAGGACGTCGTAGCGCTCGCCCATACCGACGAGCAAAGCATCCACTTCCTGGTGCCGGACGGGGAATCCGTCGGTATGGGTGATGGTCAGCTTGTGGTCACCGAGAGCGACTCGGTAGGCGGTGTCGGAGCCGGCGTTGATGATCCGCAGCCGCACCTTCTTCCCGGGCTTGCCCGCGTAGACATCCGGGTCCGTGGCCACTCGGCCGTTGATCAGGTGGTGCGGGTATTTCACATCGCCGGCGTCGCCTCCCAGCAGCTTGCTGGTGGCGCCCATAAGCATGAACTTCATCGGCATGTCCCCGGACGGTGAGGCGGCCGAAGCGGGCGGGGACGACGCCTGGCTCATGTCCATTCCGCCCATGTCTCCCATGTCATGGCCGCCCATGCTGCTGGACGGGCTGGGGGTGTCTCCCGTGTCCGTGTGGCCGCTCATCGCCCCCATGCCGTGCTTGAGTTCGGTGAAGACCTCGTCCGGCGTGCCAGTGACACCGTCGACCCAGTCGTCGAGGAGGACCACCCACTCGTCGTCGTACGCGAGAGGCTCCTTGGGGTCCTCGACGATCAGCGGGGCGTACAGCCCTCGGTCGAGCTGGACACCGACGTGCGGGTGGAAGAAGTACGTGCCTGGGGCGTCGGCGGTGAACCGGTAGGTGAAGGTCGAGCCGGCCCGCACGGAGGTCTGAGTGAGGGGCGGCACTCCGTCACTATCATTGCGCAGCGCGATGCCGTGCCAGTGGATCGAGGTGGCGGTCTTGTCCGGGAGCTGGTTCGACAGCTCGGCGGCCAGGGTGTCGCCGAGGGACAACCGGACCTCCTTGCCGGGAACACGCCCGTCAAAAGCCCAGGTCCTGGGCATAACGCCACTGCCCAGGTCGATCATGGCGGGTGCGGCGGTCAGGGTGAGCCGGTGCGTACGTCCGGTGCTGGTGCGCTTCTTCTCGGTGGCTGCAACCGCCGCGCCCGAGGGGCTGACCAGGGCTTTGGTGCCGGAATCATCGCCGCCGCACGCGGCGAGCGCGCCCGCGCCGGCCGCTCCCAGGCCCGCGAGCAGGACGGAACGCCGGTTGATGCTCTTCATCGTATTGCTGTCCTCTGTCTCGAAACTGCCGATGTGGTCGCATGAGGACGGCACATCGCGCGCCGTCCGGCGCGGCCTAAATGCGCAGTTGAGACAGGACAGACAGATCAGGCGGAGCTCGGCCGACCGCACCGGCAGGGGCGCTCCCCGGCACCGCCTGGTGCAGGTCCGCCGGTGCGAACACGGGGCTCTGGCCGGGCACAGCGAGCTGGACAGAACCGACGCCCGCGGCGGTGCAGTGCTGCATGCCGGACATGCCGCAACCGTCGGAACCGTTTCCATACACGGGCGCTCCCGCCCAGCCCGCCACGACATGAGCATCATGACCGGCGGACGACGTGGACGGCATACCAGTGGCCGGCATGGGCGGCATGGCAGGCGCAACGGTTTCGTGATGGACGAGCACCGCCAGCGCGATGCACAGGGTACCCAACACCCCGTACACCCAGCGGAGGACTGTGCCACCGCTGCTGCGAGCTGCCCGTCGCGCCATGAACTCCGCCCGTGTCGTGTGTGCCGATGACTGACCCCGCCATCCTACCCCCAGGGGGTAACTGCGGGCCCAGCCACGGGGGACGCAGGGGAACGCCGCGTACGAGGCTATCGGGCGGCAGCCGGATGCGCCGGTCCCGGACGGCGACGCCGTGACCGTGTGGTCGCGGGCTGGCCGCCCGCGACCACCTGGATTGCCTCTAGGCGGGGGCGGGGGCGGGTTGCGGCAGGGGGCAGGTGAGCCGGCCGGTTCGGGCCAGCGCGCCGACCGCTGCCGCACACCCGACGCCGGTGCCCGTGAGTGCCGCCCACACCAGCCATGTGGAGTCGTGGGTGTGTGCGTAGTCCCACAGGGCGCCGCAGGCCAGATTGCCCAGAGTGATACCAAGGCCGGAGACGGTGTTGTAGAGGCCGTAGTGGGTGGCGACCAGTCGGTTGCCGGACAGGGCAACGACGGTGTCCATCTCAAAGGGGTAGACCACCGCGCTGCCCGCCGCCAGGACAGCGACGGCAACCACCAGTGCTGCCAGCACCGCGGCCTTGGACGAGCCGGGGATCAGGGCCAGGGGCAGGAAAGCCCCGCCCATCGCCGCGAGGCCGGCCGTCAGCGCCTGATGAGGGGTGAAGCGGCGCTTGGCCCAGCCGGTCAGCCTCAGCTGCCCGGCCACCGCGACCGCCGCGGAGACCACGAACAGAGCGCTGGTCGCCTTCGTGCCGTCAGCACCGAGCGCGGCGTCCGCGGCCAGCGGCAGCGCGAGGTAGACCTGGAAAGTCAGCACGTAGGAGCCGATCATCGCCGCCGAGAACAGCAGGAACGGCCGGTTGCCGACGACCGTGCGCCACTGCGCCCACACTCCGCTTCCCGCCTTCAGCGCATCGGCTCCATCTGTGCCGCTCCGGGCGGGCAAGTTTCGGGCCTGCAGGACACTCAGGGCCGCGAAAATCGCGGCTGCCACCGTGCACACCAGACGGAAGTCTGCGGCCAGCAGCGCCAGACCGACGAGCGGACCGAGCAGCATGCCGGCCTGGTAGTAGACGTTGAACGTCGCGAACGCGTCCACCCGGCGCTCGCCCGCCTCTGCAGCGAGGTAGGCACGCACGGCCGGGTTGAACAAGGCGCCGGCGAAGCCGGTGATCGCCGAGGCGGCGATCAGCGCGGGCACGGTGTTGACCCAGCCCAGCAGCGCGAAACCGCCCGTGCGCAGTAGACATCCGGCGAGGATGGGCGCTTTGTAGCCGAACCGGTCGGCGATGGTGCCGCCGATCAGGAAGAGGCCCTGCTGGGAGAGGTTGCGCGCCCCCAGGACCAGCCCGACCGTCCATGCAGCGAGTCCGAGGTCGCCGGACAGGTGGGCGGCCAGGTAGGGCATGAGCATGTAGAAGGCGAGGTTGATGGCGAACTGGTTCACCATCAGCAACCGGACCGCTGGGGTGAAGGAACGGGACTGGCGGATCAGGTTCCTCATCGGGTTACTCCCACCAGACCCGAGCCCGCCGGCTCTGTGCCGAGTGCGGGATGGGGCCGTTCGACAGTGCGGCAGCGGGCCCACCGGCTCACGACCGCATCGGCCGGGCGTTCGATCTCCAGCGGGTCTTCGGCCGGGGTGTGTCCGAGCAGCTGGTGGGTGCGGCACCAGTCGTCATCGAAGACGGTGCTGACGTAGCGGTGCGGGCCGTCGGGGAAGACGACCGCGATCCGGTCCTCTGCCGCACACGTACGGGCGATCCAGCGTGCGACCAGGGCCACCGCCCCCACGCTCCACCCGCCCGTGGCGTACTGGGTGTTGGCCAGAGCGCGGGCGGCCCAGACGGCTTCGGGGGCGGCGACCCAGTGGACCTCGTCGAACAGCTCGTAGGCGACGTTGCCGGGATAGATCGATGAGCCGAGTCCACGCATCAGCCGGGTGCCGGCCGGCTGCCCGAAGATCGTCGATCCGCACGTGTCGACGCCCACCACCCGCAGGGCGGGGAAGAAGCCGCGCAGCACGCGGCCGACGCCGGCGGAGTGGCCTCCGGTGCCGACCGAGACAACCAGCGTGTCGATGCGGCCGAGCTGGGCGACCAGTTCGTGCGCGAGCGGCTGGTAGGCGGCGACATTGTCGGGGTTGTTGTACTGGTCCGGACACCACGCGTCCGGGTACGCGGCGAGCAGCTCTCCGACGCGTTCACGGCGGGCCTGCTGCCAGCCTCCGGCAGGGTGCGGCTCACTGACGGTGTGGACCTCGGCGCCGTACGCGCGCAGCAGTCCGGCGACCTGGGGCTCCATGCCCGGGTCGGTGACGACCGAGACGGGATGGCCATAGGCGACGCCGGCCAGCGCGAGGCCCAGGCCGAGGGTTCCGGAAGTGGACTCAACGATCCGCGCTCCGGGCAGCAGCTGGCCGCGCTCCCGGGCAGCCTGCACCATGTACAGCGCGGCGCGGTCCTTGATACCGCCCGGGTTGTGGCCTTCCAGCTTGGCCCAGAAACCCCGGCCCGGCGTTGCGAACGGCTCACCCACCCACAGCACCGGGGTGCCGCCCACCAGCGCGGCAGGCGTGGTTGCCTGCCGCCCACCGGCGGCCAGCAACTGTGCGGGGGAAAAGGCGACGGAGTCGAGGACAGAGGACAGGTGGTTCATCATCACGGCTCTCCCACCACCGAACCGGAGCCGTATGCCCGGGCGCAGCGGTGTGCAGGACGAAGTGACAGGCGACAGAACTCAGAGCCACTCCGGGCCCGGACAGGGTCGCGCCCTGCCACGAACAGCCGAAGCGGCGATACCTGTCAGTTCCGCCACACCTGCAACAACGCCTGTACTTCTCCCGCGCCGGAAGGCGGGACGCCGAGTACCGGTGGGCCCCGTCCCGGCGTGACCTCGAACCTCAGCCCCGGCGGCAGAGCCGCAGAGGACGGCAACGGGTTCTTCCCGCCCTCCGTATGACTCACGACCGACTCGCCCAGCCCCGTGCACACAGTGCATTGGTGGTGATGACCCGTGCATGGCGCGGAATGTGCCCGCGCCTGGTCGGGCGAATGAAGAACGGGAACCGGCACAGTCGCCACCGCCATTGCCGTATCCGCTCGTAGCGCATCGGTTGCCAGTGGCCCGTGCGCACAGCCCAGCAGATGAAACAGCACCATCAGCACGAGCCCCACCCACCCGAGCGGGCGGCAGACCCCGCGCGCTGGTAGCTCCACACCGATCATCACTAGCTCACTGTAGTCAGAGAGCTACGTAAAGTTCTCGTCAGTGTCGTCAGCGCCCCCTCGCCCCCGTATGGCCTGCCGGAGCATCCAGCCCCCTGGGAGGACGGCTCGTCTTCGCCGCCGCCCCCGCGTCAGCCTCAACCCGCGCCCCCGGTCCGCTGTAACCCGCAGTCACCGAGATGACCGATTTGGCCGGGGTCGACGCCGCCCGTTTCGCACCCCGAACGTTCAGCCGGCCGGACATGATGGTGATCTCCGAGTCTTGAACCTTCTCGACCCTCGCGGCGAGGTCCTTGACAGCCTGGGCCTTCGCCGCAGTCCGCCTTGGAACCTCAGCCCTCGCCGAAGGGGCAGCCCTTGCGTGCCTCTACGATGACGTGAGCGGATGCGGTGGATAAAGAGAGGTGCGGGCCATGCGGCGGCTGGGGGATCTCGAGGCCGAGATCATGGACTGCTTGTGGACATGGGGCAGACCAGCCACGGTCCGCGACGTCGTCGATGAGATCAACATCCGTCGTCCTGCGGCGTACACCACGGTCATGACGGTAGCCACGATCCTGTTCAACAAAGGGTGGCTGACCCGGAAGAAGCAGGGTCAGGCATGGCTCTACACGCCGGTGCGCAGCCGCGAGGCGTATGCGGCGGCCTTGATGGAGGACGCACTCGGCATCAGTGAGGACCGCCCGGCGGCTCTCGCTCACTTCATCGAGCAGATGAATGAGGACGAGGTCGCCGCGCTGCGCGAGGCACTGCGAGCCGCAGGACGGCGTCCGGCGTCGTGAACACGGCTCCCGCTCTGCTGGGGTATGCAGCCGCCGTCGCAACGATCGTGCCGCCGGTCATGGCCCGGGCCCGCTGGCCGTACCGGTCACCGCGGCTGGCCGCGGCTCTGTGGTCAGCTCTGGCCGTGTCGTTTTCCTTGTGCCTTGCGCTGGCCGTCGTCCATGTGCTCACTCCCGACGCGCACGTCGGTTTGCTCTATTCCTGTCAGGTCGCGTTCGGAATCAGCCCCGGTGAGGGGGCAGTGGCCAGGTGGGGCATCACCACGCTGGCTGTCGTGGCCGGCGCCCACCTCGGGGTCTTCGCGTTTCACGCGCTGCGGGCCCGTGGTGCGCGCAACCGCCACCGCACTGTGCTGGACATGATCGGGCGCCGTACGCCCGCCCTGCGGGCCACCGTGATCGAGCACCCGGCGACGGCCGCCTACTGCCTGCCCGGGCGTCATCCTCGGATCGTCGTCAGCCGTGGTGCTGTCGACCGCCTGAGCGATGCCGAACTCGGAGCTGTCGTCGAGCACGAACACGCGCACATCGCCGGCCGTCACCATCTGATGCTGGCGGCTGTCCACGGCTTCGCCACCGTTTTCGGCCCGCTACCACTCGCCCGCCATCTGCTGCGCCAGATTCCATTGCTGTTGGAGATGGCCGCCGACGACCGGGCCCTGCGCCACTACCCGCACGGCGTACTTGCCGCCGCGCTGGTCGAGATGGCCTCCGGGCAGCCGGCTCCGCGTGGGGCTCTGTCCGCCGCGGGCCCCACGGCGGTGGTACGCCTGCAGCGCATCATCAGACCTGGGCCCGCCGCACATCCTGCCGCGAGGTGGGTGACTCTGGCGGCGTCTGCGCTTCTGCCGGTGCTTCCGCTGGCTCTTGCCTGCTGACGTATACCGAACAGCCGGCCGCACCGGCTCACATCCGGACGCCCCACATGAACGGCATGCCGCTGCGGGCGATGGACTCATAGCGCACCTGAGCGCCAGGCTTCGGGGCATGCAGGATCTGGCCGTTGCCGGCGTAGAAACCGACGTGGCTCAAGTCGGTGCGCATGATGATCAGGTCGCCGGGCTGGAGTGCGCTGAGGGAGTTGATCCGGGTGCCCACATTGGCCTGGGCCTGCGAGGTCCGGGGGAGGGACACGCCGGCCTGCTGGAACGCCCACGAGGTCAGCCCGGAACAGTCGAAGGACGAGGGGCCAGTCGCACCCCAGACGTATGGCAGGCCGACACGGGACTTGGCCGCGCTGAGAGCGGCGGCCGCTCGCCCGGAGGCGCTGGCCTCGTTCCCCAGGTCGACCCGCTCGCTGGACCGGTTGGCGCGCTCCTCTTCCGCCGCACGCTGACTGCGCTCCTGCGCGGTCATGGTATTGAGCAGCCGCTGGGCCTTCGCCAGCTTGGACTGAATCTTCTTCTTATGCGCGGCCGCCAGACTGCGGGACTCCTGCAAGTCCTGCAGTTTCCCGGCCGCCTGGGTGCGCTGCTGCGTCAAGGCGCGCTTCTGGGACAGGAACGTCTGCAAAGTCTGCGACTGACGGGCGGAGAGCAGGTCCAGCCCCGCGGCCCTGTCCAGAAAGGAGTCGGGGTCGGTAGACAGCAGCAGCTGCACGGAAGGGTCAAGGCCCCCGCTGCGGTACTGCGCGGAGGCCACCGAACCGAGCTGGGCCCGCAGGGTGTTGAGGTCACCCTGTTTGCGTGCGGCGGCCTCCTGCAGGTCGGCTACCTGCTTCTTCAGCTTGTCCGCGCTCTCTTTGGCCCCGTTGTACTTCTCCGTCGCCTGGGTCGCCTCCTCGTACAGGCGGTCGACCTGCGCCTGGACGCCCTTCTTGCCGGGGTCGGGTAGCGGGTCGGCGGTGGCAGACTGCGTCGATATCGCCACCGCGGCAGCGGTGGCAGCAGTGAGCACAGTGGCGTAGGCGGCATTCGACTGCTTGGGACGACGGTGGGACGCCACTGAGGCAAGCTCCTTCTCCTCGGCCGCCGCACCCCGGACGCACACGGTCCGGATTCGCGCAGGCAGCGCGATGCGACAGATCCTCGCTGCCGCCCCCGGCGGGCGGTCGAACAGGCGAAGACTCGACGCCCGCATACTAAGCAGCTTAGTGACCTCGTTCCAAGAGCAGTGGCCCTCGAGCCCCTTGACATGGCCCGCCGCGAGCCCACCGAGGACGGTGCGTGTCCCACGGGATCCGGGCCTCGGCCCCTGTCAGACGAGAGCCGCGATGACGCGGTCCATCTGATAGGTCACTTCGGGAGCGCCCGGCCAGCTGGTCATCAGCAGATGGTGGGCGGTGGCGACCAGGGCGAGGGCGCAGGCTTCGACGTCTGCGGTGGCGGTTACCCGGCCCAAGTGCCGTTCGGCCGCCAGATAGGAGGCGATCGATGTCTGGATGGTGGTGAAACCAGGCGCGCCGGCGGCCAGTGCCTCGCGGAAGAGAGTGGCCGCGCCGGGGCGGGTAAGGGCCAGGCCGGCCATCGCCGGACCGGCCGAGGTGAGCAGCGCCCTCGCCACACAAGAGAGGTTTTCCGCGACCGCACCCTGCCCCGCCCGATCCGGCAGGCCGGCGGCCAGTGCGGCTGTGCCGGCGAGACGGTCCAGCACGAGTTCGGCGACGAACTCGTCCAGCCCGCCCGCGAAGTGCGCGTGCAGCAGGCCCTTCGAGCAGCCGGCCTCAGTCGTGACGGCCCTGCTGGTCAGGCCGCCGGGTCCGTCATGTGCGACGACACGTTCGGCGGCGGCGAAAAGCAGTTCGCGGACATCGGGGACAGCCACTCCACGAGGGGACATCAAACACCTTCCGACAGACGGGCGGGTACGGGTTCGGGTACGGGTAGACAGTATGGGCAAGCGCCCATACTGTTTGGGCGTACGCCCATTCTAGGTCGGGAGACCCGTCATGCGGCAGAGCGTCAACATCCAGCAGCAGCAAGCATGGAACGGCTACGAGGGTGAGCACTGGGCCCGCAACCAAGAGCGATGGGATGCCGTCAACGAAGGCTTCAACGCGCACTTGCTCGACGCCGCCGCGATCCTGCCCGCCGACGCGGTCCTGGACATCGGCTGCGGGGCGGGAGCCACCACTCGCCTCGGCGCCCGCCGGGCCGCCGAGGGGCGGGTCACGGGCGTCGACCTGTCGGGGCCCATGCTGGACCGCGCCCGCGCCACCACGCGCGCCGAGCACCTCGACAACGTGACGTTCGAGCAGGGCGACGCCCAGGTACACCCACTGGCAGGGCGGGACTTCGACGTGGCGATCAGCCGCTACGGCGTCATGTTCTTCGCCGACCCCGTGGCAGCCTTCACCAATATCGGCGGCGGTCTGCGTCCCGGGGGCCGGATGGCGTTCATCTGCGCGGCCGGCGCCGAAGGCAACGAGTGGCTCGAAGCGCTCGCCTCGCTGCGGGACTGCCTGCCGGTCGGCGGCTTCGGGGCAACCGGCAGGCCAGGCATGTTCTCGCTCGCCGATCCCACCCGGGTGGAGGAAGTGCTCAAGGCTGCTGCGTTCACACGCTTCCGGATACGGCCCGTAGAAGCGCACGGCAGGTGGGGACAGGGCGCCGGGGACGCCGCGGACTTCCTGCTCGGCTCAGGTCCCGGCCGCAACCTGCTGCAGCAGGTGGACACCGAGACCGGAGACCGGGCACGGCGCCGACTCACCGAAACGCTCCGCCCCTACGAAGACGCCCAGGGCGTGGTCCGGATGCGCAGTTCGGCGTGGCTGGTCACCGCCGAACGGCCGTAACGGAACCGCGGTGATCGCACCGGCTTACGAGTGCCGAAGCGTGGCGCAGGCCACGTCACAGGCATTGAGGCCCGGGGGGCCCGTACGATGGCCCGCATGACCAGCAGTACGCATCATCCGAGCCACCGCCCTGCCGGGCGGTGGCTTGTGCTGCTGGTGATGACAGTCCTGGCCGGCGTACTGGGCATGCACGCTCTGGCTCCTGGCGGAGTACCCGCAGAGCACGCGGAGGCCCGGCACGACACGGTCCGGACGGTGGAGGCTCCGCATTCGGGTGACGGCTGCTCGCACGCGCACCACGAACCGGGTCACCTCAACCACGCCGACGGGACATGTTCCGCAACCGGCGTCGGCTCCCCCTACGCTCCGCCCGCGCTGACCGCCGCCGTAGTCGACGCACCCTCCGCGTCCCCGCTCTCGGAGAGCGCGCCGGCGTCGGCCCAGGCCAGCCGGGCCCCGCCGGACCTGTCTCAACTGCAACTCCTGCGGATTTAGAGCGCCTTGCACGGCACCACCTTGCCCCGGCACTGCCGGGAAGTTGCGCCGCGCTTCGGCAGACCTCATTTCCGTGAATTCAGCGCGCCCCGCCGCGCTCGAAGGAGTTGCACCACCATGACCAGCAAGCGATCCCTCGTCCGCCGTACCGTTGCCGTGGCCACCGCAGGCGCGGCCGCTGTCGTCCTCGCCGCCTGCGGCAGCAGTGACGACAGCACCACCTCCGGACACGACGGCCACACCACGAAGTCGCCGTCCGCCTCAGCGTCGGCTTCCCAAGGACAGCACAACGCCGCGGACGTGATGTTCGCCCAGGGCATGATCCCGCACCACCGCCAAGCGGTGGAGATGGCCGATCTGGCATCCACCCGCGCCCAGGGGGCACAGGTCAAAACGCTTGCCGAAGACATCAAGAAGGCCCAGGACCCGGAGATCCAGACGTTGTCTGGATGGCTCACCTCCTGGGGCGAGGACGTGCCCGCCGAGGACGCCATGGACCACTCCATGCACGAGTCGGGCGGGATGATGACCGCCGAAGAGATGGACAAGCTGGAGAAGTCCTCGGGCAAGGCGTTCGACACAGCCTTCCTGGAAATGATGATCAAGCACCACGAGGGTGCGGTGGCCATGGCCAAGAGCGAGCAGACCGACGGCGTCTACGGGCCTGCCAAGAAGATGGCCGATGCCATCGTCACCTCGCAGAGCGCGGAAATCACCCAGATGAACACCCTGCTCGGCAAGAACTGACCCGAACACCGGTGTGGGGCGTACATGCACGCCCCACACCGGTGCGCCGACTCCTCCCCGACATGCCTTGGCCCGACGCCATGACTCCTGCCGGCAAATTCCGGCACGCTGGCTGGGCGGCTGTGTGGTGAGCGCGTGGTATCGGGCCAGGGCGCCGGGGGCGAGAATCTGCCGGGCCCAGTCGATCAGCGGTGTGTAGTAGGGATGGTGGACCACGACCGCATGCTGGCTGCCGAGGACGGCGGCTTCGTCCACGATGCGCGCGAGGCCCGGCCGTCCCCCGACCGGGCGAAGTGGCTTGGGTAGATACGGCGACCAGTTCCCCACGCGGGCACCGAGTCCGCCTACGGCGATCACCACCGGGGCCGCGGCGCGGGTGGACGGCTGTGTCATCGGTGTTTCCTTCGGGAGGTCCTCGTAGGCGGTAGCGTCGGCGCATGCATGTACGCGTGACGGGCATCGTCATCGACGCCGGCAAGATCCTGCTGCTGGACCAGGACACGGACTCCTCCTGGGCCTGGTCCCTGCCCGGGGGAAGGTCGAGCGTGGAGATCACCGACCTGCCCGGCGGCGGCATCGCCGTCCGCGACTCCAAGAAACTCTCCCGCCCCGCTCTGTGCCTAACCGCCGCGAGTGGTCAGCCCTCTGCAAGGGCATGATCGACGGCTCCCTGTAGAACGCCCCGGCCAGGTGCCGAAAGGGGCCGCATCCCCCGGTCGATAGCGGGGGGATGCGGCCCCTTCGCCGTACAGACGTACCCACTCCGGCGGCGCCGCTACTCCTCAGGGTGGGACCAGGAGCACGGCGAGGAGCCGGTGCGGACTCCTCGGCGCCGCGAGTACGGTCGTCGCGCCTGGGATGCGGGTCTATCGCAAGGGCCGTACGACACCGTCGGAGTGCTCGGCGAACTGGGTGCGGAGCTTTCGCGCGTCTTCCACCAGCTCCTCATTGAGCAACGTCAGGGCCTGGATCTGGTTGGCGTAGGTGGCCACGGTGTCCTTCAGCTCGCGGATCTCGGCCGCCCGGTCTGCACGCAGCGTGCGCATCTCCTTGCGCAGGCGAATGAGCTCGGTCTTGAGCTCGTCGACCTCCGGGAGTTTGATCTGCGGGATGGCCAGGATTTCCTTCACGGCGGCGGCCACCGGGGAGCGGTAGTACGAGGCTCGGGAGATGCCGGCCTCGGCGGCGATGTTCATCGCGGTGATCGACCCGTCGGTGATCTCCGGCTGGCTGTCCAGCAGTCGCTCGAAGGCTCTCATGATCTGCCGGTCGCGGTCGGTCAGGTCCGGGTTGTCTCGGGCCAACCGGGCGAAGACGGTCTGGGTGGGCGGGGTGGTCATACGCGAGCACCGTCCTCGTCCTTGAGTTCCTCGATGGCGCCGTCCAGCATGGCGATGAACTCGCCGATGGCCGTCTGCTGGTGCGGCGGCAGGTGTTCGGTGTCCTTGAGCTCTTCGCCGGCCAAGTCGCGGCTCATGCGGTATCGGGGCAGGTGGATGGACGAGCGGCGCGAGTTCGGGCAGGTTAGGCACATGTTGAGCATGGGCAGGGGCCGCCCGACAGCTTTGGCACGCTTGCCGCATACCGCGGTGTCGGCGTGGTGGAAGCAGTCGTTGAGGGCGCCGGGGTGCAGGGTGCGGGTCAGATGCCGCAGCATGGTCCGCAGCCGTTCCGGGCTCGCGACTACCCCTGGCAAGTCCCCGAGTTCCGCGCGGATGCGGTCGAATTCGGCTTCGACCCGCTTGACCGCGCCGCCCGCGGACCGGCCGCCCTCGTTCCAGTCGTGGTAGAGGTCTTCGACGTAGTCCAGCAGGGCGACGGCCTTGTCGGCGGCCACCTCGTCGGCGAACCCGGAAGCCGAAGTCCCGGCGTATCCCTCGAAGATCACGTGGCTGGCGTGCTTGTACTGCCGGGTTCCGGCGACGACCCCGAAGGGCTGGTTGGCTATGTGCCAGGACAGCGTGCGACGGAACTGCCGTGTATCGAACGACCAGGCCAGGGGGTCCTCGTCCGTTGCTTCGTCGTCCCCGTCGCTGTCGACATCGTCGACGAGTTCTGTGTCCAACTCAAGTTCCTCAGCCATCGGAAGCGGGATGTAGGGGCCCTCCGGCGTGCTGAACAGGAGGTTCAGATGGTCGCGGAAGTTCTTGAGCCGGAGTGGCATCGTGGACAGGAGGACGTAGCCCGAGCCCTGCCGATATCCGAACAAGTGTGTCGGGTCGTCATTGATGAGCTTCAGCACCTCGACAGCTTCGTGGACGACTTTCAGAACCATCCAGTTGACCTCGTCGCCGGAGAGCTTGCGGTTCTTGTAGACACGTCCGCGGATCTTGTACCGGGTTCGGCCGTCGGCGCCGAGCTCGGTGAATGCGCAGTCGCGCCCGAGTTCCCGTATTTCCATGTCGCGCATGCCCGACAGGTAGGCGATGACGATCCAGCAGGCGACGCGCAGTTGAACGGTCTCGGTGTTCATCGAGGTTGCGCTCAGCGAGGCTCGCCAGGGTTTGCCGGTCGCTGGCCACAGTGCTCGGGCGGGAAGTCCGCCTGGTTCCCAGCCCAGCTCGTTGCCGACGGCCACGAGGAGGGGGCGTAGGTGATGGATGGACCGGGTTCCGCTCAAGTGTTTGATCATTGCCAGGTTCGGGGCTTGGACTATCCCGTCGATGACCGGCGCGTCGGGCGCGGTGTGATGACGCTCGATCGGGAGAGCCGGAAGGCCGCGGCCTTCCGCCCGCCGCCGTTCGATGAACTGCTCGATTTTTCGCCGCGTCTGGCTGCCTTCTCTGCCGAACGGCGCTGGCAGGGGCTGAGCCTTCGTCGCTTCCCTCGTGCGGGCGAGCTCCTCGCGGGCCGCCAGCAGGTCGTGGCTGGCGAGCCGCACGTAGAACACGGCCGCGGCCAGGTAGGGCCGCATGATCTCCTCAGGGATACGCGGAGTGCTGTTCTCGTGATTGCTCGTGGCTCCGGAGATCTGCCGGGCGGTTCGGTAGGGCCAGGGCCTGAGGGTGAGCCTGTCGTAGGACAGGTACGGGCCGAACTCGGCCAGTCGTTTGAGTGCGTTGACCTGGTCCTCGACCCCGGCCGGAGTCGACGATCGCAGCAGTGGGAGCAGGGCCTTCAAGTGCTCGCGGCGCACGTCCTGGAGCCGTTCCACGCCGACGGTCCGGAGATGCGTCCAGACGCGGGCCAGGGTCGTGAGCGCCTGGGGGAGGGAGGTGGGCTTGGCCGGGCGAAGCTGACTGCCTGGCGTTTCGCGCAGGAGCGCGAACGCGAACTCCTTCGCTGTGTGCCGCTGCAGGCCCTCTTCGAAGAGGAGGAAGTTCACCCGGGTGTGCCGTGAGGTCCGCGGGAGGAACTCCCGCAGGTCCCACACGTCGTCGGCGAACCGGGGGCCCCGGTTCGCCTTGCCCTTGGTGAACTTCTTCGGCAGCACGAAGTCGTCGGGGGCGGGGCCGGTCTGCACCGGGAGTGAGGTCTCGAACTTGAGGGTCACTTGATCGCTTCCAAGAAGGAGGTGGGCAGGGCGAGCCGAGGGCCGCCGGCCTCTGCGATCGCGCGGGCGGTGGTGGTCTGGCGGGCGCTGAACCGGTTCAAGACCCCGGTGGTGATGCGCTCGTGCGCGAGGCCAAATCGGGCTTGCCACTCGGGGACCGAGAACTCCTCGCGCTGGCGCTCAATGGTGTCCAGAACGGACAGCACGGCCGGCAGGTGTCGGGTGGTGAACACGGCGTTCGGGCACTCCAGGCACACCCAGGGCGGGACCGGGCACGGTGCCCCCTTCTTCGGCGCATACGGTGAGGCGAAGAAGTCGGTGCACGAGGACAGCCACACGTCCGTCGCGCCGGACAGCGCGTCTTGCACGGCCTGAGGCGGCAGGTCCTCGTCTCCGTCGTCCAGCCGGCTGCCATCGTCGGCCAGTACGACGGGCGGCGGCAGCGCGACTGCCAGCGCCTCCGCGAGTCCGGCCTCCACGGCGGAGTCGTGGATCTCGTCGTGGGCGGGGATGTCTGCGTAGTGCCGGGCCGCGACCCCGGGTGAGTGCCCGCTGACGAAGTCGGGCAGGATCCCGCCCGCGCGGAGGTACTGCCGCGACTTGAACGTCTTGCGGATCCGGCGCAGGTCCAGCGAGACGCCACCACCGTCGTGGTCCTTCATCGCGTCGATCTTGTGCTCCGCCAGGAATGCCCGTCGGGGAACCGTGTCCACCGCGACAGTCCGGGTGAATCGGGGCGCCAGCACGCCCGTAGTCCCGGAGGGAAGCACCCACAGTTCCTCAGCTCCGATCATGTCCCGGGCCCGTTGGGTCAACCGCTGAGAAAGCCGGATGACGCCGCCCGGGGTGCGGAGTGTGCCGCCGTCGCGTACACGCAGCGACTTGTTCTGCTCGCCTGGGGACCGGCGCTTGAGGTAGCTGATCGTGACGTAGCCGCGAGCCGGGCTGACCAGGCAGGTGGCTCGCAGTTCTCTGATGGCCTCGGGCTCCAGCCCCGTTTGGCATGCCAGAAGGACCTGGAAGCGGACCATGTCTCTGGGCGTCAGGTACAAGCGGGAGTTCAGCGCTGCCCTCCCGCCGTGCTTGGTGATCGCGGGGATTCCGCGGTGGTCCAAGGTGAGCGGACCGCAGTTCGCCAGGTACCAGCAGATGTTCTCCAGCCGGTCCCATCCGTGTACCTGCGGGTCATGGCCCTTCTCTGCGAGCGTCTCGCCTTCCAGGATCCGGTCGCGGACCGTGCCGACGCCGGCCAGAGCCGCAGCCTCCAACGCTTCGAACACCGGGAACGGGTAGGCGTTGAGCGGCTTGGCGGCAATGCTTTCCTCGGAAGTCCGTTTGGAGTTGATCCGGTGGCTGAACTCCAGCTCGAACTGGCGGGGATGGGACTCATCGATCCTGCGGAGCAACCGTAGGAGCAGCAAGAGTGCCGCCCTGGCCCCTTTGCTATCCGCGCTGTATCGGTTGGCCAGGGCTTGCTCGAAGCCGTCGAGTAGGCCCGGTTCCAGGTCGTCCAGAGCCAGCTCTCCGTGCCCCTCCAAGGCGGCTGTGGTGAACGTGACGAATGCGCGGACCGTCTGGACGGCTTCCTGCAGACGCGTTCGCTGCCGCACGCCTCCTCTGGTGCCGAGTTCCTCGATCAGGGCACTGGCCAGTGGCCGGACCAGCCGAGGATGGCCGAGATCGGACAGATCGACCTCCTGCTCCGTGCCGAGCACCAGGACGGGCACGGAGAACACCACCGGCCCGATGCTCGGCACCGGATCCGCCGTCGGTGGGGCCGTGGTCGCCGAGAACCGAACGCGCTTCGGGCTCACAGGCCAGCCTCCGGGACCTCGATGCTGTCCAGCACCGCTGCCTGTTCGTCCCACTCGGCCAGCGCCGCGAGGACGATCTCCTGAGCCTCGTCCAGAACATCCAGATAGAGGTAGACCGTTCGCTCTTGGGTGTGCCCGAGCAGCAGCTGCAGCTTGCGCATCGGATTGCCGATCAGCATCCGCTTGATCTGGGCCAACGTGAAACGGCGGTCCTCGGCCATGCCCATCGCCCGGATCGTCTGCCGCAGCAGCAGCCCCAACATGTGCACGGCGAACGTGTGTCGCAGGGTGTGCGGGTGCACGTCGAAGTCGAGGCCGAAGCCCGCGCACCGTTCATTGGCTCGCCGGAACGCGGACTGCCATGTGGAGCTCTTCAGCGGCTGCCCGCCCTCGCCCAGCCAAAGCCACAGCGGCCCCAGCTCACTGCCCTGCGCATCCACCGACACCAGCCGTAGTCGGTCCTCGTACCCGATGCCCGCATAGGCCCAGGCCCGCGGCCGGCCCTCAACTAGCAGTGCCTGCCGGCTCGACCGCAGCACCCGGTGCCCGTTCCTCCAGATGTAGCCCCCGGCCTCGCGGGTACGCTGGACCACCTCATCGCGCTCGATCGTGAGGTAGTGGTGCAGATCGCGCACCACACGCCGGCGCGCGTAGACCGTGCGGGCCTTCTCTCTTTTCGTCGTCGACTTTGACAAATGGAAGGCCCCTCGACCGTGGGCCAGCGGCGGGGCTTCGGGTACCAGCAGGCATGACGCCTCCGTCAGGCGCATCCCGGTGCACACCAGCAGGTCCGCGAACAGCGCGTTGCGTTCACCGTTGCGCCCACGCCACTTCGGGTCGCGGCCGCCGTCCGGCAGAAAGCCGCGCAGCCCCACGTCCCGCCACAGCAGGTAGTCCTCGTACGGAAGGAACCTGATCGGCCGGTCACTCCTGCCCGGCTCCGCCTCCGCGTTCACCCGGACCTGGACAGCACCGTGCGGAGTCATCACCACCTTGTCGACGTACCGGAACGGCTCCTCGGTCAGGAGTTCCGCGTCGAGCGACCACTGCACCCACTTGTCGAGCGAAGCGACCATCCGGTTCCAAGTGCCGTACTCGATCCGCTCGTCGGGGTTCGCTGCGAAGAGTCGGGCCTGCTTGAGAGCACGCAGATCCGCACCGTTCATCTCCCAGATCGTCTTGCCGCCCCGACCTTCGTGAAGAAAACGGCACACGAGCGTCAAGTCCGAGCAGTACGCCTCCTGGCCGTTGGTTGAGCGGACACCCCAGCTCGGCAAGTCCCTGATCATCCGGTTCAGATGCACGTCGTAGGAACCGGCAGGCATGAGGACGAATCGCTGCCCCTCCTCGACACCAGCCCTGCGCAGAACCCCGGATACGTCCGCACCGTCCACGGTGGCGAGCCCTGTGACAGTGCGATGACTGGCGACCAATACCTCGGCAGCCGCTTCTTCCACGGTGACGGACAACCCGCACTCCTGACCTATGGTGAGACACATGAGAAGACCGCATAATCTCGCGATCTTTGAGACACCTCATAGTGCCGCCATAACCTGCGGCAGCCGCACCGCGGCGATCGACAGCGACATCCCGGAGATCGGCATCAACGTCACGGCCCTCGACGACACGACCGGCGAAGACCTCGTGCCGATCCACGCGTCCTTCCACGACAACGCCGTGCGCTGGCTGCCTTCGGTGGCACAGACAGAGCCCAGCGCGACCGGCTGACACCGCCTTCGAGCTGCCACCCCACCGAGGGGCGAAAGCGGAAGTGAGAGCAAGGGCTTTGAGTATTCAGGCGGTGTCGGATTCCAGGAATCTGGGTGCTCCAAGCATCGGGGTACCGGTGACGAATAGCGAGCCGCCCTCGGGCAAGGGTTACATCAATTTCATCGAAGCGGCCTCAACACACCAGACAACACAGCAAAATTGGCCATACGGGAACGGTTCATCCCGTCCTTCGGCTGGCCGTCCCGCTCCTCCGGCAGCCGCCACTGCGCGCCGCTACAAAGAAGGGGCGCAAGATGTGAACACAAGCACTTGACAGGGAAGTGTGTTCTTGTGTCCATGAAACGCGGATCTCCGGCGGGCCCGCAGTGCTGTGGGTCGGCTTCCCCCTGGACTCCCTGATCTGGACCGGGCCCGGGGGCGAGCCCAAGTGGTACGCGACCTATCCGACTCTCCGGCGTGGTTTTTGTCCCGACTGCGGGTCACACGTGGTGTCCGTGGCCGACGGCTCCACCACGGTCATGGTGACCGGGTTCTCCCTCACCGACCAGAGCGGCATCGAGCCCCTCGGCCACTCCTACCGCGAGAACGCCGCGCCCTGGATGCACATCACCCTCGCTCCCGCTCCGATCGTCCTGATGTCCGACCCCCGCGTGGCGGCCATCCCCGTCGCCGACTGCGGCGAGCCGCTCGTCGACGTACGGGGAACTCTGCTGGTCGACGACCGCCGAGCCGACTCCACCGGCTCGTACGTCCACCTGCGCCGCGGCGTCCTCGACCGGCTCGTCCACGCCCAGTCGCTCCTGCCCAATGGGCTGCGCCTCCTCTTCGTCGAGGGCTACCGCCCGCCCGACCTTCAGCGGCGGTACTTCGACGAATACTCCGGCGAGCTTCGCGCGGCCAACCCGGCCTGGTCCGACGAGCAGGTCCACCAGGCCGCCAGCCGGTTCGTGTCCCCTCCGGAGATCGCCCCGCACAGCGCTGGCGCCGCCGTCGACCTCACCCTCGTGAACGCCGCCGGTGCCGAACTGGACATGGGCACCCATGTCAACGCGAACCCAGAGGAGAGCGACGGCGCCTGCTACACGGACGCCGCCTTGATCAGCCCCCAGGCCCGCGCGAACAGGGCGTTGTTGGCCAACGCCCTGTCCGCAGCCGGGCTGGTCAATTATTCGACCGAGTGGTGGCACTGGAGCTGCGGCGATCGGTACTGGGCCTTGATGACCAACCAGCCGGCGGCACTGTATGGGCCCCTCGACCGTCACTGACCGAGCCACCACCGCTGGCGGCCACAACCCCGGCGGAGGGCACGGCCTCCTTTTGGGCTTCGCTGCCCTGCGGGAAGGGCGGCGAAGCCGCCGACGAGCCACGCCGCCTGGCGGATGCATCGGATCATCCAAAGGCGTACGCCGACGGCATACCGGACGGGTACGCTATCGGCGTACCTTCTGTAGGCCCTGCGGCATACCTCTGGGAGTCGGCGATGCGGGACACCGCGAGCCCGTTCACGTTCGACGGGCCAGTCCCTCTTGACTGCATGATCGACCGGCGGTCGGAAGCCGACACGATCAGGGAGTGGACCCGCGAGAGCCGGCTGATGAGCCTGGTGGCGCCGCGGCGCTACGGCAAGACGAGCCTGATCCGCAAGATCGCGTCCGAGAGCGAGAAGGCCGAGCTGATGGTGGTGACCGCCGACCTGTTCGAGGTTGCCAGCCTCTCCGACCTGGTACTTCGCCTGGAGCGTGCGTGGGCCCAGCACACGCCCGAGGATCTCCGACCAACGGCAGGCAAGATCCTCGGCAGCGCTCAGGTCGGCGTGTCGATCTCTGGGGCCGGCTTCGCGCTGACCATGGCGGACAAGCCCGCCACCGACCCGGGGCCGGCGCTGCACGCGCTGATGGAGCTGCCCGCTCAGCTGGCTCAGCACAAGCCCGGGCGGATCTTGATCGTGCTGGACGAGTTTCAGTCCGTCGCCGGGGTCCCGGGGGCGCAGGCCCTGATCTGGCAGCACGCGTGGCGGCAGCGGCAGGCCGTCTCCTACCTCTTCGCCGGCGGCGGACCGGGGATGCTGTCGACCGCGCCGGACGATGGGGAGCACCGCATGGGGCAGACGCGGACGCTCCGGTTGGACCGGCTGCCGCCCGCGGAACTCCGTGAGGTGATCAAGGACCGGTTCGCTGCGGGAAACCGGGACGTGTCCGGCGTGGTGGACGGGCTCGTTGCGGCGGGTGAGGGGCATCCCCAGAGGACCATGCTGCTGGCCCATCTGCTGTGGCTGGAAGTTGCTGCGGGTGAGCGGGCTACCCCCGATGATCTCGAAGCAGCGATCGCCTCAGCCCTGCGACAGGTCGACGCGGAGGCCCGCGCCACGATGAGCGGGCTCACTGTGGGGCAGCGCAAGGTACTGCGGGCGGTGGCCGAATACGGCACGCCCATGGCGGCCCGGGCCTTGCGGGCCCTGGGGCTTCCCAAGACCACGGCCCAGAAGGCGACCCCGCACCTGGTCGCCACTGGGCTCATCGAAGACACAGACCAGGGATGGCGTGTGATCGATCCGCTGTTGGCCCGCTGGATCCGGACGAACTACGGGACGCGCGCATGAGCATGCAGCCTGAGCACGACGTGGTGTTCGAACGCGGGCAGCGGGTGCGGGTCCGGGCGGCCGGAGTGCCTGAGTTCGCCACCATCCGCTTCGCTCTGCCGGGCGACGAGCCGGGTTCGTGGGACCTTATCCTCGTCGACGACCAAGACCGCCGGCACGAGGTGAACCTGGCGGCCGGTGATACCCAGACGGTTCGTCCGCTGGTCAGTGATGGCCGGGCCGACTCTGCCCGGGTGCTGGCAGCCATGTGGACTCAGTGGATGTACGCGGCGGCCACGAACGCAGAGTCGAGTGCCATGGCGGCCACGCCGCTGAAGCCGTACGCGCACCAGACGACGGCCGTGTACGGCGCGATGCTGCCGCAGCCCCTGCTGCGCTTCCTACTCGCCGACGAGCCGGGCACCGGCAAGACGATCATGGCCGGTCTCTACATCCGGGAGATGCAGCGACTGGGCCTGGTCAAGCGCGCCATCATCGTGTGCCCGGCGAACCTGGCCACGAAGTGGGTGGACGACTTCGAGCGGCTGCTGGGTGGCGGGCTGCGGCAGCTCACCTCGGCCACGGTCCGTGAGAACGCGCTGAACTCCAACGACCTGTGGGTGACCTCCCTGGAGCTGGCAGCGGTCAACCCCGCTGTCCAGGACGCGATCCGGCCGGACAAGGCCGGCTGGGACCTGGTGGTCTTCGACGAGGCACACCGGCTGACCCCGACCGCGGCCGGATTTCATCAAGTTGGCCGGCTGCTGGCCAAGAACACCCCGCGGGCCCTGCTGATGACCGCCACCCCGCACCGGGGCAAGGAGTGGCTCTTCCGGCATCTTCTGCACCTGGTCGATCCGGAGATCTACCCCGACCCGGGTAGCGACCCCAACGTCGAGCTCAGCGCTCTCCGGCCGGGCCCGATCCACTTCCTGCGACGCATGAAGGAAGACCTGGTCGACTACGACGGCAAGACGCGCCTGTTCAAGGGCCGAACCGCGCACAACCACAGCGTCGCCCTGTCGCAGACCGAGTACGGCTTCTACCAGGCCGCGCTGGACATGGTCGACCGGTACTTCGCGCCCTCGGCCCAGCCGCTTGCCCGCATGGTCTACGGCAAGCGGGCCGCGTCCAGTCTGCATGCCCTCGCCGAGACGCTCCGCCGGCGCCACGACCACATGGGCGCCATGAGCGAGGCCGAAGCAGCCCTCATCGCCGACCGCGAGGACCAGGGCGACGAGGCGGAGATCGACGAGGCCAAGGTCATCCACACGAGCTCGACGTCCACGCGAGCCGAGCGGGCGGCGATCAAGAACCTCGCGGACCAGATCAACGCCACGATCGGCAACCCGGCGTGGACGCCGTCGAAGTGGAAGCGGCTGACCGGGGACTGCCTGGCCAAGCACGGCATTCTCCCGGGCAACGGCGAGCAGGCCGTCGTGTTCACCGAGTACGCGGACTCGGCCGAGTGGATCTCCAAGCGCCTCGAAGCCGAGGGGTTCACCGCCCGCCTGTACTCCGGACGACAGAGCAAGCCCGAGCGCGACGAGGTGCGCCGGGCTTTCATGCGAGGCGAGTTCCAGGTCATCGTCACCACCGACGCCGGCAACGAAGGCATCGACCTGCAGGCCGCGCACGTGCTGGTCAACTACGACATCCCCTGGTCCCTGGTCCGCCTTGAACAGCGCATGGGACGCATCCACCGCGTCGGCCAGCTCCGCGACGTCCACCTGTACAACCTGGTCGCCACCGACACACGGGAAGGCGAGACGCTCCTACGACTGCTGGACCACTTCGTCACCGCGGCCAACGAGCTGCGCGGGCAGATGTTCGACAGCCTGTCAGCGGTCGCCGAGATCACGGGCATCGACTACGACAAGTGGCTGTCCGACCTGTACGGCAACGACGAGATCAAGAAACAGCAGGCGATCGACGCCGCCCGCGCCGTCCAGGCGCAGGAACTCACCCGCGCAGCCCGGCAGGTACGCGACAACGAGCGCCGCCTGGCCAGCCAGGTCGACGCGGTCGCCGCGCTGACCCTGCTCCAGCGCGACCTGTTCGCCCGGATCAACCCCGCGATCGTCGAGGCGTACCTCGACCGGCTCGCCGCCGCCGGCGTGCTCCGGTCGGCCCCTACCGCCGCCGGCACTGGATTCCGGAGACTGTCGCTGACCGGCGGGGCACGGTTCCCGGCCACGCTCGGCAGCGCGAGCGAGGTCCACATCGCCACCAGCGGCGACGCGGTGCGCGAGGCCGCGGAGAGCATCGACGTCGGCGACACCATCACCCTCGGGCCCGGCGAGCCGGGCTTCGCCGACCTGATCGGCATGGCCGAGCACGCCCTGGCCGAGGACCTGCACCAGTCCGGCGCCGCCGCCGACCCCACCAGCCTCACCCCGTACGACCTGTACGCGTACACGGCGACCATGACCGAGAGCGATGGCAAGCGTGCCAGCATCTGGGCGAGCCTGGTCAAGGTCGACGACAGCGGCAACGCCCGCCCGGTGCGGTGGGAGACCCTGGCCAACCTGGTGCCCACCGGCCAGCACGGGACCGCGCCTCATCCCGCGCGCGAAGGGCATGCGCTCACGACGGCCCGCGAGGTGGCCGCCGCCACGGTTGCCGAGCACCGGCGGGTACGGGCCGACTGGTTCGCCCAGGCGCGCCGCGACCTGACCAATCTGCCGCTGAGCCTTACCGAGGACATCGACGACCGGACCAAGCGGGTCGAGCTGCGGCGCCGTCTTCAGGCCCAGACTGCCCAGCGCCTTGACGAACTCGAACGGCTCGCGGACGTGCAGCTGACCGACCCGAAACTGATCGGTCGGATCCGTGTCCTGGCCGCGGCCGACGTCACAGTCCAGGCGGAGCTCGATGCCGAGCTGGTCTCCATGCGGCACGTCCAGAACCTCCTCGAAGATGACGGGTGGACCGTGGAAGACGTCCACACCGAGAGCCGCGGCTACGACCTGGAAGCTCGCCGCAACAGCCAGATCCGGCACGTCGAGGTCAAGGGCGTGCTGGGCAGCGCGGCCAGTGACGGCATCCGGATGACCGGCAACGAGGTCCTGATCGCCACCCAGCACCGCAAGGACTACTGGCTCTACGTCATCGACCAGTGTGCCGACGGCCGGGGCCGCTTCTTCGGCGCTTACCAGGATCCCGCCACCCTTTTCGCCAACGACATGACCGGGAGCGCGGTCTTCCGCGTCCCGGGCAGCAGCCTCAAGAACGCACCGGGGAGCAACACATGACCAGGATGATCGAACGATGGTTTCCCAGCGCGGAGGTGTCGGCCAACAGCGACAAGGGCTGGGGCTCCGGCAACAGCGAGATCTCCCTGTTCATGTGGTTCGCCAAGCGGCCCACCGCCCAGGCCAAGGCCGCCACCATCTGCTCGCTGCTGCCGTGGCCCGACGACGCCGAGGAGCAGACGCGGCTGCAGAATCTGGTCCGGGAGGCGATGACAGGCCGCTACTCCGCATGGGGCGACCTGCAGGCCGAGATCGCCAAGACGAACCCCGAAGGCGCGACCACGCTCGACCCGTTCTCGGGGCGGGGCATGATCCCCCTGGAATCCGCGCGCCTGGGCGTCCAGGCATCGGCCGTCGACTACAGCCCGGTCGCGGTGCTCGCCAGCCACCTGCTCACCTCCGCGCCGTTCGAGGACTGGAGCGAGGAGCCCGAGCTTCCCTTCGGGGAAGAGCGGGACCAGCTCCTGATGTCCCGTACCGACCGGCTGCTCGGCGATCTCGAAACACTGTTCGCGGAGATCCAGACTCGGCACGCGGCAGCCATGAGCGACGTCTACCCCCGCCACAACGGCGCCCTGCCGTGGGGCTACCTGTGGTCCGTCACGATCCCCTGCCAGGAATGCCACCACCGGTTCCCGCTCATCGGCTCCTACGAGCTGATGCCGGCCCGCGGCGACAGAGGGGCCGTGTCGTTCTACATCGACGCGGACCGGGCCTCCGGCACGTGGGAAGCGGTCGTGACCCCCGGCAAGCCCACTCGAACGCCCACGCTGACCAACGCCGTGGTGAACGGCAAGAAGGTAGCGGGCAAGAGCGCGATCTGCGTGTTCTGCAACCACGTCCACCCGCTCGCCGTGCACCGCCGCCTGCTGGACGAGGGACAAGGTCAGGACGCTCTGGTCCTCGCTGCGGACACTGACGTCAAGAGCCAGAAGACCTTCCGCCAGCCCACGGACGCAGAACGCGAGGCGGTCGCAATGGCCGACCGGGCGCTGGCCGCGGAGCCGGCGTTCAGCCCGTTCCTGCCCGCTGTTCCGGACGAAGGCATCGCACCGGGCAACAACAACATCATCGGCCCGAGCATCTACGGGGCCAAGACCTACGGCGACTTCATGGTCACCCGCCAGACCCTGTCGTACGTACGGCTCGCACGCATCATCAACGAGCTCGGCGACGAACTGACCGCCGCCGGAATGACACGGGACTACGTGCGGGCCCTGACCGGGTATGCGACCGCCGTCGTGGTGAAGAAGCTGCGCCGCTCCACACGCGGCGCCCGGTTCCAGAGTTCGGGTGGCGCCCGCGTCGGGGACCTGTTCGTCAACGAAGGGTCGATCACCTTCTCCCACGACTTCTTCGAGGCCGGCATCGGAGACGGCCCCGGCACATGGAACTCGATCGCGAGCAACGTGCTGGCCGCGTGCCGCAACCTGTTCGCCGACCTGCGCGGCGCACCGGCCTCCGTACAGCGGGGAACCGCCACCGCCCTGCCCTTCCCGCCCCGTGCCTTCACCGCGGTCGTCACCGACCCGCCGTACGACCAGATGATCGCGTACGCGGACGCCTCCGACCTCTTCTACACGTGGGCGAAGCGGTGCCTGCACAACACCTGGCCGGAGCTCGCGATCACGGCCGATCCGCACGGCTGTCAGGACAAGAGTCAGGAGATCATCGTCAAGCGGGTACGGGGCGAAGCCCCCGACGAGCACCGTACCCGCGAGCACTACGACACCCTCATCGCCGACGCCTTCGCCCAGATGCGGCAGGTCGTCCGGGACGACGGTGTGGTCACGATCGTCTTCGGCCACGGGGAACCCGAAGTGTGGCAGCGGCTGCTGCACTCGATCGAGCGAGCCGGACTGGTGATGACCGGCTCCTGGCCGGCCAACACCGAGTCCGGCGGCCAGCAGGGCAAGGCCAACATCGAGACGACCCTGACCATGGCCTGCCGCCCGGCTCCGGCGGGCCGCCCGGCCGGCCGTAAGGGCGCCGTCGAGGCGGAGATCAAGACGGAGATCAAGCAGCGCTACCCCGACTGGGAGCGGTGGGGCCTGGCACCCGCGGACATGCTGATGGCCGCCGCCGGCCCGGCCATGGAAGTCGTGGGCCGCTACAGCGAAGTCCTCGACGCCAAGGGCGCGCCCGTCGACATCCACACGTTCCTGCCGCTGGCGCGCGCCGCGGTCCAAGAGGCCATGGCGGTCGAGGTCAACCGACAGCCGCTGGCAGCCTTCGACGCCCGCACCCGGTTCGCCCTGTGGTGGATCAGGCTCTACGGCCGTCAGGTCCAGGCGAAGTCCGAGCTGCGGTGGCAGGCGCTCGCGTCCTCCCTCGATCTGGCCTCGGTGCGCAACCTCGTCGCAGACGCCGAGAAGGGCGTCCGCTTCATCACCTCCCGCGAATACATCGGCAAGGTCGACGGGGACTCCGCTTCCATCGACGTCGCCCTGGCGCTCGCCGCAGCATCCGGCGAAGGACTGCAGGCCATGGGTCAGGTGCTGGCGGCGTCGGAGCGAGGAGTCGACGACACCTACCTGTGGTCGACCGTGCAGTTCCTCGCCGACCGGCTCCCCGACAACGACCCGGACTCCATCGCCTTCACCCGTGTCCTGCGTACCCGAGCCGGAATCGGAAGCGCCGCCGAAGCCGCCGCTGCCAGCGCCTTCGCGAGCGCCCGCCGCCAGCAGGAGCAGGACGCCCAGCTGAGGCTGCACTGATGACGAACACCGTACGAGCCCCCATGACCACCAGCCCAGGAGACCAGCAGTGACGACGAGCGTGACACCGTGGTGGAAGGCACTGAAGATCCGTGACGAGATCCTCAATGCCTCCGGCCAGATCGATGACGTGCAGATGTCACTGTTCCGGGCCGTCCACGCAACCGGCGCGGACCGGCCGCCGTACGCCGACGCCGGCTACTACGGCGACATCACCCACCCCACCGAGCGCCTGATCGATCTGCTCACCGAGATCGCTGTCCGCATCGGTGGCGGCGAGGACCACCTCAAGGCCCGGGCCGTCACCCGCCTCGACCAGGGCATGGGCGGCGGCAAGTCACACGCCTGCATCGGCGCCTTCCACCTGGCCTCCTCCCCCGAGGCCCTGCTGGCCACAGAGCTCGGCGAGAAGGTCGCCGAGCGGGCACGGGCCAAGATGGGCCGCCCGCTCGCCCACGACCTCGGCCAGCCGCACGTCGTCGTCCTGCCCTGCGACAACATGACCGCAGGGGCCGGAGTGAAGGAACTCGACGGGCCGGCCGTCAGCCTCCACGAAAGGTTCCTGTGGCGGCTGTTCTCCAAGGACTACGCCCTCTATGAGCGCTATCAGCCGTTCTGGAGCGACAAGCACAAGATCGCCGAGGCGATCCGCGCCGTGAACCGGCCCGTGCTGATCATCGTCGACGAGATCCTCGACTACATCGGCAACGGCCTCGACGGCAGCAACAAGCCCGAGCTCGCGGCCCAGGACATGGCATTCCTCCGAGCCCTGCTCGACACAGTCAACGACGTGCCCCACGTCGCCATGCTCGTGGTGATGATCGCCTCCGACACCGACAAGACCGCCCTGTCGGCTGCCGCCAAGGAACGCCGCGACGACCTCAACACCCAGCTCGAACGAAACGGCCTTCCGTCCACAGTCACCGAGGTGGGCGACTTCGCCAACATCCTGCGCCGGCGACTGTTCGATACCGAGCCCGCCCGCGAGGTCCTCGCCGCGACAGCCGCACTCTACGAACCGGTGCTCACCGACCGGGCCTGGGCCAAGCACGTCTGGGAGCAGATCGGTGCTGACTGGCGACGCAACTGGTCCGACGAGGTCGCCGCCTGCTACCCCTTCCACCCCATGCTGATGGCCCTGGCGAAGGACGAGTGGAGCAGGGTCACCGGCTTCCAGCGTGTACGATCCACGATCCGTATCTTCGCCGCCACGGTCTACGCCCTCCAGCAGCGCGGCAAGGCCGGCGAGTGGGCGCCAGCGCTCATCGGCCCCGGCGACCTCCCGCTCTCGGACAGCACCGTTCGCGAAGCGCTCCTGGGCAGCGGACTCGTCGAGGACGACCGTACGATCGCGAACTACCGCAGTCTCGCCGAGATCGAGATCGTCAACCACGACGGATCCACGGGAACCGCACGCCGACAGGACCTGGAGCGTCCCGAAGCTCCCTGGATCGAAACCAATCCGCACGCGGCCGAGCGCGCGGCCACCTTCATCTTCCTGGCAAGCATCGTCGGTACCCTGCGTCCCGGACGCGGACGCGGCGCCAGCGCACCCGAGGTCAAAGCCGTCACCAGCGTGCCGGACATGCGCTACACGATCACGGATGCCGACAGCGTGGTCGAGGAACTCGTCGACCAGGGCCGGGGCATAAGCGCCCTCGACATCGTCCGCGGGCAGGGCAACAACAAGCCGGCCAGGTACTTCCTGTCCACCCGTCTCACCCACCGGATGCTCGTCACCAATATCCGGCGCACCATCACCGACGACGAGCGTGACCAGGTCATCTCCGAGTTCGCCCAGAAGCTGGCCAGCACCGGCCCGTTCCGCGAACTCAAGTTCCTGCCCGCCGACCCGCAGAGCACCGCAGCCGAGGTCATGGCCACGAGCGGCCTGGACACCGCCTACACGACCCGCCTCATCGTGCTCGACCCTGCGCAGTTCAGCCTGCGTAACGGCATGGAGAAGTCGACCCTCGAGGCACTCACCGTCGCGATGGGACTCGGGCAGGGCGCCCAGCAACTCCCCGTCCAGTGGGCCAGCAGCGCGGTCTACGCGGTCGCGAACACGCAGCGCCGCAGCCTCGTACGCAGCCTGGCCGTCGAGTACCTGGCTCGGCAGAGAGCCCTGGCTGCACCCGAAGTGCAGAACGACAGCGAACTCAAGACGACCGGAACCAAGGAGCTCGCCGCCGCAAAGGAGCAGTTGGAGAAGGCCCTCAGGCGGACCTACCAGCACATCGTCTTCCTCGCCCAGCCCGACCCGGACGGAGATCGGTACCTCGACGAGCTCACGCACGACGACGACAACTTCACCGCCCTGAACGGCACCGCCGTCTGGAAGGCGCTCGCCGCCCGGGACAAGGTCTTCGACGTCGGTGAATTCACTCCCAGGGCACTGCAGCACAACCTCCGCGACCAGGACTACGGCAAGACCCTCTCGGACATCCGGGCCGCGTTCTACAGCGCTCCGCGACTACCCCTGCTCTACGGCGGCGACCGCGACCTCCAGCAAGCGATCCACGACGCCGTCAACGAGGGCCTCGTCAGCATCGTCGACGGCACGGGCACAGAAGTCGCCGTCACCGCACCTGGACAGGTCAACCTTTCGAGCACCAGCCTGCGGCTGGCGAAGCCACAGCCCCGGGCGTGCCCGACATGCAGCGCACCGGCCCACGAGGGCCCGTGCGCAACGAACAGTGCCCCCGAAGCCCCGGGTGGAGCCGCCCCGAGCGGGGCTGCCAGCCCCGGCCCGTCCAGCAGCCCGAACGACAACGACAGCCGAGGAACCAGCGGTCGCAGCTCAGACGTCGACACTCCTCCATCCGCTAAGGACAAGCAAGCGGCGTTCTCGTTCACCAGCAACCTGCTGGCCAGCGCCGACGGCGCCGACGGGTTCGCCGCACTGTTCCGCGCGTTCTACATGGCCCTGGATGAGCGGCAGATCAGCTACCTGCAGGGAACGATCCAGGTC
Organism: Streptomyces sp. OfavH-34-F; assembly: GCF_022347745.1. Lineage (GTDB taxonomy): Bacteria > Actinomycetota > Actinomycetes > Streptomycetales > Streptomycetaceae > Streptomyces. The sequence continues at coordinate 128,767 of NZ_JAKRGC010000001.1, forward strand.
GTCCTCAGTGCCGATGCCGCCGAACAGGTCCAGCAGCGCCTTGAGGAGCTGGGCATCACGGCCAACTTCAAGGAGATCTAGGCACGGGTCGAGCACGCGGCCGGGGCCGCGCCACAGCGCGACAAGGGTTGGCGGCGCCTTCCCCCGTCGGCGGCCGAGCAGGCTCGGTCGCCGACGGGGGAAGGCGTCATCGATGCCTTGGCTCTGGCGCCCCTCCACGCGGAGGACCGGCAGGCAGTACGCGAGCCCAATGACCTGGTCGGGGAAGTCCGTACCGCGGTCGAGTACGGGCTGAACGATCCGGTGGACTCGGTGGAGATGATCAGCACGGCCGAGGAGACCGCCCGTGCCGTTGTGACGGCGCTGTCGAGCCCTTGGTCGCTCTACACCCCGCAGGACGCCGCGACGGCCGCAGCGGGGCTCTTCGTCCAGCTGGAGCAGCAGGCCGCCGCCGTGGCGGAACTCGGGCGGGCGGTGGAACGGATCGCCGGGCGGGGGGAGACAGCCCTGCCCGCCGCGGCCGGGCCCGGTCGGCCGCCGAACCTTGCCGACGCCCTGGCCGCTCTGCACGCGAACCTGGTCCAGAAGCACGCTGTAGAGGACCACGTCGGGGGTGTGGGTGTCGGTCTCGGCGATCAGCGCCGCCTCGGCACGGGCGAGTTCGGGGCGGCGGAGCGCGGCGAGGATCTGGGCGCCCTTGCCCCGGCGCAGCCCGGTCAGTGCGACCTTTCCGGCCTGGGTGGGGGTGAGGTTGAGGACCGGGTGACTGTGGCCGGTCTCAGCGCTGGTCAGGTCGGTCCGGACGACGTCCGCGGTGACAGCCGCGGGCAGGTAGCCGTCGGCGGTGGCGAGCGTGTGGCAGAGCCGGTCGGCGAGCACGGCGTACTCGGAGCGGGTACGCGGCAGCAGGCCGACGCGGAACGGGGACGGTGCCAGGCCGGTGCCGGTGTGGGCATGCTCCGAGCGCCCGCGCGATCAAACCGAATGACTGCCCCTCGCGCCAGCGTCTCCAGATCTCATCCGGCTGTGCCGGCGAAAACCCGTAGTCACGCACCTGTACCTCCACGATCACATGATCATCCGTGGGGGGTGCGTTGATCGCTTGAGGGTGCCTCTGCAAGTCGACTCCCCGGAGGCACCGGGGAGTCGACTTGCTCTCGTGACACCTGCTGTTGCCGGATGTCCTTTCTGAGTGCCCGGTTGATGTCGGGGTTGCGGCCGGGGACGTAGGAGTGGATCGGCTCGTAGCCGCATGCGGTGTACAGGCCGAGGGCGGCGACGTTGTGTATGCCGGTTTCCAGCAGGATCTCGGTGGGGCCTCGTCCGAGCACGTCCTGTTCCAGAGCGGCGAGGATGCGGCGCCCGAGTCCCTGCCCGCGAGCGGGCGGCGCGACGTACATCCGTTTGATTTCGGCGGCCGAGGCGTTGAGGGTGCGCCAGCCTCCGCAGGCCAGTGCCGGCCCGTCTCCGAGCCGGGCGACGAGGAACAGGCCGTTGGGGGCGTGGAATTCCGCGTTCTCGGTGGCTTCGGGGTCGTCGGCGGTGCCGTAGGTGGCGAGCTGCTCCTGGTGGAGGGCTCGGGTGAGGGCGCGGGCGTCGGCGGTGCCGTACGGCACGGCGGTGAGTGTCCACTGAAGTCCGGCCTGGAGCAGCGTCATGGTGTCGATAGTGCCGTGTGGAGTGCGTCCAGCGCATCCCCGTGCCCGGCGGCGCGCAGTTGTCGACCGGCGGCGGTGCGGACTCCGGTGAGGAGGGTGCGGCAGCGGATGGACTGGACCTGCGGGAGGGTGGTGGTCAGGGCGGTGATCCAGTGGGCGGTGGCTTCGGCGTCCCGGGCTCCGATGCTGGCGCGGACGAGGTGGATTCCGTGGAGGAGACCGGACCGGCGGTAGCCGGTGGCCGTTCCCTGGGCGGCGATCGGGTTCAGGAGGTGGGCGGCCTCCTTGAGCAGGAGGGATCGTCGCCCGGGGGTGTGGCTGGCGAGGTCGACAAGTGCCTGGCCCGACTCGGCGTCGATCTGATGGGGGGTGAAGTAGTAGAGGGAGGGTGGGTCGTCGCTGTGGCGTTGGCCGTTCAGCTGCCGGCATCGGTCGGTGGCCCGGCGGAAGGCGTCCAGGTCTCCGGCGGCGGCCTGGGCGGTGGCGAGTCGCCCCCATGCCCGGGCCTGGACCAGTGGGACGGCTTTGGCGGAGTGTTCTATCGCGGCGTGGGCGAAGCGCAGGGCCAGGATCGGGTTGTTGCCTGCTGCGTGCTGGTAGGCGAGCATGCCGAGGGCGTTGGAGACCGTGGTGGTGTCGCCGGCGGCGCGCGCGATCCGGATGGCCAGGAGCTGGTAACGGTGGCCGGCAGGGTCCAGGCCCGCGTCGAAGCTCATCCAGCCGGCGAGCTGGGCGGCGCTGGCGGCGTACTGGAGGAGGCGGTTGCCGGTGGCTGCGTTGTAGCGGCCGGTGTGGATGAGGGTCAGGGCCTCATGCAGGGCGATGCGGGCCTGGCGCTGGCTCAGGGGGCCGCCGCCAGCGCGGTCGTCGAGACGGCGCAGTGCGGCGAGCTGCTCGAAGAGCATGTCGACGAACTCGGGGGCGACGTAGTTGCCGTCGCCCAGGCCGGGGGCGGGAGGGACGGGGGCTTGGCGGGTGGCGTCCCACACGGCCGCGGTGAGGTGTTCGGCGGCAGCTGAGTGGACGAGGGCGGGCTGGACGGCGCCGCTTGTCCACTCGGACGCGGTGCGCAGCACGTGTTCGAGTGGCAGAGGGCCGAGCAGGTCTTCGGTCTCGGCGGCCTCGGCAGCCGGCTGGTCGACGCCCCACAGCTGCGCGGAGGTGTAGCGCAGGTCTGTCGCCTCTGTCAGGACGACTGCCACGACGTCGCGCACGGCGGCGGAGCGGGGCCGGTGCCCGCGCAGCCACTTGTAGCCCGCGGTCAGGTCTACCGAGGGTTGGCCCATGGCGTTCAGCCGCGGGTTGATGGCTTTCACAAGCTCACGGGCCGACCACTTGGCGCGGTCCAGAGCGTCGGCGAGTACGGACGAGGGGACGAGATCAGTCACCACGCCATGACGTTAGGTCACAACCGGTGAGGGTGGGAGGTTTCACGGGATTTCACGCTTCCGGTGCCTGCTTCACGTCCTTCACGGCCCGGGCATCTGGCAGGTGCCGGGCGGAGGTGGTGGGCTGGGACGATGCCGTACCTCCTGCTTCCTCACGTCACCCGGTGGCTTTCATGATTCCTGAGTACGTTGCCGAGCTCCGTTCCTTGGTCGGCCCTGAGCACCGGCTCTGGCTGCCGGGGGTGAACGCGGTCGTCCTCGACCAGGGGCAGGTGCTGCTTCACCGTCGTTCCGACACCGGGGACTGGTCGATTCTGAGCGGCATCCTCGACCCGGGCGAACAGCCGGCGGCCGGGGTGGTGCGCGAGGTGGCGGAGGAGACCGGGGTGCGAGTGGTGGTCGAGCGCCTCGCCGGGGTAACGGTCTCCCCGCAGGTGGTGCACACCAACGGGCACCGGGCGCAGTACCTGGAGCTGGTCTTCGTGTGCCGTCCGGACGGCCCGGGCCAGGTGGCCCGGGTCGCGGACGACGAGTCGCTGGAGGTCGGCTGGTTCCCGGTGGACGCGTTGCCGCCGATGCGGGCGAGGACCGGCGAGTTGCTCAGGCTCGGCCTGGAGGAGCGGGAGCGGGCGTGGTTCCGGCCGGTGTGAGGACGGTGTGCCGGAGCACCTCGAACGCTTCCGCGGCGTCGTGGCCGATCTGGGCGCCGCGCAGCCGGGCTGCGGCCAGTACGGCTTCCGGGGAGCGGGTGTGCGGCCAGGGCCGCATCTCCGTGGCGTACACCTCCAGGGCCTGTTCCTTGACGGCCAGCGCGTGGGGGGTGAGGGGCTGGAACCAGGTCGGGCGGAAGGGGCGTTGGGGGGCCCATTCGGTGGCGGAGCGGACTTCCCAGGCCAGGACCGTGGTGACCGGGCAGCCGGGCTGGGGCCGGGTGGCCGCGGCGACGGCCTCGGCGGTGATGCGGTGGTCCAGGGACAGGTCGGCGCTGCTGTGGGTGTAGACGATGTCGGGCTGCCAGGTCCGGACGGCGTTCTCGACGGCCTGGGTGATCTTCAGCCTGGGCACGGTGTCGAAGGCGTTGTCGTCGAAGGCGGCGATCTCGGCCTGGGCGTTGTAGAGGGCGGCGGCCCGGTGGACGCAGGCGCTGCGGTGGGCGAAGGCCTGGTCGTGGTCGTGTTCGGGGCGGCTGGTGGAGCTGGCGCTGAGCACCAGGATCCGTACCCGGTCCCCGGCGGCGGCGTGCTCGGCGAGGGTGCCGCCGGCGCCCAGGGTCTCGTCGTCGGCGTGGGCGGCGACGGCCAGCACGGTACGGGCGGTGGTGGTGTTCATGGCGCTCCTGTCGGCGGATCGGTTCGGGTCGCGTCGCGGCCCGCTGGAGAAGGGGTGGGAACTGGTATGCGGGAGACGTGCTTTCCCGGAGTCGAGCTGCGGGTCGGCCGGATGGAAATCGGCGAGGGGGTGCGGATCGGTGAGGGCACGGTGATCGTGGCCGACGACCTGGTCCTGGGCGCCGGGGCGGTGATCGGGCCGGGCTGCGACCTGCGCTCCGCGTGCCTGGAGTTCGGCCCCGGCGCCCGGGTCGGCGAGGGTGGCCGGTGGCTGGTCGCGGACCTGGCCCGGCTGGGAGCCGCGACGGTCGTCGACGCGGGCGCCGAGGTGGTGTGCCGGGAGCTGACGATCGCCGAGGGCACCTACGTGGGGCACCGGTTGCGGATCGGCGCGGGGGCGACGATGGAGGAGCGCTCGCTGGTGCGGATCGGGGCCCGGTGTCAGATCGCCCCGGACGTGACCTTGAACTGCACGGAGCCGGTCGTGATCGGCGACGAGGTGGGCATCAGCGCCCAGGTGGCGGTCTTCACCCACGGCTACCACGCCGGGCACCCGGTCCGGGACGGGCACGCGGCGGCGTTCGCCGGCGTCGAGGTCGAGGACGGGGTGTGGCTGGGCCTGCGGTCGGTGCTGCTGCCCGGGGTACGGGTGGGAGCGGGCACCGTGGTCGCCGCGAGCGCCACGGTGACGCGGCCGCTGCCCGCCGGGGTGCTCGCGGCCGGCGTGCCCGCGGTGGTCAAGCGCCGTCTTCAGCCGCGGGCCCTGGATGCGGCGAGGCGGCGCGAGATGGTGTCCGCACTGGTGGAGGGCTGGATCGAGCGCCTGGCGTTCAAGGGCCTGGCGGTGCGTCCGGTGCCGGGCGGTGTGGGCCGGGCCGGGTGGGAGGTGACGGGCCGGGGCGGACGCTGGGCGGTCCTCCTTGCGGTCGGCGCCGGGGCGGTGCGCGTCGAACTGCGGCCGGACGGTGGTGAGATGGTGGTGTTCGGGTTCGGTGAGCCGCTGACGGTGCGCGGGGTGCTGGATGAGCTCGGGCACGATCTGCGCGATCACTGCCGCAGGGCGACGTGGCAGTTCCCGTACGGGTCGAACAGCCGGGGTCTGGTGCCGCAGCGGTTCGCGCGGCTGCTGGACGGCGCCGGTCACGGGCCGTCCTGAAGGTAGGCGGCGAGCGCGGGGGTGACGCGGTCGGCCTGCGCGGCGCCGGCCATGCTCTGGGCCAGTTGCTCTGGGGTGCGCGGGCCGATGACGGGGATCACCGGCGCCGGGCGGTGGGCGCGCAGCCAGGCCAGGGCCAGCCCGTGCGGAGTCATCCCGAGGGCGGCCGCCACCTGGTGGAGCCGGGCGCGGCGTCCGCGCCCGGCCGCCGTGTCGTAGGCGGCACTGTGGTGGGCGCGGTGGCGGCCGCTGTGGCGGGCGGCCAGGTAGCCGGCGGCGAGCGTCCGGTACGGGGTGAGGGTCATGCCGTGCCTGGCGGCCATGTCCAGGTGCGCGGGGTCGGCTTCGACGAGCCAGGGTTCGGCGGGCGGATCGGCGCGCGCGGCCAGGCTCCACAGCGGCGCGGTGAGCGCCGGGGCGGCGAGTCGGGCTGCCGCGGCGTACGTCGTCCAGGCGTTCAGGCGGGCGGTTGTCCAGTTGGAGGCGCCGACCTGTTCGGCGAGGCCCTCCCCAACGGCCCGGTCGGCGGCGTCCGCTATCTCGCCGACCGGCACGGTGGGGTCGTCGCGGTGCAGTACCAGGATGGTGGGCCGGCCGAGGCGTTCGGCGCTGCGTCGGGCGGAGGCAAGGATCGTCTCGGGGCGCAGGTCTCCCCGGTCGGGGCGGGTGGGGTCGAGTCCGGCCTTGGTGATCACCCGCATCCCGGGGGCGCCGACGGCTTGCAGCCAGGCGCCGATCAGCGGCTCGGCCAGGAACGCGCCGCTGTGGGGGCCGTAGGTGGGGGCGGTGTCGATGAGCCGGCCGCCGAGCTCCTGGTAGGTGTCGAGGAGCTGGTGGGCGACGTCGGCGGGCAGCGCGCGGGTGCCGAACTCGAAGGTGCCCAGCGCCGCCACGCCCGTCGGGGGCGTGGCGGCGCCGGCGGGGGCGAGGGTCACTGGGGTGCCCCGGCCGGGGTCCAGGCGGTAGCGCGGGTGCGGGCGGTGTCGGCGAGGGCCTCTTCGAGCGGCCGGGTGGGCAGCGGCCCGTAGGTGGAGGTGAACAGGGTCGTGTCGGCGGTGAAGGAGCGGATCTCGTTGGGCCGGGGGTGGGTGTGGGCGAGGGTGCCGCGACCGGTGGCGCGGATGACCGCCCGGGCCAGCTCGAGGACGGTGGTGGCCTGCCCGGAGCCGACGTTGACGACGGGCAGCAGCCGGTCGGTCTGCAGGATGCGGCCGAGCATGGCGGTGGTGTCGTCGATGTGGGTCAGGTCCCGGGCCTGGTTGCCGGTGCCCTCGATCATCAGGGGCCGGTCGGCGAGGGCGGCGTCGATGAAGGCGGGGACGACCGCGTCTGGGTCCTCCCACGGGCCGTAGGTGTTGAAGAACCGGACCGTGCCGATCTGCCGGCCGGGGCCGAGGCGGGGACGGTAGATGTCGGCCAGGTGCTCGGTGGCGGCCTTCCCGGCCGCGTACGGGGAGCGGGGCCGGTGCGGGCTGGTCTCGGCCAGCGGCCCGTTCTGCTCGCCGTAGACCTCGCAGGAGGAGGCGAGGAGCAGGCGGCCGGCGCCGGAGGCCGTGAAGGTGTGGATGATGTGCCGGTCGACGGTCGTGTTGTGCTCGAAGCCGCCCGGGTCGAACGAGGCGGGGACGGACTTGTGGGCGGCCAGGTGCACGACGGTGTGGAAGTCGTCCAGGTCGGCGGGGCTGAGGGTGCGGACGTCGCGCTTCACCAGGTGGTCGGGGCGGGGCCGGGGCGAGCGGACGGAAAGGTCGTCCAGGGCAGTGACGGCGTGCCCGGCGGCGCGCAGGGCGGTGGTGAGGGCGGAGCCGATGAAGCCGGCCGCGCCGGTGATCAGCAGGTTCACGAGCGGTCCTTGGCGGGGTCGAGGGTGTCGAGGTAGGAGGCCAGGGCAGCGGGGCCCTGGTAGGTGTGGGCGCGGATGCCGAGCTCGGTCGCGGCGTCGGTGACCAGCGCGATGTCGTCGACGAGGACGAGGTGCTCGCGGGTGGTGTGGTGGGCGGCGGCGACGTGGTCGAAGAACTCCGCGCCGGGCTTGGTGGCTCCGATCTCGTGCGAGCAGTGCACCGTGTCCAGCACCGGCAAGTCCTCGCGAAACAGGTCTCGCCAGAACGCGGCGTGCAGCACGTTGGTGTTGGAGACTCCGACGACCGCGTCGAACCGGCTGCGGACCGGCGGGGCGGCCAGCAGGGCGAGCAGGGCGGGGTCGGTGGTGCCGTAGATCGCGTTCCAGCCCGCCTCCAGCTGCTCGTCGCTCAGGTCCACGGCCAGGAGACGGCGCAGGTGTTCCAGGTAGTCAGCGGGTTCGATGTCGCCGCGTTCGAAGGCGTCGAAGGGGGCGTCGATCAGCCAGCGCTCCCGCAGCTGCTCGGGGTCCTGCCCGGCGGCGTCGGCCCATGCGTCGAGGGCCTTGAGGAAGGAGTAGCTGAAGAAGACGCCGCCCATGTCGACGAGCAGGACGCGGCGGGGGCGGTCAGACGAGGGCACGGGTGGTCTCCAGGGTCGGCAGAAGGTGGCTGTAGTGGACGGTGACCAGGTCGCGGCGGGGTTTGCCGGTGGAGGTGACCAGCAGGAGGTCGGGCCACCGGTCGGGCAGGACGTGGACGGCCGCCAGGTCGCAGTAGGGCAGTTCGCCTTCGCGCCGGGCCGTCTCGATGCCGTGGAACAGCTCGCCCTCCAGCGCGGCGACCCGGTCGGGCAGCCAGTCGGCGGTGGTGGGCGCGGAGACGAGGGCGACGGCGCGGGGCAAGCCGGGGCCAAGCAGGCACGCGGCGTCGACGGCGGGGTGGGTGAGCAGGTGCGCCTCGACCGGTTCGGGGTGGATCATCTCGCCCGCGCCGGTCTTGAACGCCGATCCGATCCGGCCGGTCAGACACAGCTCGCCGGACGCGTCTCTGGTGCTCCTCACCCGGTCGCCGGTGTGCAGCCAGCCGTCCGGGTCGGTGACCGCGTTCAGCCGCGGCCACCGCTCGACATATCCGGCGGCCACGTGGGGGCCGCGCAGGAGGAGTTGGCCGCCGTCGTCGATCCGGTGGTCCACGCCGACCGGCCGGCCCAGCCCGGGGGCGGTGGCGTCGTCCTGGTGGAAGGCAGGGACGGTGGTCTCGGTGGCGCCGTAGGCGCCGCAGATCCGCAGTCCGGTGTGCTGGTGAAGGGTGTCGGCGACCGTGCGGTCGAGGGCGGCGGCGCCGTTGACGGCGGTGCGCACCTGGGCCAGGGCCTGCCGCAGCCGCTGTCCGCTTTCGTCCGGCTGCCGGCAGGCGGCGGCCAGGCGGGCCCACACCTGGGGGACGCCGAGCAGGGTGTCCGCCTGGTGCTGGCGCAGGTCCTGTTCGAGGCGGGCCGGGGTGGAGGCGATGACGGTGGTCCCGTACAGGCACATCAGGGTGTGGCCCATGATCCGCTGGGCGATGTGGGAGACGGGCAGGTAGCACAGGGTGCGCGTGGGCCGGCCGGTCCACTGGGCGGTCCAGGTGTCGGTTCCGTGCACCAGAGCCGCCTCGGTGAGGGCGACGGCGCGCGGCACGCCGGTGGTGCCGGAGGTGAACACGAGGGCGGCGGTCTGTTCCAGTCGGCGTCCGGCCAGGCGGCGGGCCGCCGTGCGCCACTGCGCGGGGGTGCCGCCCGGCCGGGTGCTCCGCTCGTCCACGGTGAGCACGGGCGTCCGGGCGTGGCCGGCGGCGAGCGCGCCGTCGCCGACGGTGTCCAGGATGGCGGCGGGCCGCACCACCGGCCACAGCGCGGCGAGTTGGTCGCGGGGCAGGTCCGGCAGGACGGCGGGGACCGCGCCGGCCAGGAGAACGGCCAGGTCCGCGACGGAGAACAGCGGGCCAGGCCCGGTGCGCAGCAGCACGACGCGTCCGGTCACGTCGGTGGTGGCGCGCAGCTGCTGGGCGAGGGTCAGTGCCCGGCCGAGGACCTCGTCGAACGTCCAGGCGGTGCCGTTCAGGTCGACGACGGCCGGCTGCCTGCCGGGGTGGGCGAGGAAGCGGGTAAGGAGACGGTCGGCCATCACAGGTCCCGGGCGGTGGTCGCGGTCAGGTGGTGGGCTGCGGCGAGCTGACGGCCGCGGGCGGCGACAAGCGCGTGACGGGAGATGGCCAGGGCGTCGCGCCAGCAGCCCTCCAGGCCCGCGGCGCGGTGGATCGCGGCCGCCCCGGCGGCGTCGAACAGCGTCCGGCACGCGGCTTCGGCGGCCTCGGCCATCTGGCAGCACGCGGTGCGCAGCAGCGCCCGCTG
>NZ_JAKRGC010000200.1 GCF_022347745.1 Streptomyces sp. OfavH-34-F
CATCCCGGCCCCCGCCAAGGGCTCCCCCGCCTCGCCCGACCCCCAGGCCGCGGCGCGGCGCGAGGGCGACCGGCTGCGCTTCGTGGGCGCCGCGACCCGGCGGATCGCCCGGGGCATAGACCTGGACGAGATCGTGCTGGGGCTGTGCCGGGCCAGCGTGCCGACGTTCTCCGACGCCATACTCGTCTACCTCCGCGACCCGCTGCCCGTGGGCGACGAGCGGCCCGTCAACCCGTTCGTGCTGCGGCTGCGCCGCTCGGACCGGCTGCGGCTGGCCGAGGAGGAGACCGAGAGCCTGTCCGAGACGGAACGGCTGCGGCTGCCCACCCTGGACCCGCAGGGCGATCTGATGCCCGCCGCCGAGCTGTGCGAGGTCCGGGCCGGGAGCGCGCTCGCCGAGGTGCTGCGCGGGGTGCGGCCGGTCTTCGGCGACTCCGCGGCGGCCCGTGTCGCGCTGCCCGAGCTGCTGGGCACCGAGCGCACGGTGCCGTCGGGGCACCGGGTGATCCTCGCCCCGCTGCGCGGCCGGCGGCGGGTGATCGGCGCCGCGGTCTTCCAGCGCGGCCCCGAGCGCCCGGCCTTCGAGGCCAACGACCTGCTGGTGGCCGCCCAGCTCGCGACGCACACCGCTCTCGGCATCGACAAGGCGGTGCTCTACGGGCGAGAGGCGTACATCGCGGACGAGCTGCAGCGCACCATGCTGCCCGACTCGCTTCCCCAGCCGACCGGCGTCAAACTCGCCTCGCGCTACCTCCCGGCGGCCGAGACCGCGCGCGTCGGCGGTGACTGGTACGACGCGATCCCGCTGCCCGGCAGCCGGGTCGCCCTGGTCGTCGGTGACGTCATGGGCCACTCCATGACGTCCGCCGCGATCATGGGCCAGCTCCGCACCACCGCTCAGACCCTGGCGGGCCTCGACCTGCCCCCGCAGGAGGTGCTGCACCACCTCGACGAGCAGGCGCAGCGCCTGGGCAGCGACCGCATGGCCACCTGCCTGTACGCGGTGTACGACCCCGTCGCGCACCGCATCACCGTCGCCAACGCCGGCCATCCGCCGCCCGTCCTGCTCCATCTGGGCGGCCACGCGGAGGTGCTGCGGGTGCCCCCGGGCGCCCCGATCGGCGTCGGCGGAGTGGACTTCGAGGCCGTCGAGCTGGACGCCCCGGCCGGTGCGACGCTGCTGCTCTACACCGACGGGCTGGTGGAGTCGCGGCTGCGGGACGTGTGGACGGGCATCGAGCTGCTGCGCGAGCGGCTCGCCGCGACCGCCCGGCTGACCGGCCAGGACCACTCGCCGCCGCTGGAGGCCCTGTGCGACGACGTGCTGGACATGCTCGGGCCCGGTGACCGGGACGACGACATCGCGCTGCTGGCCGCCCGCTTCGACGGGATCGCGCCGAGCGACGTCGCCTACTGGGAGCTGGAGCCCGACGAGTCCGCCCCCGGGCGGGCCCGCAGGCTGGCGCGCAGGGCGCTGGGCCGGTGGGGGCTGGACGACCTGTCGGACTCGGTGGAGCTGCTGATCAGCGAGGTGGTGACCAACGCCGTGCGGTACGCGGAGCGGCCGGTGAGCCTGCGGCTGCTGCGCACCGAGACGCTGCGCTGCGAGGTCGGCGACGACTCCCCGCAGTTGCCCCGGCAGCGGCGCGCCCGTGACATGGACGAGAACGGCCGCGGACTCTTCCTGGTCAACCGGCTGGCCCGGCGGTGGGGGGCGACCCGGTTGTCGACCGGCAAAGTGGTGTGGTTCGAGATGCCGACGCGGGGGCGGTGACGCCACCGCGGCGGGGGCGGTGAGCCCGCCCCCGCCGCGCCCGGTCAGCGGGGCATCGCGCCGTCGTCGTCCGGGCGCTTGTTGCTGTTGCCGCCGAGGTCCGGGAGGCCGACGGACGCCGAGGGGCCCGGGTCGGCGCTCGGGTCGGGGTCCGGCTCGTTCGACGTGTCGTCGGACGGCGAGGCGGGCGGGCTGCTCTGCGGGGACTCGCTGACCGGCGGGGGCTCGGAGGACGGGGCCTGGCTGGACGGCGAGTGCGACGGGGTCGGGTCGTCCGACGGCGAGGTGCTCGGGCTCGGCGAGTGGGACGCGGGCGGCGGGCTGACCGCGGCGCCCATGTCGGTGTCGAGGTCGAACTTCTTGGGCGTGCCCAGGGAGTGCGCCATGTAGTCGGCCCAGATCTCGGCGGGGAAGCCGCCACCGTTGACGCGTCCGCCGCCGCCGGCGCCCTTGAGGGTCACCTGCGAGTACTTCTTGATCTTCTTGCCGTCGTCGCCGGTGCGGTCGAAGGCGGCCTCGCCGAACAGTCCGACCGAGGTGACCAGGTCGGGGGTGTAGCCGGTGAACCAGGCCGACTTGTTGTCGTCGGACGTACCGGTCTTGCCCGCGATCTCGCGCTGCTGGAGCCCTTCCGCGTTGCGGACCGACATGCGGGCCGTGCCGTCGTCGACCACGCCGGTCAGCACCGAGGTCACGGAGTCCGCGGCCTGGCGGGAGATCACCTGGTCACCGACCGCGTCGGGCAGGTCCAGCGGGGCGTCGCCCTGGTGCACGGCGGTCTTCACGATCTGCGGGGTGACCTTCTTGCCGTGGTTGTCGAGGGTGGCGTACACCCCGGCCATCTGAAGCGGGCTGGCGCCCATGGAGCCGAGGGTCTGCGCCGGTACGGCATCCAGCTTCTCCACGTCCATGCCGAGCCGGCCGGCGGTCTTCATCACCTTGTCCATGCCGACGTCCACGCCCATCTGCGCGAACGCGGAGTTGATGGACTTGTTCATCGCGGTCTGGACGGTGACCTGGCCGTAGTTCTGGTCGTCCTCGTTCTCCGGGTTGAACGGGATGTCGCTGCCGACGACCGGGCGCCTGCTGGTGCCGTCGTAGCGGGTGTTCGCGGTGATCCGTTCGCCGTTCTGGGTCTTCGACTCGTTGTCGAGCGCGGCGGCGAGGATGACCGGCTTGAAGGTGGACGCGGGCTGGAAGTCGGCGCGGGTGGCGTTCGACGTCCAGTGCACGTTCTGGCCGCGGCCGCCGTACAGGGCGACCACCGCGCCGGTCTTCGGGTTCACGGAGACCGCGCCGGCCTGGATGTCCTGGTCCAGCTTGCGCTTCTCGGGGTCCAGCTTGTCGAGCAGCTTGGCCTCGACCGACTTCTCCAGCTGCCGCTGCTTCTTCTTGTCGATGCTGACGGTGATGGTCCAGCCGCCCCGGTCGAACTGGTCGTCGCTGAGGCCCGTCTCCTTGAGCACCGCCTTGCGGGCGGCGTCGACGATGTAGCCCTTCTGCCCGGACGTCCCGTCCAGCGGTTTGGGCTCGCGCGGCACGGGGAACGTCAGCCCTTTGCGCTTGCCCGCGTCGAGCCAGCCCTCCTCGACCATGTTGTCCAGGGTGTACGCCCAGCGCGCCTTGACCAGCCGCTTGCCGTTGGGACCGGCGACGGCCCAGTCGTACTGGCTCGGCGCCTGGAGCAGCGCGGCGAGGTAGGCGCCCTGCGAGACGTCGAGGTCCTTGGCGTCCACGCCGTAGTACGCCTGGGCGGCGGCCTGGATGCCCCAGGCGCCGCGGCCGAAGTAGCTGGTGTTGATGTACCCGGCGAGGATCTCCTTCTTGGTCTTCTTCTGGTCGACCTTGAGGGAGATGACGAGTTCCTTGAGCTTGCGGGTGACCGTCTGGTCCTGGTCCAGGTAGTAGTTCTTGACGTACTGCTGGGTGATGGTCGAGCCGCCCTGCTTGCCCTTGCCGGACACGGTGTTGAGCAGGCCGCGCGCGGTGCCCTTCAGGTCGACGCCGTGGTCCTTGTAGAAGGACTTGTTCTCGGCGGCGACGAAGGTGTCCTGGACCTCCTTGGGCACCTCGGCGAGACTCACGATCTCGCGGTTGACCTCGCCGGTCCTGGCGAGCAGGCTCCCGTCGGCGTACTTGTAGACGTTCGCCTGCAACTCCATCTTGGGGTTGCCCTCCGGCACGTCCACGACAACGTAGAGCACCGCGAAGGCGCCCATGCCCAGGAGGATCACTCCGAAGGCCGTGCCCAGAAGTTTGCGCCAGGTGAGGAAGCGGCGTATGCCGCCCTTCCTCTCAGCCTGTCGCTGGGCTCGTCGCGCTTCCGCTCGACCCATCGCTTGGTCGCTCCCGTTTCTCTGCTCGGCCGGATCAGCTCGGACCTGCCAGCTAACACCGTCGGCAAGCCCGAAATGCAGGCGATCCGACTTTTTACGGACGTGACAATCAGCACCCGCTTCCGATGGAACCGACTCCCCAGGGGTGCGCAAGGTTGCGAGAACGGCTAATGTGTAATCACATTGCTAGCGACCGGCTAGCTCGTCACCACGGGGGGACACCATGACCGACCCGCACTCCGCGTCCACCGCGCCCCAGTCGTCCGCCGACCTCACTCCCGACGCCCCCGACATGCCGGAACCGCAGGTCCGCGAGACGCGGGCGCACAGCATCGCCGGAGGGCTCGGGCTCCTGCTGACCGTGCTCGGCGTGATCATCGGCATCGCGCTCGCCGTCGTCGGCGGCGTCGTCGGCTCCGACGGCAACAACGCCGTCGGCGTCCCGGTCTGCATCCTCGGCGCCCTGCTCGCCATCGCCTCGTTCTTCTGCATGGGCGGTGTGAAGATGGTCGCACCGGGCGAGGCGCGGGTCATCCAGCTGTTCGGCCGGTACGTCGGCACCATCCGCACCGACGGGCTGCGCTGGGTGAACCCGCTGACCACCAGCCAGAAGATCTCCACCCGGGTGCGCAACCACGAGACCGCCGTCCTCAAGGTCAACGACGCCTACGGCAACCCCATCGAGCTGGCCGCGATCGTCGTATGGAAGGTGGAGGACACCGCCCAGGCCCTCTTCGAGGTGGACGACTTCCTGGAGTTCGTCGCCACCCAGACCGAGTCCGCCGTCCGGCACATCGCCCTCGAGTACCCGTACGACGCCCACGAGGAGGGCGGCCTGTCGCTGCGGGGCAACGCGGAGGAGATCACCGAGAAGCTGGCCGTGGAGCTGACGGCCCGGGTGCAGGCCGCCGGGGTGCGCATCATCGAGTCCCGCTTCAGCCACCTCGCGTACGCCCCCGAGATCGCCTCCGCGATGCTCCAGCGCCAGCAGGCCGGCGCGGTCGTCGCGGCCCGGCAGCAGATCGTCGAGGGCGCGGTCGGCATGGTCGAGATGGCGCTGACCCGGATCGCCGAGCAGGACATCGTCGAGCTGGACGCGGAGCGCAAGGCGTCCATGGTGAGCAACCTCATGGTGGTGCTCTGCGGTGACCGCGCCGCCCAGCCGGTCCTCAACACGGGCACGCTCTACCAGTGACCGAGGACAGCCCGGGGCAGACACCGCGCGCCCGGCCGCGGCAGCGCAAGCAGATGCTGCTGCGGCTGGACCCCGCGGTGTACGACGCACTGGCCCGCTGGGCGTCGGACGAGCTGCGCAGCGCCAACGCGCAGATCGAGTTCCTGCTGCGGCGGGCACTCGCCGAGGCGGGCCGGCTGCCCGGCGGAGCGGGTCCGATCCCCCGCCGGGGCCGCCCGCCCAAGGCCCCGCCGGAGCCGCCCGGCGACGAGTGAAACCGCATACGGCCCGCCCTCTCCCGCGAGGGGGCGGGCCGTACGCGTTCCCCGGCCGATGACCCCGCACACGCCGCTGACGTGCGCCTTTCGGGTGTACCCCCTGCGTATACATCGCAGGTATACACACCGTGTAGAGTGCTCCGCATGTCTATCGGCCACACCCTGCTCGGGCTCCTGGAATCGGGGCCCCGCCACGGTTACGACCTCAAGCGGACGTTCGACGAGAAGTTCGGGCACGACCGCCCCCTGCACTACGGGCAGGTCTACTCGACGATGTCCCGGCTCCTGAAGAACGGCCTCGTCGAGGTCGACGGCGTGGAGAGCGGCGGCGGCCCCGAACGCAAGCGCTACGCGATCACCGACGCCGGGATCACCGACGTCGCCAGTTGGCTCGCGCAGCCCGAGAAGCCCGAGCCCTACCTCCAGTCGACCCTCTACACCAAGGTCGTCCTGGCCCTGCTCACCGGCCGCGACGCGGCCGACGTGCTGGACGCCCAGCGCTCCGAACACCTGCGCCTGATGCGCATCCTCACCGACCGCAAGCGCCGCGGCGACCTCGCGGACCAGCTGATCTGCGACCACGCCCTGTTCCACCTCGAAGCCGACCTGCGCTGGCTCGAACTCACCACCGCCCGCCTGGGCCAGCTCAAGAAAGCAGTCACCGCGTGATGCCCGCCGGCTCCCTCCTCGCCGCGCACGACCTGCGCAAGACCTACGGACCCACCCCCGCCCTGGACGGCGCCTCCTTCTCCGTCCACCCCGGCGAAGTAGTCGCCGTCATGGGCCCCTCCGGCTCGGGCAAGTCCACCCTGCTGCACTGCCTGGCCGGGATCATCACCCCCGACTCCGGCACCATCACCTACGACGGACGCGAACTGTCCGCCATGTCCGACGCCGAACGCAGCGCCCTGCGCCGCAGCGACTTCGGCTTCGTCTTCCAGTTCGGCCAGCTCGTCCCCGAACTCACCTGCACCGAGAACGTCGCCCTGCCCCTGCGCCTCAACGGCATCCGCCGCAAGGACGCCGAACGCACCGCCCTGGCCTGGATGGAGCGCCTGGAGGTCGAGGACATCGGCACCAAGCGCCCCGGCGAGGTCTCCGGCGGCCAGGGCCAGCGCGTCGCCGTCGCCCGCGCCCTCGCCGCCTCCCCCAAGGTCATCTTCGCCGACGAGCCGACCGGCGCCCTGGACTCCCTCAACGGCGAACGCGTCATGCAACTGCTCACCGAAGCCGCCCGCTCCGCCAACGTCGCCGTCGTCCTGGTCACCCACGAGGCCCGCGTCGCCGCCTACTCCGACCGCGACATCACCGTCCGCGACGGCCGCGCCACCGACCTGGAGCACACCCCGTGACGCTCCTCGACGAGAAACGGACCACGGCCCCCGTGCCCGCACCGCCCGCCCCCCGCTCCCGCACCGCCCCCTGGCTCCGCGACCTCGCCCTCGGCATCCGCTTCGCCGCCGGCGGCGGCCGCTCCGGCTGGACCCGCACCCTCCTCACCGCCGTCGGCGTCGGCCTCGGCGTGACGCTGCTCTTCCTCGCCGCTTCCGTCCCGCACGCCCTGGACGCGCGCAACGACCGCGACCGGGCCCGCAGCGAGACCAAGATCTCCGCGAACCCGGACGCGGTCGGGAAGAAGTCCGACACCTCCATCCTGCGGATCTCGGCCGACACCGAGTACCGCGACCGGACCATCTCCGGCTACCTGATGCGCGCCGAGGGCGATCACCCGGTGCATCCGCCGGGCATCGACGCCCTGCCGGCCGCCGGCGAGATGGTCGTCTCCCCGGCGCTGAAGGACCTGCTCGCCGACCCGGCGAACGCCCTGCTCAAGGAGCGCTTCCCGTACCGGATCACGGGCACCATCAGCGACGACGGGCTGCGTTCACCCAACGAACTGTGGTTCTACGCCGGCAGCGACACCCTGACCCCCGCGTCGGGCGGCCACCGGGTGACCGCGTACGGCGATCCCGCCCCCACCCCGCCGCTCGCCCCGATGCTCGTCGTGCTGGTGATCGTGGGCTGTGTGGTGCTCCTGGCACCCGTCGCGATCTTCATCGCCACCGCCGTGCGCTTCGGCGGCGACCGCCGCGACCGCCGGCTCGCCGCACTGCGCCTGGTCGGCACCGACATCCGCTCCACCCGCCGGATCGCGGCCGGGGAAGCCCTCTTCGGCTCCACCCTCGGCCTGCTCATCGGCCTCGTGATGTTCCTGGTGGGACGGCAGTTCGTGAGCCACATCGAGGTCTGGGACGTCAGCGCCTTCCCCGCCGACCTCTCCCCCGATCTGCGGCTCTGCCTGCTCATCGCGGCCGCCGTGCCGCTGACCGCGGTGCTCGTCACGCTGAGTGCGATGCGCTCGGTGGTCATCGAGCCGCTCGGCGTCGTCCGCAACAGCCGCTCCCGCACGCGCCGGCTGTGGTGGCGGCTGCTGTTCCCGCTCGCGGGGCTGGGTGTGTTCGCGCTCACCGGCAAGTCGGGTGAGTACACGGTCGTCAACCCGTACGCCCTCGCCGGTGGCGCGGTGCTGGTCCTCGTCGGGCTCGCCCTGCTGCTGCCGTGGCTGGTCGAGGCGTGCGTGAGCCGGCTGCACGGCGGCCCGGTGCCCTGGCAGCTCGCCACCCGCAGGCTCCAGCTCAGCAGCGGGGCCGCCTCCCGCGCGGTCAGCGGCGTCACCGTGGCGGTGGCCGGCGCGGTCGCGGTGCAGATGCTCTTCGCCTCGATGAACGCCGACTTCAACCAGGCCACCGGGCAGGACACCGACCGCGCCCAGTTCTACGCCGTCTCCGAGAAGGTCAGCGGCACCGCGGCCGTCGACACCATCGCGAAGTTCCGCGCCACCAAGGGCGTCGACCAGGTCATCGGCATGATCGAGGCCTACGCCTCCAAGCCCGGGAAGTACGCCGACGACGACATGCGGCCCACCACGTCGTTCAACGTCGGTGACTGCGCCACCCTGCGCGAGGTCGCCCGCATCGACTCGTGCGCGGACGGCGACAGCTTCGTCGTCCACCCCGCGCACGACGAGGACATGGCCGGCTGGATGGACAAGACCGCCCGCAAGGGCGAGGAGATCGAGTTCGAGTCGGGCAGCGGCAAGAAGCTGCTCTGGACCCTGCCCGCCGACACGAAGACCGTGGTCGCCCGCAAGGACCCGCTCGGCGAGGAGCGCACGGGCATCATGGTCACCCCCGGAGCCATCGACGCCACCACCCTGCCCGGCGCCGTCACCGCCACGCAGATCCGCATCGACCCCGACGTCCCGGACGCCGCCGAGTACGTGCGCAACACGGCGGCCCGGATCGACCCCGGCATGCGCATGGTCACCATGATGTCCGTGGAGCGCGACCGCCAGTACGCCAGCGTGCAGACCGGCCTCCAGGTCGGCGCCACCGTCACGCTGCTGCTCATCGCCATCTCCATGCTGGTCTCCCAGCTGGAACAGCTGCGCGAGCGCAAGCGGCTGCTCTCGGTCCTGGTCGCCTTCGGCACCCGCCGCACCACCCTCGGCTGGTCGGTGCTCTGGCAGACCGCGATCCCCGTGGTCCTGGGCCTCGCGGTCGCGGTCGCCGGCGGCCTCACCCTGGGCGCGGCGCTGTGCTGGATGATCGACAAGGAAGTGTCCGACTGGCTGGTGTTCCTGCCGCTGGCCGGCGCCGGCGGGGCGCTGATCCTGCTGGTCACGCTGCTCTCGCTGCCTCCGCTGTGGCGCATGATGCGCCCGGACGGACTGCGCTCCGAGTAGCCCCGGGGCACGCGCGCCGCGGAGGGCGGCCGGGTCCGGCCCGTACGGCCGTACGGGTCAGGCCGGGTCGCCCTCCGTCACGCGTACCGGCAGCGACCGCATCGCCTCGCGCAGCGCCGCCGCGAACTCCTCGAACTCCTCGTGCCGGGCGGCCCCGGTCCGCATGGCCAGCGCGACCCGCCGGGTGGGGGCCGGGTCCGTGAAGTACCCGGTGGTCAGGGCGTCGTTGCGGGCGGTCTCGATGTTCACCGCGGTACGCGGCAGCAGCGTCACCCCGAGGCCGCCGGCCACCAGCTGCACCAGGGTGGAGAGCCCGGCGGCGGTCGTGGTGACCGGGGCGCCCTCGGTGCGGCCGGCCTCGCGGCAGATGTCGAGCGCCTGGTCCCGCAGGCAGTGCCCTTCGTCGAGCAGCAGCAGCGGCAGCTCGCGCAGGGCGAGGCGCGGGATGTCGGTCCGTCCGCCGAGCGGGTGGCCCCGCTCCATGACCAGGACGAAGTCCTCGTCGAACAGCGGCAGCTCGCTGACCCCGTGGACCCCGAGCGGCACGGCGAGCAGCAGCAGGTCGAGCCGTCCTGCACCGAGCCCCTCGACCAGCGAGGCGGTCTGCTCCTCGTGCACCTGGAGGTCGAGGGCCGGGTAGCGTTCCTGGACCAGCCGGAGCACGGTCGGCAGGAGGTACGGGGCGACGGTCGGGATGACGCCGAGCCGGAGCACTCCGGTGAACGGCGCGCGGACGGCCTCGGCCTCCTCCATCAGCTCGCCGACGGCGTCGAGCACGACCCGGGCCCGCACGGCGAGCCGTTCCCCGGCGGGCGAGAGCAGTACCTTGCGCGTCGTACGCTCGATGAGCTGGACACCCAGTGCCTCCTCCAGCGCAGACACGGCCCCGGAGAGCGCGGGCTGACTCATCCCGATTGCGGCGGCCGCGTCCCGGAAGTGCAGATACTCGGCGACGGCGGCGAAGGCGCGCAGCTGCGACAGGCTGGGCTGTTTGTGCCGGTTGCCCTGGTTACCGTGCGCCACTGATAGGCACCTCCGATCATCACGACCAAGTGTAGCTATTTCCGCGATCAATGCACTCTGTGCCATGGTGGTGATCGTCCAACCCCCAGGAACTCCCCCAAAAAGGGATGTCCTACGCTGTAAGGAGAGCGCGTGCTCACTGTCGGTGACAAGTTCCCCGAGTTCGACCTGACCGCCTGCGTCTCGCTGGAGAGCGGCAAGGAGTTCGAGCAGATCAACCACAAGACCTACGAGGGTCAGTGGAAGATCGTCTTCGCGTGGCCGAAGGACTTCACCTTCGTGTGCCCGACCGAGATCGCCGCCTTCGGCAAGCTGAACGACGAGTTCGCCGACCGTGACGCCCAGATCCTCGGCTTCTCCGGCGACTCGGAGTTCGTGCACCACGCCTGGCGCAAGGACCACCCGGACCTGACCGACCTGCCCTTCCCGATGATGGCCGACTCCAAGCACGAGCTGATGCGCGCGCTCGGCATCGAGGGCGAGGACGGCTTCGCGCAGCGCGCCGTCTTCATCGTGGACCAGAACAACGAGATCCAGTTCACGATGGTCACCGCCGGTTCCGTGGGCCGTAACCCCAAGGAGGTCCTGCGGGTCCTCGACGCCCTGCAGACCGACGAGCTGTGCCCCTGCAACTGGACCAAGGGCGAGAACACCCTGGACCCGGTCGCGCTCCTCTCGGGCGAGTGAGCTGATATCACCATGGCACTCGACGAACTGAAGTCCTCGATACCGGACTTCGCCAAGGACCTGAAGCTGAACCTCGGCTCGGTCATCGGCAACAGCGAGCTCCCGCAGCAGCAGCTCTGGGGCACCGTTCTGGCCTGCGCGATCGCCTCGCGCTCGCCGAAGGTGCTGCGCGAGCTGGAGCCGGAGGCGAAGGCCAACCTCTCCGCGGAGGCGTACACCGCCGCGAAGTCGGCCGCCGCCATCATGGCGATGAACAACGTCTTCTACCGGACCCGCCACCTGCTCTCGGACCCCGAGTACGGGAACCTGCGCGCGGGCCTGCGGATGAACGTCATCGGCAAGCCGGGTGTGGAGAAGGTCGACTTCGAGCTGTGGTCGCTCGCCGTCTCCGCGATCAACGGCTGCGGCCAGTGCCTCGACTCGCACGAGCAGGTGCTCCGCAAGGCCGGCGTGGACCGCGAGACCATCCAGGAAGCCGTCAAGATCGCCTCGGTGATCCAGGCGGTGGGCGTGACCCTGGAGGCCGAGGCCGTCCTGGCCGAGTAGGCACCCGCAGTACCCTGAATACCGAAGGGCCCCGAGGACGACCGACCGTCCGAGGGGCCCTTCTCCGTGTCCGCGTTACGGGGCGTCCCGGTCCGGTCCGCCGTCCTCCGGGGCTGGCGCCGCCGTGGCCGCGGGCGCGGGGCCGGACGGTGCGGCGGGGGCGGCGTCCAGCGC
>NZ_JAKRGC010000201.1 GCF_022347745.1 Streptomyces sp. OfavH-34-F
GCGGAAAGCCCTGCCGGGGCGAGGCGTCCCTCGCTCCGGCAGGGCTCGGCCGGCCGGACGGCGGCTCAGCTGTGTCCGGCCGGGACCGGCGCCGCGCGCGGCGCTTCCCGGCTCAGCCGAAGTTCACGTCACTGCACCACATGTAGGCCTGGTCGGTGTGCGAGGCCTGCCAGATCACGAACAGGACGTGGTGTCCGCTGTAGCCGGAGGTCTGGACGGGGAACGTGATGTCGGTCGCCGGTGCGTACCTGCCGGTCTGCGTGATGAAGTCGAGGTTGCCCCAGCCCAGGGTCTGGGTCTTGGGGTCGAAGCCCTGCTTGCTCACGTAGACCTTGAAGTAGTCGGCACCGTGGGACGCCTGGTCGCGCAGGTGCACCGAGAAGTTGTTGCCGACCGTGGTGGTCTTCCACGCCCCCGGCTTGTCCAGGCTGGCGTTGCGGGACAGGTTGTTGCTGCAGAGCGTCCCGTCGGGGGTCTTCGCCTGGAACTGGCCGCCGAGGCCGTCGCGCAGGGCGCTCATCCAGTTCCACATGGTGTCGCTGTTGGCCTGCCAGGCCTGCCAGCACATGGGGTCCTGCGTCTGCATGGCCGGGTCCATGTGGTGGCTGCCCCACGTCTCCCAGCACTGGTACGCGCGGGAGGCGGGCCCGACGATCGAGCCGTGGGCCTGGGCGGGCGTCGACCAGGCCAGCGCGCCGACGACGACGGCGAACAGCATCACGAGGGTCTGGAGCGGCCGGCGGACGTACGACCTCGAACGTCCGGTTAAGGGGATTCTGTTGTGCATGTGGGGGGAACTCCTTCCAGTGACAAGGCTGTTGTGGGAGCGCTCCCAACGGTACGGTCTTCGCCGCGCGTGTCAATAGTGGCGACGGCCGCCGGTCCCCGGTCCGATCCGCGCCGCCCCGGCGACCCGTCCATGGGTCGGATCGGGCCGGTGCGGGACGGTCCACCGTCACTCCTCCGGAACGAGGTCGCATGAACCGGAACCGAGCAACCGTCGGCGCTGTCGCCGTGACCCTGCTGTCCGCCGGCTTCGCCGTCGGCCCCGCGGGCCCCTCCTCCGCCGCCCCCGTCTCCCCCGCCGCCGGGGCGTCGGCGCGCGTCGGGGCCGACTGGGAGACGCAGTCGATCGTCTTCACCGCCGCTTCGCGGCAGGCCAACAACCTCAGCATCTACTCGATGTACACCAGCGACGGAATCCGCCGGATCGGCTTCAGGGACGTGGTCCCGCTGGAGCCGGGCGGGCACTGCGCGTACGGCACCCCCGGGGACACCATGGGCGTCGTCTGCGAACTGCCCGTCGACAGCGCGCGGCCCGACCGGATCGACGTCTTCCTCGGCGACCGCGACGACACGATCGCCGCCTTCACCCCGGGGATGAACGTCGTCAGCGGGGGCCCGGGCGACGACGAACTGCACGCCCACACCGCTCGCACGGTGCTCGGCGGCGCGGGGGACGACATGGTCATGGGGCCCGCGAACCTGTCCGGCGGCGACGGAATGGACCACCTCATGGGCGACGCCGGGAACCAGCGGATGTGGGGCGGCCGGGGCGACGACATGATCGAGGGATACGGCGGGGACGACCTCGTGGACGCCGGCCCCGGCGACGATCACGTCATGGGCGGCGACGGCCGCGACATCCTGCTCGGCGGCTCCGGCGACGACATGCTGTACGGCGAAGGCGGCGACGACTTCCTGCACGGCAGCAGGGGGAAGGACACCCTCGACGGCGGGGAGGGCCGCGACATCGTCCTGCCGTGACCCCCGCCCGCCCCGCCGGACCACACAGGCCCCGCCGACCGGGGCGATGACCGGCGGACGGGCAGGCCGATCCTCCGACACCCGGGAGGCGAAGCGCACGGGCACGTCGTCCGTGCGCTTCGCCCTTCCCGTGGTCAGGTCACAGCCGGAGCAGCGTGCGGCGGGCGACGCTGCTGTCCCGTATCGGTTTCAGCGCGAGGCGCACCAGGGCCAGTGCGTTGTCGTCACCGGCAATCCGGTTGGCGCTCAGCTCGCCGCAGGACCGGCACTCGTGAATGATCATCCATTCACCGTCGGGCCGTACGGACACGCTCAGCGCTTCCATCCGTCCCCGGCAGCCCGATGCCCGGTCACCCGGAATCCGGCGGTCGACGTGGAGGCTGGCCAGGCAGTTCGGGCAGTGATTGCGGTGGGTGGTACCGGGTGCGTCCAAGGACACGTCCAGCCGGCATGCCACGCATCTGAAGTCGTGGCGCCGGTGCCCGCCCCGGCGGTGCAGGACGTCCTTGTGCCGCTGGGGCCGCCGCGTCTTCTGGGTGCGTCTGCCGGAGTTGTTCGCTCGTCTCGGCACGGGTTCTTCTCCTTCCGGTCTACAGGTCGCCGAATGCTTCGAGCGGGAAGGGCGGTTGCGCCAGCGGCCGTACGGCCATGCGCATCAGGATGAGCTGGTTGTCGTCGGCGCAGATGGGGTTGGAGGTCAGTTCGTCGCAGCGCACGCAGCGGTGAATGACCATCCAGTCGCCGGTCCGCAGCACGGCTACGGAGATCGGTGACATGCGGCCCTGGCACGTGCTGGGGCCGCCCTCGACGTGGTCGAGCACATGCTGCGAGTGCAGGCACGACGGGCAGTGGTTGCGCCGTGTGCCGTCGGCGGTGGCGGCGGAAACCGTCAGGCCGCACCACGCGCAGGGGAATGTGCCGGCCAGAACGGTGTTCTGGGCGTGGGAGAGATTCTTGTCGGTACCGGACACCCGGAGGGCTCCTTGCTGAGAAGTCGGTCATGACAGCAAGAGCAGGCCGAGCGGCCTCGCCGGAGGAGCGCTCCCGCATCCCTCGACATCTGAGGGTCACGGGGGCGTCGGCAGATCACAGCACCGGAAGTCCGCGTCCGTTGGTCGTCCGTTCCGGACGGCTCAGGAAGACATGGCGGTTGGAGCCGTGCAGCGAGGCGCGCGGCGAGGGCCGGGGCACAAAATTCACTCCCTTGGCGGGCACGGAAGACCCGGGTGGTCCGACGGAACGGCTCACAGTAGCAAGGGCCCGCCGACGGGCGTCAAAGGAATATCGAGGCCCTGTTCCGCGCGGTGAACAGCGGAATCTCGCGTGGATCCCGGCACGTCGGCCCGTCCTGGAACCGCCCGGGCGCTACGAAGGTCATGATCCCGTCCGTATCCCCCGGAGGGGCCGCGCCGCCGGCCCCATCCCCTGTTGTGTGAGGAGCCCGTCGTGGCAAAGATCGCTCTCTTCGTGCCAACGGCACGATCGGCAGCCGTGTGCTGCGCGAGGCCCTGGACCGGGGTCATCTGGTCACCGCCGTCGTCCGCGACCCGGCCAAGGTCACCGTGTCGCACCCCCACCTGACCGTCGTCCGGGGCGACGTGCTCGACCCGCGGTCCGTGACGGCCGCGGCCGAGGGCCAGGACGTCGTCGTCAGCGCCGTCGGCGGCGGGGACGGGCCCGGCCACCTCGCCACCATCGAGCCCGCCGCGAAGTCCCTGGTCGCCGGGCTGCGTGCGCTCGGCGCCGACGCCCCCAGGCTGATCGCGGTCGGCGGGGCCGGGTCGCTCCGCACCCCGGACGGCAAGCTGGTCTGGGACGCCGAGGGGCTGCCCGAGTTCCTGCTCCAGATCATGCACGCCCACGGCGACGCGCTCGACTACTACCGCACCGTCACCGACCTCCGCTGGACCAACCTCAGCCCCGCCGCCACCATCCAGCCCGGCGAACGCACCGGCGGCTACCGCACGGGGCTCGACGACCTGGTCACCGACGCCGACGGCCAGAGCCTCATCTCCACCGAGGACTACGCGGTCGCCCTCATCGACGAGGTCGAGAACCCCCAGCACATCCGGGAACGCTTCAACGTCGCGTACTAGGGGGTGTTTCCGGCGGGGCGCCGGTCGTCCCCGCCGCGCGGCACTCGATGAGCCGCACCGGCTCAGGCGGAAGGGCCCGCACGACCTTGTCGGCCGTGCGGGCCCTCCTCGGGCCGGTAGGGCGGTTGCCCCGGAAGAAGTCACCTCAGTACTGGAGGTCCTTCTGATCGGTGATCAGCCGGCCGGCGATGTGCAGGTTCCCGTCCGAGTCAAGCACCGCGATGATCTTCTTCGTGGAGCCGTGGTGGGTGGTGAAGTAGATCTTGTCGGCCTCCTGCGAACTGGAGTAGTTCGTGTTCACCGACAGCTCGATGCTCACCGGGGAGCTGATGAGAACGTCCTTCTTGGGCGAATGCGGATACACCTGGTTCTGGCGCAGCTGGACGCGCCCGTGCGTCTCCCCCTCTTCCCAGTCCGTCGCCAATCCGAGATCGACGTCAGCCATGCGACTTCCCCCTTCGCCTGCGGTGGATGAGCCTTCGGTCCGGGCCACGAGAGCCACCCGAAACCAACGCAGAACCTATACGCAGCGCCCACAGACCGTGACACAGAGTCTCGCGGATGACCGGATTTTTACGCGGAAAGTCCGGAATTACGATTTAAGACATCCCGCAGGGGAGATGACCGAAAAGGGAGTTCGAGAAGCGTCGCGGCACGTCACCCGCGGGTACGACGTCAACGGGGCCGGGTGGACCGGGTCAGGCCTTCTTGACCACGCTGGACTTGAGCTGCATGGAGCCGAACCCGTCGATCCTGCAGTCGATGTCGTGGCCGTCGACCCCGTCCACCAGGCGGATGTTGCGCACCTTCGTGCCGGCCTTGATCCCGGACGGACTGCCCTTGACCTTCAGCGTCTTGACCACGGTCACGGTGTCGCCGTCGGCGAGTACGTTGCCGACCGCGTCCCTGATCACCCCATCGTCGCCGGCGGCGCCCTCGGCCGTCGCCGGCGACCACTCGTGGCCACACTCCGGGCAGACCAGCAGCGCGCCCATCTCGTAGGTGTACGCGCCGGAGCACTCGGGGCACGGCGGCAGCAACTGGGTGTCGTCGCTCATGGTGTTCTTACGTCCTTGTCTGTTCCGGCGAACTTGTTTTGATTCCGGCGGGCTCTAGAGGGGCAGGGTGATCCAGATGCTCTTGCCCCCGCCGTCCGCGTCTCCGCGCACGACGGCGGAGCCGCCCAGGCCCAGGGTCAGTTCCATCACCGTGCCCAGGCCGCCGGGCTCGGTGAGCGAGGAGCGCAGGGCGGGCTGGTGGGGGTGGCGGTCGTGGACGCCGAAGGCGAAGGTGTGGGCGCCGGCCGCGTAGATCACCGTGAGGTTCGGCGACAGGGCGGCGGCGTGCTGGACGCCGTTGGCGACCAGTTCGGACAGGATCAGCAGCGCCGGATCGACGGCGGGGTGACCCCGGTTGATGCCCCATTCGGCCAGGACCTGTTCGGTGGTCTCGCGGGCGATGCGGACCGCCGCGCCCCTCGCGGGCACCGTCAGCACATGGCGCAGCGGAAGGCCCTCCAGCCCGGCCCTCACCGGACCGCCTCGCCGGCGGACGCGGCGGGCGGCAGCCCCTCCCGGTGGAGGTGGCGGCCCCGGGCGGCGCATGTGCTCACCGTGCGGCGTCCTCGGCTCCTCGCAGCTCCTCGAGGAGTTCGGTCTGGCCGGCCAGCATTTCGGTGAGGATGCGGCGGGCGGCCCGCATCAGATCGGCCACGTCCCCGCCCGCCAGTTCGTAGACCACGGTCGAGCCCTCACGCGTGGAGACCACGATGCCGGAGCGGCGCAGCACCGCCAGCTGCTGGGAGAGCGCCGAGGGTTCGATCTCGATCGCCGTCAGCAGGTCGCGGACCGGCATCGGCCCGTCCTGCAGCAGCTCCAACACGCGGATGCGGACCGGGTGTCCGAGCATCCGGAAGAACTCGGCCTTGGCCTGGTACAGCGGAACCGGCACGGTCTTCGTCACCCCTCACCTCTGCGGCCCCCCGGGGCGGCGCCCGGGGCCGTGCCCGCGGCTACCTGCGGGCACGGCGAGCACATCATGTAGTGAATTGAAGAATTTTGCAATTCGTGGACCGAGGGGGCCCGGGAGGGGTGGGACGACCGCGGGCCGGGCGTCCGTTCGCGACGGGACGCCCGGCCCGCGCGGTGCGGGAGTGAGGGGTCAGTTGGACCAGAGGACCGGGCTGTCGCGGTACGCGTCGCCCTCCTCGAACGCGGCGACGGCGACGGGGTCGGTCTTCGTGGCGCTGAGCGAGCAGGTCTCGTACGAGGCGCCCTTGGTGGTGAAGTCGCGGGGCGCGGTTTCGCTGTCGCACTTGCCCGGAAGGTCGCCGATCAGGATGACGCCCGTGGGGCCGCCGCCCGCCAGTTTGCCGCGCAGCCTCAGCGACGAGTAGGACAGGTCGGTGCCGCCGACGTTCTCGACCTTCATGCGGATGAAGTAGGGCGTCATGCCCTTCGCCTTGTCGCCGAAGCGGGCCATGTCGGCCTCGGTGCCCTTCTCGATCGCCGTGACCGTCACGGCGACGGTGCCCGTCTTGGAGGTGCCGTACTTGAAGGGGAGGATCGCGCGTTCGCCGATCTTGAGCTTCGTGCCCGGCGCGGCCACGTCACCGCCGGGCGCGGGGCTGGACTTCTCGCTCGGCTCGGCGGACGGGCTCTCGCTGCTCGGGGCGGACGGGCTGGACGAGGCCGGTGCGGAGGCCGAGGGCGTTTCCTGGACCGAAGCCGAGTCGTCGCCGTCGTTGCAGGCCGTGAGCCCGAGGCTCAGGGTCGTGAGGGCGGCGGCGGCGAAGACGATGCGTCCCTTGTGTGTCATTTTGGCCTAACTCGCGGTGAGGCTGTGCTGAGCGACAGCCGAACGTACAAGAACCGGGCGCGTCGGGGGCGGCACGGTGACGGTGGTGCGGTGGTGCGACCGTCAGGCGTTCCCCGGCGTCCACCTCAGCCTGGGACACGAATGACACAGGACGGTCCCAGCCGGGGCACAGCCGCGCGACGGGGCGGCCGGGCCGGGAACGGCCTGCCTTCCTGTACGTCGAGGGCATACGTTGGGGGCATGTCCCACGGTCTGCGCCTCGCCCGTCACAGCGCGGTCTCCACGTCCCTGGCCCTGTGCGGTGACCAGGAGCTGCG
This sequence comes from Streptomyces sp. OfavH-34-F, assembly GCF_022347745.1. Lineage (GTDB taxonomy): Bacteria > Actinomycetota > Actinomycetes > Streptomycetales > Streptomycetaceae > Streptomyces. Next base: position 6,998 of record NZ_JAKRGC010000201.1, read on the forward strand.
CCGGCTCGTGGACGCGGCCGCGCCGCTCGGGTGCGGGATCGGCGGGAAGTCGGCCCTCATGGAGGTCGCCGGTACCCCGGTCTTCGTGAAGCGCGTGCCCCTCACCGACCTGGAGAGGCGGCCCGAGCACGTCCGGTCCACCGCGAACCTCTTCGAACTGCCCGCCTTCCTCCAGTACGGCGTCGGCGCCATCGGCAGCCCCGGCTTCGGCGCCTGGCGGGAACTCGCCGTCCACACCATGACGACGAACTGGGTGCTCGCGGCGGAGTGCGAGCGCTTCCCCCTGATGCACCACTGGCGGGTGCTGCCCGACTCGGCGCCCCTGCCCGGGGAACTGGCCGACGTGGACCGGGCCGTCGCGTACTGGGGCGGCGGGCCGCAGATACGCCGCCGGCTCGACGCCCTCCAGCAGTCCTCGGCCTGCGTCGCGCTGTTCCTGGAGTACATCCCGCACAACCTGCACCAGTGGCTCGGCGCCCAGGCCGCCGCCGGGGGCGAGGCCCTCGACCGGGCCTGCCTCATGGTGGAGAGGGAACTGGCGGCCGGCCTCTCGTTCATGAACGACGGCGGCCTCCTGCACTTCGACGCGCACTTCGAGAACATCCTGACCGACGGCCACCGCCTCTACTTCGCCGACTACGGCCTGGCGACCTCCTCCCGGTTCTCGCTGTCCCCCGGCGAGGTCGCGTTCTTCGAGCGGCACCGGGCCTACGACCGCTGCTACACCGCCACGCATCTGGTGAACTGGTTGGTCACCGCGCTGTTCGGATGCGCGAGGGAGGACCTGGACGGCCGGTACGAGCTGGTCCGCGCCTTCGCCGGGGGCCGGCGCCCCACCGGAGTCCCGGTGGAGGCCGTGGCGATCCTGACCCGGCACGCGCCGGTCGCCGCCGTGGTGTCGGACTTCAACCGCACGTTCCGGCGCGAGAGCAGGCACACCCCCTATCCGCTGGAGGAGATCCACCGGCTCGGGGCGAGCGGACGAGGGTGATCCCTCAGCGACGCCACCACGGTTCCCGTACGTAGAGACTCGCCTCGCCCGTGCACGCGTCGCCGTTGGTGATCTCGTGGGTGTCCAGGTTCCAGCCGACGACGCCGTTGCCCTTGCGGCCGAGTTCGATGAGCCGGTTGCTCTCGGTGTGCGTGCCGGCGGTGACCTGGCACCGGACGATCGACGTCCAGGCCCGGCCGTCCAGCGCGGCGGCGAAGAACAGGACCGGGAGCGCGACGGCGGTCAGCAGCAGCGCCACCCACTGCTCCAGGGCCGCCAGGCGGCGCAAGGCCGGCGACGGCTCGTAGCCATGGCCGTCCTCAGCTGATCCGGAGGGCGTACGGCGGTCGGGGTGCGACCGGTGGCGCCGTCTGCCGGTGCGGTACTCCACGACGACGCCCTTGCGCAGTGCGTACGCGGCGAGCGCGGTGCCGAGCCCCCACCAGGGACCGAAGAAGCCCGCGATGACCACTCCCATCGCGGCCGGGGCGACCACGGTGAGCGCCACCCTCCGCAGCGCGCGGAGGAACCCTCCCCGCACGGGGACGGCGCCGCGTGCCGCGAACAGGGCGAAGACGAGACGGGAGACGACGACGGCCAGCACGGAGGCGAGCAGCGGATCGGTGAGGATCATGCCGATCAGGACGTCGGGCCAGTTGGCGGGTTCCATGCCGATGAACACGTCCCGGGCCGCCGCGCCGCCCCCGACGGTGTACGCGACCTTCGTCACCGGCACCGCGAGTGCCACCGCCAGCAGCACGGTGTGCCCGGGGCCGCCCTTGCGGTCGGCCGACCGGGCCTCGTGCTCGTCGTCCCGCTCGGTACTCGTCTCCGTCATGGGCGATCCCCCGCTTCCGCAACGGCTGGGACGAGCGCGCGCCCTCGCCGCGCCCGCGCAGCAGCCTCGCCCGCCGCCGGGCCCCGGGCGACCGGTGTTACGCCGGCTGGTGCAACGCGTGCCCGCCGGGACGCGGTGGCCCACGGGGCGGGTGTACGCCGACCGGAGGACTCCGGGGACGACACGCCGTCAGAGGCTGGGCGTCCGGCAGGGGGCGGGGTGAGATCGGGCCGCGTGCGGTCGGAAGGGAGGGCGTCGTGTGAGGCGTGTGCCGGGATCGGTGGAGCATGTCGTTGTCGTGGGGGCCGGGCTGTCCGGGCTGGCGTGTGCCCTGCACCTGCTGGGGGCCGGCCGCCGGGTCACCGTGGTGGAACGGGACACGGGGCCCGGGGGCCGGGCGGGGCGGGTGGAGCTCGGCGGGTTCCGGATCGACACCGGGCCCACGGTGCTGACCATGCCCGAGCTGGCCGACGAGGCGTTCGCCGCGGTCGGCGACAGCCTGTACCGCCGCGTCGAGCTGACGGCCCTGCGTCCGGCGTACCGGGCGTGTTTCGCGGACGGTTCCTCCCTCGACGTGCACACCGACGGCGACGCGATGGAGGCGGAGGTGCGGCGGTTCGCCGGGCCGGGGCAGGCGGCGGGCTACCGCGAACTGCGGCGGTGGCTGGAGCGGGTGTACCGGGCGCAGATGCGCCGATTCATCGACACGAACTTCGATTCGCCGCTCGCGCTGCTCCATCCCGATCTGGCCCGGCTGGCGGCACTCGGCGGGTTCGGCCGGCTGGATCGCCGGATCGGCCGCTTCCTGTCGGACGAGCGGCTGCGCCGGGTGTTCTCGTTCCAGTCGCTGTACGCCGGAGTGGCGCCGGCACGGGCGCTCGCGGCGTACGCGGTGATCGCGTACATGGACACGGTCGCGGGCGTCTGGTTCCCGAAGGGCGGCATGCACGCCCTGCCGCGTGCCATGGCCGACGCGGCGGCGGACGCCGGCGCCGAGCTGCGCTGGTCGGCCGAGGTGAGCACGCTGGAGCGGTCGGGTGACCGGGTGCGGGCCGTGCGGCTGGCCTCCGGGGAGCGGCTGGCCTGCGACGCGGTGGTGCTGACCTGCGAACTGCCCGCCGCCTACGCGCTTCTGGGCCGGCAGCCCCGGCGGCCCGTACGCGTGCGGCACTCGCCGTCCGCCGTGGTGCTGCACGCCGGTACGGACCGCACCTGGCCGCAGCTCGCCCACCACACGCTCTCGTTCGGCGCCGCGTGGGAGCGGACCTTCGACGAGCTGATGCGCCGGGGCGAGCTGATGAGCGACCCCTCGCTGCTGATCACCCGTCCGACCACGCACGATCCGTCGCTGGCGCCGCCGGGCCGCCACCTGCACTACGTCCTCGCGCCCTGCCCCAATACCGAGACCGGTCCCCCGGCCGCCGCGTGGCGGGACCTCGGTCCGCGCTACCGCGACGGGCTGGTGCGCGAACTCGAACGCCGTGGCCTGGACGGGTTCGCGGACAGTGTGCGGCAGGAGTTGCTGGTCACCCCGCTCGACTGGACGGCTCGGGGCCACTGCGCCGGTACGCCGTTCTCGCTCGCCCACTCGTTCGCCCAGACCGGCCCGTTCCGTCCGCGCAATCTCGTACGGGGCACGCGGAACGTGGTGCTCGCGGGGTGCGGGACCACACCGGGCGTCGGGGTGCCGACCGTCCTCCTCAGCGGCAAGCTGGCCGCCGCGCGGATCACCGGCGGCGGCGCCTCGCGGCCCCGTACGGCACGCGCGCCCTCCTCCGCAGGCCGCGAGCCCGCCCTGCCGGCCGGGGCGGGTGCCCATGACCCGGCGTGAGCTGGACGCGGCCGGGATCACCGATCCGGGGCTGCGCCTCGCCTACACCCGGTGCCGCAGGCTCAACGCGCGGCACGGGCGCACCTACTTCCTCGCCACCCGGCTGCTGCCGCCCGAGCGGCGCTCCGCCGTGCACGCCCTGTACGGCTTCGCGCGCTGGGCGGACGACATCGTCGACGACCTCGACCGGCACCGGGTGCCCGCGGAGCGCGACCGGCTGCTGCTCCGGCTGGAGCACGATCTCGTACGGGGGCTGCGGACCGGCTCGGGGGACGAGCCGGTGGTGCGGGCGGTCGCCGACACCGCCGCCCGGTACGGCATCGGGCACGACCTGTTCGCCGATTTCCTGGCGTCGATACGGGCCGACCTGACCGTCACCGACTACCCCACCTATGCCGACCTGCAGAAGTACGTGCACGGTTCGGCGGCGGTGATCGGTCTGCAGATGCTGCCGGTGCTCGGCACGGTCGTGCCCCGCCGCGAGGCCGAGCCGCACGCGGCGGCGCTCGGGGTGGCGTTCCAGCTCACCAACTTCGTACGCGACGTGGGCGAGGACCTCGACCGGGGCCGCGTCTATCTGCCCGCCGACCTGCTGGCCTCGCACGGCGTGGACCGGCCGCTCCTGGAGTGGAGCCGGCGCACCGGACGGACGGACGCGCGCATCCGGGCCGCCCTGGTGGACGCGGCGGAGCTGACACGGGGGGTGTACCGGACGGCGGAGCCGGGGATCGGCATGCTCGATCCGCGGGTGCGCCCGTGCATCCGCGCCGCGTTCACCCTGTACGGCGGGATCCTCGACGCGGTCGCCGAGCAGGACTACCGCGTCCTGCACCGGCGTGCGGTGGTGTCCCGGCGGCGGCGTGCCGTCACCGCCGCCGCCGGACTGCTGGGGGTGGCCGGTGCCCGGTGGCGTACGCGGGGCCGCCGGCACGCGGTCGCGGCCCGGCGGAGGGAGGAGGCGCGGTGAGCCG
>NZ_JAKRGC010000202.1 GCF_022347745.1 Streptomyces sp. OfavH-34-F
AGCTCCGCCGCGCCCGGTGCCGCGGAGTCGGCGAGCGGGGCCCGGGCCGGGGTGGTCAGCGCGATCCGCCGGCCCGACCGCGCGGCCAGCTCCCGCACCGTCCCCCCGACGCCCTCCCAGGTCGGATACGCCGCCGCGTAACCGAGCAGCCGGCGGTAGATGCCGGCGTCGGCGGCCAGGTTCTGGCCCTGCTCCTGGCGGATCGCGCCGGACGTCGTCTGCACCGCCAGCCACGCCGTCGCCGCCACCGAGCACGCCGCGACCAGCGCCGACACGGCCAGCAGCCGCGCGAACAGGCTCTTGCGCAGCGGAACGGACCGCCGCGCGCCACCCACGCCCGCACGCCCCGAACTACGAGGTCGCCGCACGGTTCGCCGCCTTCGCCGGGTCCGTCAGCTTGTAGCCGACACCGAAGACGGTGAGCAGCCGCACGGGCCGGCGCGGGGCCGGTTCGATCTTCTTGCGCAGGTTCATCACATGGACGTCGACCGTCCGGTCGCTGATGTAGCGGTCGAACCCGTGCAGTTCGGCCAGCAGCTGCTGCCGCGAGAACACCCGGTCCGGCTCGGCCGCCAGCGCGGACAGGATCCGGAACTCGCCCGGCGTGCACTCCACCGCCGCCCCCTCCACGGTCACCAGGTGCCGGACCGGGTCGACGACCAGCGCCCCCACCCGCAGCACCCCGGCGTCGTCCGGATCGCCGCCCGCCCCGCGCCGGTTGCGGCGCAGCAGGGTCCGCACCCGGGCCATCAGCTCACGCGGGCTGTACGGCTTGGTGACGTAGTCGTCGGCGCCCAGGTCGAGGCCGAGCAGCAGATCGTCCTCCGTGGTGCGGGCGGTGACCATCAGCACCGGCAGCTCCCGGTGTTCCGCGCGCAGCACCCGTACGACGTCCAGACCGTCCGCGCGCGGCATCATGACGTCGAGGACCAGCAGATCCGGTTCCCGCTGCCGTACCGCGTCGAGCGCCGCCAGCCCGTCCGGCGCGAGGATCACCCGGTGACCCTCGCGTTCCAGGTAGCGGCGGAGGAGTTCGGCCTGATTCTCGTCGTCTTCGGCGACGATCACATTTGCGCACACCTGCCCGATCGTAGAGGGCCGCAGCCGGGGGAGTCCGGGCGGCCGTGGCGGGCGCCCCGCACGGCCCTGCTCGCCCACCGTTCGGAATTGATCGTGATTGATCGACCCGTTGTGCGTAAACTCACTTATAGTGAGCGGGTGTTGACCGCGTGAAGGTGACGCGGGCAGTCGTCGCCACAGGAATCAGGATTCATGACACGCCCTTCCCCGGCAGAGTCCGCGCCGGATTCTCCGTCCGCCCCCTCCGGCTGCCCGGCCCACGCCGGGGCGGTGCCGCTCTGGGGCCCCGGCTTCCAGGCAGAGCCCCGCACCGTGTACCGCGCGATGCGGCGCGACCACGGCCCGGTCGTCCCCGTCGAACTGCCGGGCGGCTTCCCCGCCTGGCTGGTCGTCGGCTACCGCGAACTGCACCGGGTCACCAGCGACGGGGAGCTGTTCCCGCGCGACGTCGGCCTCTGGAACCAGTGGCCGCACGTCCCGGACGACTGGCCGCTGCTGCCGATGGTGGGGCGGCCCATGCCGTCCATCTACTTCAGCGCGGGCGAGGAGCACCGCCGCCACGTCCGCATGGTCGGACCCGCCCTGGAGGGGGCCGACCCGTTCCAGATCCGGGGCCACTGCGAGCAGCTGGCGGACCGGCTGGTGGACGCGGTGTGCGCGCGGGGCACCGCCGACCTCGTCGCCGAGTTCTGTGAACCGCTCCCGGTCCTCGTCCTGGCCCGCCTCATCGGCTTCCCGGACGAGGAGGGCGCCGAGATCGCGCAGGTGCTCAAGGACCTGGCGGACGGCGGGCCCGGCGCGCAGAGCGCGCACCAGCGGTTCGGTGAGCTGATGGCGCGGCTCCTCGCCTCGAAGCGGGCCGAGCCGGGCGACGACGTCACCTCCCGGATGCTCGCGTACCCGGAGGAGTTCACCGACGAGGAGTACACGCTCGACCTGATGGCCGTCACGGCGGCCGGGCACCTGCCCACCGCCGACTGGATCAGCAACTCGGTCCGGCTGATGCTCACCGAGGACGAGTTCGCCGACTCCATGGCCGGTGGCCGGCGCAGCATCGGCGAGGCGATGAACGAGGTGCTCTGGGAGGACACCCCCACCCAGATCCTGGCCGGCCGCTGGGCCGCGCGCGACACCCAGCTGGGCGGGCAGCACATCGCCGCCGGCGACATGGTGCTGCTCGGGCTCGGCGCCGCCAACACCGACCCGCTGATCCGCCAGGGCGTGGCGGGCGCGGGCGGCCCGGCCCAGGGCGGCAACGGCGCGCACCTCGCCTTCAGCCACGGCGAGTACCGCTGCCCCTTCCCCGCCCAGGAGATCGCCGAGATCATCGCCAGGACCGGCATCGAGGTGCTGCTCGACCGGCTGCCCGACCTCCGGCTCGACGTACCCGCCGGAGAACTCGTCCGGCGGCCCTCCGCGTTCCTGCGCGGCACGACTTCGCTCCCCGTCCGGTTCACCCCCGTACGCACGACAGGAGACTCTTCGTGAAATGCCCCCACGCCGCGCAGACGGCGGCCCCGCACGGCGCGACCGTCGTCATCGACCCCATGGTCCGCGACCTGGACGGTGAGACGGCGCGGCTGCGCGACGCCGGGCCGCTGGCCCGGATCGAGCTGCTGGGCGTGCCGGCCTGGACCCTCACCCGGCACGCGGACGCCCGGCGGCTGCTGGTCGACCCGCGGCTGGTGAAGGACATCAACGCGTGGGGGCTGTGGCAGAGCGGCGTGGTGACGCGCGACTGGCCGCTCATCGGCATGATCGACGCGGGCCGGTCCATGTTCACGGTGGACGGGGACGAGCACCGCCGGCTGCGCACCAAGACCTCGCAGGCGCTGACGCCCCGCCGCCTGGAGGCGATACGCCCCGACATCGAGAAGTTCACCGCCGAGCTGCTGGACGCGCTGGAGGAGGCGGGCCGGGACGGGGCGGTGGTCGACCTCAAGTCGGTGTTCGCCCAGCCGCTGCCGATGCGGGTCGTCGGCATGCTGATGGGCGTGGACCCGGCGGAGAACGCCATGCTGACCCGGCAGTACAAGGCGTTCTTCTCGATGCTCACCCCGCAGGCGGAGCGCCTCGCCCTCCTCGACGACCTGGACGTCTTCTACACCGCTCTGGTCCGGGAGAAGACCGCGCGCCCGACCGACGACCTGACCTCCGCGCTGATCCTGGCCGAGGAGGGCGGCGAGCCGCTGACCGAGGAGGAGGTCATCGGCAACCTCAAGGCCATGGTCGCCGCCGGTCACGAGACCACGATCGGCCTCATCCTCAACGCCGTGCGCGCCCTGCTGGCCAACCCCGGGCAACTGCGGATGGTGCTCGACGGGGAGGTGTCCTGGGAGACCGTGATCGAGGAGACCCTGCGCTGGGACACCCCGACCACCCACCTGCTCATGCGGTTCGCCACCGAGGACATCCAGGTGGGCGACGGCGTCATCGCCAAGGGCGAGGGCGTGGTCGTCTCGTACCGGGTCATCGGCCGCGACCCCGAGCAGCACGGCCCCGACGCCGACGCCTTCGACATCACGCGCCCCACCCCGATCCGCCACATGACCTTCGGGCACGGCCCGCACATCTGCCCCGGCGCCGCCCTCTCGCGGGTCGAGGCGGGCATCGCCCTGCCGGCCCTCTTCGCGCGCTTCCCGGACCTGCGGCTCGCGGTCCCCGACGAGGAGCTGCGCAACCTCCCGGTGATGACCCAGAACGACATGGAGTCCTTCCCGGTCCTGCTGCACGGCTGAGCCGGGCGCCCGGGGCGTATTTCCCCGGGCCGGTGCGACGGGCCGCCGCCCGGCGGGCATATCGTGGCGGTGGCCCGTACCGTCCCTGCACCCGCCCAGCCGTGTCGAAGCGCTTCGACAGTGTCTGGACACGCCGTCGAGGCAGGACTAGGCTCGCGCTGTCTCTCCAAGTCACAGACGGAGAGTGCGGAGTCGAAGCGCTTCGCCACAGGTGACCGGCGGCGCCGGAGCAGTCCGCGCGCCCGCCGTGTCCGACGACGTCCCGTGGGGGAGAGCTGAATGGTCACCCTGGCCGAGGTCGCGCAGCACGCCGGAGTCTCGGCGAGCACGGTGAGCTACGTCCTCAGCGGGAAGCGGTCCATCTCCGTCGCCACCCGTGAACGCGTCGAGCGCAGCATCCAGCAGCTCGGCTACCACCCCAACGCCGGAGCCCGCGCGCTCGCCAGCAGCCGCTCCAACATCATCGCCCTGATGGTGCCGCTGCGCACCGACATGTACGTGCCGGTGATGATGGAGATCGCCATCGCGGTCGCCACCACCGCCCGCACCCACGGCTACGACGTCCTGCTGCTCACCGGTGAGGAGGGCCCCGCCGCGGTGCGGCGCATCGCCGGCAGCTCGCTGGCCGACGCGATGATCCTGATGGACGTCGAACTGCACGACGAGCGGCTGCCCCTGCTGCGCGAGAGCGACCGGGCCGCCGTGCTCATCGGACTGCCCGCCGACACCGCCGGACTGACCTGTGTGGACCTCGACTTCGAGGCGACCGGCGCGCTCTGCGTGGAGCATCTGGCCGGCCTCGGCCACCGCGAGATCGCCGTCATCGGCGAGGCCGCCGCGGTGTACGAGCGGCACACCGGGTTCGCCGAACGGACCGTGGACGGCGTACGGGCCAAAGCCCAGGAGACCGGGGTGCGCGTGCTGCACCGGCCCTGCGAGGGCGGCTACGCGGCGATGGCGCAGACGCTGTCGCGGATATTCGACGAGCGCCCCGGCACCACCGGCTTCATCGTGCAGAACGAGGCGGCCGTGGAGCCGCTGCTCAACCTGCTGCGGCAGCAGGGCCGGGCCGTGCCCGAGGATGTGTCCGTGGTGGCCATCTGCCCCGAACAGGTCGCCTCCCAGGCGTCGGTGCGGCTCACCTCCGTCGCCATCCCGGCCCACGAGATGGGACGCCGCTCGGTCGAGCGGGTGGTCGCCAAGCTCTCCGGCCGGGGCACCGACGAAGTCGAGCTGCTGGCACCGGAACTGACGGTACGTGAGAGCACCGGGCCCGCCCCGGCCTGAGCCCCGCACCGACGGGCCGGCCGCCCCCCCCGAGGGGGACGGCCGGCCCGTCCGCGTCACCGGGGGCCGGCCTCCAGGACGTGCTCCACCCCGGCCGTCAGCTCCACGAAGGCGGCGGCGGGCACCTCCCCGGCCCCGACGCGGACATCGATCCGCGCGTCCCGCTCCGGGCGCAGCACCGCCCGTACACCGCCCTCCGCCGACCAGCGCAGGTCCAGCGCGGCGCCGAACCGGGTCCGCACCCCCCGCAGTTCACCGGCCGGGCAGGCCGCGAGCGGCGCGGGCAGCAGGACCAGCCGGTACGGGGTCGACTGGACCAGCGACTCGATCACGGCGGCCGGCAGTGCGTGCGCCGCGTCCGCGTTGTACACGTCGCGCGCCGGGTAGTGGGCGCTCATCAGCGAGTCGTGGAAGAAGTCGCCCGCCAGCACCGCCCGGACCGCCGCCGAGGCACGCGCCCCGTCCCGCAGCCGCGCCGCGATCAGCGCGTGGTGCAGATGGCCGTGGGCCGAGTCGTTCTCCGCGCCCCGCAGCTCCAGCGCCCGGTGCGCGGCGGCCGCGGTCCCCGGAGTGTCGTACGGGTTGACCGCGTCCAGCGGCCACACCGGGTAGAGGTGGCTCAGATGGCGGTGGTCGTACGTCTCCTCCAGACCCGGCCACGCCCACTCGGCCAGCGCCCCGTCCTCGTTGACCCGGTACCCCGCGAGCCGGTCCGCCAGCGCGAGGCGGCGCGCCGAGGCCGGGTCGCCGGGGGCGCGGCCGGCGGACGCGGTGAGCGCGTGCCGGGCCGCCGCCAGGTCCATCGTCGCGTTCACCGTGCCCCAGCTCGCGTTGGCGGGCCGGTTCTCCGGCGAGTACGAGGGCACCACGGCCACCCGCCCGTCCGGGCCCGTCCGGGTGAGGAAGTCCTCGTAGAACAGGGCGGTCTCGTGCAGCGCGGCGGTCAGCCGGGGGTCCTCGGCCCCCGTCGTCTCCGCGTGCTCGATCAGCGGCTCCAGCAGCCAGTCCGCGCCGGCCGTCCACAGGTGCAGCGGGTAGGCCCGCTGGTAGTGGCGGGTGTGCCCGGACTCGCCGTCCGTGTGCGACGGGGCCACGATGCCGCGCGCCCCGAAGACCGCCCGCGCGTTGTCCCGCCAGTCCGCGAGCTGCCCGTACACGAGGGCGGCGTGCGCCTCGGACACCTCGGGCAGCGCGGCGGCGGCGGCCGAGGCGATCTGGAGGTTGAGGTTGGCGTTGGTGGTGAACGCCCCCGACCAGGCGGTGTCCCAGTCACCCGTCCACAGCCCCGTCAGCCGGGGCGGCAGCATCCCGGACGCGGACAGCAGGTGGTAGCGCCCGGCCGCGAACAGCCGCTCCAGGAGCGCCGGACTGTCCGGCCGCCGCACCAGCTCGCTGCCGGGCAGCGCGCGCTCGGCCGGGTCCGCGTCCAGGGTGAGCGAGGCCCGCTCGAACGCCGGCCGGTGCAGGGCCGCGTGGCGGGCGAGCAGCGCGTCGTAGTCCCCGTCCGGCAGCCCGGCGCACTCCGCCGCCGGATCCACGCGGCCCGCGTGCCGGCGCACCCGCGTCAGCAGCAGCAGACTCCTGGCCCCCTCCACCCGGACGCCCTCGCCCGCCACCGACACCCGCCCGCCCTCCGCGCGGAGCACGGTCACACCGGTGTACCCGAGGTCGCTGTCGGGGTAGCCGGCGCGCAGCGTCAGCCGGGCGCCGTCCGGGGTGAGGACGGTGCTGCGGCCGACCGCCAGCCGGGGCGGGGCGCCCGGCAGCGCGTGGTCCAGGACGACGTCCACGGCGAGCCCGGGCCCGGTGACGTGCTGCACGACCACGTCGTCCGCGCGCGAGACGAAGACCCGGCTGCGCCAGGTCTCGCAGCCGGCCGTGATCTCCCCCGTGGCGAAGCGGACCGCCCTGCGGTAGCCCGCGGCCGGGTCGTCCGCCGAGGGGGCGGTGTTGCCGGGCGCGGGCCGCAGCCGGGTCTGGAACGCCGGGTGGAACGGCTGCACCCACACCAGCGGCCGGCCCGCGCCGAAGCGCTCCGCCGCCGTGGTGTCCCCGGCGAGCAGGGCGCTCTGCAGCCGGCCGAGCCGGTCCGCGAGTTCGGGCGGCCGGACGTGCTCACTGCCGTTGGGCCGCACCAGGGTGTGGTGGTTGACGACGACCCGGTCGTCGGCGGGATCGCCGTACACCATGGCGCCGTGCCGGCCGTTGCCCGCCAGGAAGGCGTCCTCCCAGCGGGCGGCGGGGCGCGGCTCCCAGGTGCCGTCGATGTCGGTGCGTACGGTCACGGCGCGGTACTCCGCAGCACTGCGGCGCCGTAGCGGCCGAGCGCGATCCGGTCGACCACGGTCCGGCCGGTCAGCAGGTCCTCGTGGGCCCCGGGGACCGCCACGGTGACCATCTCGCGGCGGTGGTGCAGCAGGAACAGCAGCTCGCCCCGGCGCACCGCCTCGACCCCCTCGGGCAGTCCGGCCAGGACCGGTCCGAGCCCGGCCTCGCGGACGACGTCGCCGAGGAGCGACCGCAGCGCGGCCGGCTCCGGCAGGGTGGACACGTAGGTCGCGCGCCCCTTGCGCAGCACGGCCGGGAGTCCGGCCAGCTCGCCGTCCCGGTAGGTGGCCAGCACCTCGGCGTCCTCGGCGGCCTCCAGCTCCTCGGACCACAGGGTGCCCCGGAAGCCGTCGCACTCCACGGCCTCGTCCGCCTCCAGGGGCCACCACTCGTGCAGGACGCCGATGCCGAACAGTTCGCGCAGCCGGGCGTCCATCCCGCCCGGCCTGATCCGGTCGTCCCGGTCCGCGACGCCGCTGAAGAAGCCGCACACCAGCCGGCCGCCGCCGCGCACGTACGCCACCAGGTTGTCGATCGCCGCGTCGTCCAGCAGGTAGAGGTGCGGGACGACCACGACCGGGTACCGGCCGAGATCGGCGCCGGGGCGGGCGAAGTCCGTGGCCGTGCCGTTCTCCCACAGCGCCCGGTGCCAGTGCCGGATCACCTCCGCGTAGTCGAGCAGCGCGGACGGGCTGCCCTCCTGGGCCCCCGCCCACCAGGCGTCCCAGTCGTGCAGCACCGCCACCCCGGCGTCCACCCCGGCCCCGGACACGGCGGGCCCGATCGCGGCGAGTTCGGCGCCCAGCCGGCGGGTCTCCCGGAACGCGCGGCCGTGCTCACCGGCGTGGCCGAGCATCCCCGAGTGGAACTTCTCCGCGCCCTGCCGGGACTGCCGCCACTGGAAGTAGCAGACCGCGTCGGCGCCGCGCGCCACCGACTGGAGCGACCAGAGCCGGTTCAGCCCCTCGGGCTTGGGCTGGTTGACGGGCCGCCAGTTCACCGAGCCGGCCGCCTGCTCCATCAGCGCCCACGGTCCGGCCGCCTGCGAGCGCGTCATGTCGGCGATCATCGCGTTGTACTGCCCGCCCCACGGGTCGCGCGGGTCCGGGTAGATGTCCACCGACACGACGTCCTCCTCGGCCGACCAGGCCCAGGCGTCCTGGCCCGACCAGAGCGGCATGAAGTTGGTCGTCACGGGGATGTCCGGGGTGTGCCGGGCGACGATGTCCCGCTCGGCCGTGTAGCACTCCAGGAGCGCGTCCGAGGTGAACCGCTTGAAGTCCAGCACCTGGGCCGGGTTCTTCATGTACTGCGCCTTGCGCGGCGGCAGGATCTCCGTCCACGTGTCGTAGCGCTGGCTCCAGAAGGCCGTGCCCCACGCCTCGTTGAGGGCGTCGAGCGTGCCGTACCGCTCGCGCAGCCACCGGCGGAAGTGCGCCGCCGTCTCGTCGCACCAGCAGTGCGTGCAGTACTCGTTGTTGATGTGCCACATCGTCAGCGCCGGATGCCCGGCGTACCGCGCGGCCAGGTCCTCGGTGAGGGCGGCGGCGTAGCGGCGGTAGACCGGGGAGCTGGGGCAGAACTGCTGGCGGGAGCCGTACCAGATGATCGAGCCGTCCTCGGCGCGCGGCAGGGTCTCCGGGTGCCGCGCCCCCATCCAGGGCGGCGGGGACGCGGTCGGGGTGGCGAGCACGACGCCGATGCCATGGCCGTGCATCAGGTCCATCAGCCGGTCCAGCCAGCCGAACTCCCGGGCACCCGGGCGGGGTTCGATCTTCGCCCAGGAGAAGACGCCGAGCGTGACGGAGTTGACGCCGGCCTCCTTCATCAGCCGGACGTCGTCCCCCCACACCTCCTCGGGCCACTGCTCGGGGTTGTAGTCGCCTCCGAAGAGGATGCGGCCGCGGACCGCGTCGCGCAGGGACGGCATGGCGTCTCCCGTTCCTTAGAGCCTGTGTGCAAACCCCCGCCCGGGTCGGGTCGGGTCCGATCCGGGCGGGAGTTTGCGCACAGGCTGCTACCGAGGGTCCGCGTACTGGATGCCGCGGCCGTTGGTGCCCAGGTAGACACGGCCGTGGACGCGGGGGTCGCCGGTGATCACCTCACCGGTCCAGCCCCACTGGTGGGCGTCGTCGTTGATCCTGACCCAGGTGCGGCCGGCGTCGTCGGAGCGCAGCACCGCCACCCCGTCGTACGCCGCCGGCACCCGGCCGGTCTGGAAGATCGCCGGATAGCCCGCGCCGGGCCGGTGGCGGCCGCGCCCCGGGGCCGCCTTGCCGAAGCCCAGCGCGTGCGAGGCGAGGCAGCCGGGCACGGCGGCGAAGGTGCGCCCGCCGTCCGTGGACCGGAACAGGCCGTTGTCCTTCGCCGACAGCCACAGGTCGCCGCTGCGGCCGGGCGCCGCCGCCACCTTGAACTGGGCGTCGCCGGAGGGGAGTCCGGCCGCGCCCCGGACGAAGGTCGCGCCGCCGTCGCGGGAGAGGTACACGGCGCCCGTGTCGGTGTCGTACACGTAGAAGCGCCGGGAGTCGAGCGGGTCGGCGACCGGGGTGCCGCCCTTGGGGAAGGTGGCCACCTCGGCCCACGTCCGGCCGCCGTCCGTGGAGCGGTGCGCCGGGTACTTGGTGCCGTCCCAGTGGACGAACGACCACAGCAGCGTCGAGCCGTCCGCCGAGACCGCGATCGGCCCCGGGGCGGAGGGCGCGATGGCGGGCTGGGCGGCGAACGGCCGCCAGCTGCGCCCGCCGTCCTCCGAGTAGGCCCCGGCGGCGTCGGAGCCGGACGGCCAGCCGGTGCGCACCACGTACGAGGGCCGCAGCGTGGCGAGCGCCAGGCCGGTGGCCGTGCCGAACACCGGGTTGGCGGCCATGCCGCGCGAGGGGGACGCGGTCAGCGACTCGTGGTACATCACGCCGATGTCGCCGAGGCCGCTCAGCAGGCGGGCGCCCTTGCCGGGCGGGGCGATCAGGAAGCGCACCGAGGACTCCTCCAGGCCCCGGATCTCCGGCGCCCAGTGGACGAGGTCGCGGGTGCCGTAGATCGTCGCGCCGGTCCCGTACACGATGTGGTGCGAGTCGAACGGGTCGACGGCGACGGCCTGGATCCACCAGCCGAACTTGGGCGTGCCGTCCCAGCGCAGGAACGGGGTCTCCGACACGTCCAGGACGGCGGTGTCCTTGAGCGAGGTCCAGCTCGCGCCGCCGTCGGTGGAGCGGAACACCGTGTCGATCCGGCCCCAGCGGTTGTTGGTGGTGACGACGAGGGTGCCGGCGCGGCGCGCGTCCACCGCGACGCCGCCGTACCCGAAGCCGTCGCCGGCCGCCGCGTCGGGGCGCACCGGGGTGACGTCGCTCCAGGCGCCCGTCACCGTGTCGAGGCGGTGGACCGCGCCGTCCGACTGCCCGTTGGGGCCCGGCGCGTCCGCGTACGTGACGTACAGCGCCCGGTCGCGCGCGTCGTACGCGGCCCGCACCGGGACCTTCACCGACGCGCTGCCGGAGGGCCGGCCGGGCACCTCCTCCCAGCCGCCCCGGCCGTCCGTGCGGTACAGCGCGCCGCCGCCGTCGCCCCAGCCCGCGTACACCGTGCGGCCCGCCGCGACCAGGAACATCACCCCCTGCCCGGCCGGTGACGGGGTGGCCGGGAAGGCGGCCGGGGCCCAGGTCGCGCCCCGGTCCGTGGAGCGCAGCAGCCCGTCGTGCCGGGTGCCCAGCCAGAGCGTCGCGCTGTCGCGGGGGTCGACGAGCAGGCGCTCGCCGGCGCCGCGCCCGTCCTCGTTGGCGCCGAGGCGGACGGTGAGGTCGGCCCGCTTCCAGGTCGCGCCCCGGTCGTCGGAGCGCAGCACCGCGCCGGGGGAGGCCCAGGACTGCGCGTAGGTGCCGCAGGCCAGGTAGAGGCGGTCCGGGTGGGCCGGGTCGACGGCCATGGCCTCGATGCCGAGCAGGTTCCAGTCGTCCCAGCCGATGTGGTCGGTGAGCGGGGTCCAGCGGGCCTGCGCCGCGTCCCAGCGGTAGGCGCCGCCGATGTCGGTGCGGGCGTAGGCGAGGCCCTCGACCGCGGGGTGGAACAGCAGCCCGGTGACGAATCCGGTGCCGCCGATCGCGGCCGTGCGCCAGCGGTGGGGCCGGTGGGCGTCGTGGCGGCCCCGGCCGCGGGCGGCGGCGGGTGCGGCGGTCGGGAGGGCG
>NZ_JAKRGC010000203.1 GCF_022347745.1 Streptomyces sp. OfavH-34-F
GGGCCGCCCGCACCGTGACGGCCGGCCCCGGCGCGTGCGCTACCTTCCTGGGGACATGGACGACGAGGCCGAGCCACCCTTCATCGACCCGGAGTCGGACTACCCGTGCTGCTGGTTCTGCCCGGCGCTGCGGCTTCCGCGCACCGGGTTCCTCGTCGCGGACCGGCCCAGCAGGGACTGGCCGTTCGACGCGGCGGACGGGTTCCGGTACACCACCGGGACGCGGACACCGGTCTGCGTCCACCCCGGCCGCGTCGGCCTGGCGGCGGAACTGACCGCCCCGACGTACACGGACCCGCCGCTGCCCCCACTCGACCCGGACGGGCCGGGCGGCCGGCGCGGATGGTGGCGGCGCGGACGGTCCGGTCCGCGCACCGGTCCGGCACATCGGTAGCCTGGGGCGTCATGATGCGAGTCTGGTGGGCGCCGATCCTGTTGCTCGTCTCCGGCGGCGTCCTCGCCGCCAGGCTGTTCACGGACGGGAGCCCCCTCCGAGGAGCTGCCGTCCTGTCGGCCTTCGCGCTGGTCGCGGGCCTCATCTCGCCACTGGTGTTCCCCAGGTCGGTCACCGCGGCGGAGGCCCACCGCCGCAGCGCGGCCGACGGCCGGCCGATCGTCTTCTGGCGCCCGGGGTGCGCGTACTGCCTGCGACTGCGCTACGCGGTGCGCCACCGGGCCCGCCGCCTGCACTGGGTCAACATCTGGCGCGACCCGGAGGCGGCGGCGGAGGTACGGGCCGCCAACGACGGCAACGAGACCGTCCCCACGGTCCTCGTGGCGGGCACGGCCCACACCAATCCGAACCCGAGCTGGCTGCTGGCCCAGCTGACCCGGCCGTCGCAGCCCTGACCCGCAGTCCCGCACCGCCCCGGCCGGCCCCGCCGCTCTAGACCTCCACCCCCAGCCGCTCCGCCACCACGCCCAGCGCCGGGCCGAGCGGCAGCTCGATCCGGGTCACCGCCTGCGCGTCGCCCCGCGTCGGCCGACGGTTGATGATGAGCACCCGCTTCCCGGACCGCGCCGCCTGCCGGACGAACCGGAGACCCGACATCACCGTCAGCGACGACCCCAGGACGAGGAGCGAGGCCGCCTCGTCCACCAGCGCCCGGCAGTGCGCGACCCGCGCGGCCGGCACCGACTCGCCGAAGAACACCACGTCCGGCTTGAGGATGCCGCCGCAGACCGCGCACGGCACCACCCGGAAGTCCCCGACCTGCTCGTCCGTGAGGTCGGCGTCACCGTCCGGGTTGATTCCTGCCGCCACCGGCCGGAACCCCGGATTGGCCTCCTCCAGCCGCCGGGCCACCTCGTGCCGGGCGACGTACGTGCCGCAGGTCAGGCAGACGACCCGGTCCAGGCCGCCGTGCAGCTCCACGACGTCCTCGCTGCCGGCGGCCTGGTGCAGGCCGTCCACGTTCTGGGTGATCACTCCGGTGAGCGCCCCACCGCGCCCGAAGGCGGCCACCGCCCGGTGGCCCGCGTTCGGCCGGGCCCGCCGGAAGGTCTTCCAGCCGAGGTGGCTGCGCGCCCAGTACCGGCGCCGGGCCCCGGGCCCCGAGACGAAGTCCTGGTACGTCATCGGGGTGTGCCGGCTGAGGCTGCCGCCCTCGCCCCGGTAGTCCGGGATGCCGGACTCCGTGGAGAGACCGGCCCCGCTGAGCACCAGCACCCCGCCTGCGCCGAGCGCCTCGACGACGGGTTCCAGATCGGTGGTGGCGGGCGGCAGCCCTTCGGTGGGAGTCCAGCTCAGAGTGGGGCGCATGCGCATGGTCCCAGGGTACGGAACCGGCCCGGCACCGCCCCGTCGTCACGACAGCAGCTCGACGTACCCGTCGGTGCCGTGCACACGGATGCGCTGCCCGTCGCGGATCAGCCGGGTGGCCCCGCCCACCCCCACGACGGCCGGCAGCCCGTACTCGCGGGCGATCACCGCGCCATGGGTCATCTGACCGCCCACCTCGGTCACCAGCCCCGCGATCCCCACGAACAGCGGTGACCAGCTGGGGTCCGTGAACGTGGTGACGAGGATGTCACCCGCCTCCAGATCGGCGC
Organism: Streptomyces sp. OfavH-34-F; assembly: GCF_022347745.1. Lineage (GTDB taxonomy): Bacteria > Actinomycetota > Actinomycetes > Streptomycetales > Streptomycetaceae > Streptomyces. The sequence goes on from NZ_JAKRGC010000203.1 coordinate 2,053, forward strand.
CGGACACATCGGGGATCACCCGGGCCCGCCCCTCCACGGTGCCCGCCGAGACCGGCAGACCGGTCAGCGCGCCCTCCGGCACGTCGTCGCGCCGGTACGCCCCGTGCAGCGCCTCGCCGTCCGAGGTGAGCACGCGGGGCGGGGTGAGCCCGGCGAACACCCGGAACTCCTCCTTGCGCCGCCGGATCAGCGCCTCGTCCACCTCGTGCGTGCGCACCGCGTCCCGGAACTCCTCGAAGGTGAGGTGGAAGACGTCGTCGCGCTCGCCGAGCACCCCGGCGTCCACCAGGCGCTCCGCCTCGCGCAGGAGCGCCTGCTTGTAGAGGTAGGTGCGGCAGACGATCCCGTACTTCGGGTACTCCCGGTACCCGATGAAGGTCCGCACCCGGTCGATCATCCGCTTCGTCTCGCCAGCCTTCCGGTCGCCGTCCGGGAGGGCCCGCAGCCGCGCCAGCACGTCCCGCTCCTTGGCGAGGGCCTTGCGCCGGCCCTCCTCGAAGCGCCGGGCGGCGGCCCCGGGTGCGAACAGCCGTACGTTGTCGAGGATGACGGGCACCAGCGCGGAGGGCCGCTCGCTCCAGCGGGGGCGGGTGATGTCGATCTCGCCGACGCACCGCATGCCGTACCGGTCGAGATACTCCTCGATCGCGGCGCGCGCCCGCCTTCCGCCGTCCACCTTCGCCAGGCCGTCCAGGAAGCCGTCGTCGTCCCCGACGCCGCGCAGATACGCGACCGCCTCCGGGTGCGGACGGATCGCGTCGGCCACGTCGAGCAGGGCGAGGCCCATCTCGGACGTCACGTTGCCGGGCGCGGACAGCGTCAGCGTGTCGGCCGCGTTCTTCTCGCCGAGCCACTCCCACAGCCGGTCGTTGAGCCACCACGTGGCCTCCATCCCGGCCATGATCGCCCGCATGGAGAGGGGGTCGCCGAGGACCCGCTTGTGCTCCTCGAAGGCGGCCGACAGGAAGTTGAACAGGGCCGGTCCGGTGTGCGTACGGATCTCGCGCTCCAGCGCGGCGACGGACTCCTCGCTGCGGGCGACCAGTTCGCGCACCACGGCCGGATCGGTCTCGATCGGATCGGGGCCGCCGCCGGCCGCCGGCTGCGGGGCGCCGGCCGCCGGTTCCGGTTCGGGCCGTGAGGGTACGAAGCCGGGGCGCTCCAGCACGGTCTCCAGGGCGTCTCTGACCAGCGGGTCGCCCCGGCCCATGAGGTCCAGCAGACCGGGGCGCACGGAGGGCGACGCGAGACGCGGGGTCACGTCCACGAACAGCCGGCCGCCGGCCTCAAGCATCGGGGCCATGGCCGTCAGCCGCCACATCGAGAGCCCCAGGGTCTTCATCGCGTCGGTCATCATCTGCTGATGCCCCACGGAGACGTAGACGTGGTTCTCCCCGTCGGCCGCCTCCGGTACCGGGAACAGGGTGGTGATCGGGCGGCTCTGCACGATGCGGAAGCCGCCGTCGGCCAGACACCACTCGATGTCCTGCGGGCACCCGAAGTGCGCCTCGATCCGCCGCCCGAGGCGTACCAGCGCGAGCACCTGTGCGTCCGTCAGGGCGGGCTCCTCCCGCCGTCCCGCGCCGACCGGCACCCGGCGCGTGCCGCCGCCGGCCACGGGCTTGACGGCCCGCTCCTTGACCGCGATCGACCGGTGGACGATCTCACCGCCGCGCACCCTGAAGACGTCCGGGTTCACCAGACCCGACACCAGGGCCTCCCCGAGCCCGAAACCGGCGTCGACCGTGGCGTCCTTCCGGTTGCCGGTCACCGGATCGGCGGTGAAGAGGATGCCGGACGCCTCCGGGAACACCATCCGCTGCACGACCACGGCCATCCGCACCGCGCGGTCGTCGATGCCGTGGCGCCGGCGATAGGTCACGGCCCGCTCGGTGAACAGCGAGGCCCAGCACCGGGTGATGTGCCGCAGGACCGCCCGCGTCCCCACCACGTTCAGGAACGAGTCCTGCTGCCCGGCGAACGAAGCCGCCGGCAGATCCTCCGCCGTGGCGCTGGAGCGCACGGCGTACGCGGCGTCCGCGCCGTGCCGGGCCAGCGCCCCGGTGACCTCCGCCGCCACCTCGTCCGGCAGCGCGAGTCCCCCGACGGCCCGCCGCAGTCCGGCGCTCAGGTCGCGGATCGCCTCCCGGTCGTCCGCGTCCACCCGCCCCAGCCGGCCGCACAGTTCGTCCACCTCCGGCGCCCCGGCCACGGCCTGCCGGAAGGCGTCCGTGGTGACACAGAAGCCGCCGGGTACCCGTACCTCCTCGATCCGCGACAGCGCGCCCAGGTGCGCGCCCTTGCCCCCGACGAGCGCGATCGGCGCGCCCTCGGACTCGTCCAGCTCCCACACGTACCGCTCGCGCACGCAGGTCCTCATTTCCGCATTTCCGCAGGTCGGGGTGGTCAGGCCGACGATTGTGCGGCACCCCCCGGGCCTTGCGGCAAGCCCCCCGGTGCGCTATACGTTGAGTACGGCAGGGAGATGGTTCTCCCTGCCTTCGCCTTTGTACGCGGGTGGGGCGGACCGCCGGCCGGCGGCGCGCGCGACCGGCACCCCGCCGGACTACGAAGCGCCCCTCGCCCTCCGCAGCAGGACCGGCCGCAACCGGCTGTACCCGCGCACCGACACCGGCCGCAGCGGCCGGAGCGCGTACGGCGCCATCCCCGCCAACTCACCGGCGAGCGCGGTGTTCACGAGCACGGACGCGGGGCGGGCCACGGCCGTGAGCCGGGCCGCGATGTTGACCGCCGCGCCGTACACGTCCCCGAACCGGCCGATGACGGGGCCGTGGGCCAGCCCGGTGCGCACCTGCGGCAGCTTCGGGTCCGCCTGGGCGCGCGCCGTCAGCTCCAGCCCGATGTCGGCGGCGCCGGCCGCAGACTCGCACACGAACAGCACCTCGTCCCCGATGGTCTTCACCACCTCGCCCCGGCCCTCGGCCACCACATCGCCGGTCACGGTCTCGAACCGGTCGAGCACCCGCACCAGTTCGGCCCCGTCCAGGCCCCGGCTCATCCGGGTGTAGCCGACCATGTCGGTGAACCCGACGGCCCTCTCCCGGACGTGGGCGCCGTCCCCGGCGGTCCCCGCCGCCACGCCGTCCGGGCGCCCCTCGGCGAAGGCGTGCCCGGCGTAGGCCACCAGGTGCCGGTGCCAGACGTACCGCTGGAGGCGTTCGATCTCCGGCAGGAGTTCCGCCATCCGGTCCCACAGGGCCCGGCCGCCGGGGGAGTGGTCCCCGTCGCGGGCCATCCACTCCCGCAGGGTGTCCACCTGCCAGTCGGCGAGCCGGGAGAGGTGGTGGCCCAGGGCGCGGGCCATCATCGCCTCGCCGTGCTCGGTGACGAGCCCGGCCGCGATGAGGCGCTCCCCGGTGCGCAGGGCCTCGACGTCGGCGTCGGTGAACACCCGGGCCCCGTCGTCGACCGCCGGGAACCCGAGCGCGCGCCACACCCGTACGGCCCGCTCGAACTCCACCCCGGCCCGCGCGGCCACCTCCCGCCGCGTCCAGACCCGGCCCCCGCCCAGCAGGACCTCCTCCACGGAGCCCGGTAACCCCTCGCCGTCCGGCGGCTCCACGGGATGCCCGGCGCTCACGTGGTGTGCACGATCAGGACGTCCAGACCGGCCTTCCTGGCGACGTCCGCGGGCACGGAGCCGAGGATGCGGCCCGCCAGCGAGCGCAGGCCCCGGTTGCCGACGACGAGGAGGTCGGCGGAGCACTTCCGGGCGGTCCGCACGAGCGCGGGAACCGGCTCGCCCTCCACGGCGACCGTGCGCACCTCGACCGCCCCCTGCAGCCGGGCCCGGTCCCGGGCGGTCAGCAAGGTGTCCTCGGCCGGCGCCGAGCCCACCACCTGGTACGCCTCCGCCCCCAACTGGTCCTGGGCGACGGCCAGTTCCTCCCCGCGCATGGGTGCGTACGCGCAGGTGATCACAAGCTCGGCCCCGCACACGGCAGCGAGCCGCGCGGCGGCCTCGACGGCCGCGAACGACGATTCCGATCCATCCGTGCCGACGAGGAGCGTCCGGTAGGCGGTCAAGGCAAACTCCTTACTCCGAAGTAAACTTACTTCAAAGTAAGGTACGGCCGCGCGTGACACCGGGCAAGGGCGGGACGGGTGGGCTCGCTCACCGTCCCGGAAGGCCCACGGGGCGCGGCAACCGGTGGGATAGGGTTCCCCACCATGGCCGAACCGACCACCGTCGACCGCGACTTCGCCCCCTGGCCACCCGCGCCGATCCGCACCGCACGCCTCGTGCTGCGCGCGGCCGAGGCCCGCGACCGCACGGCCTTCGTGGACCTGCTCTCCTCCCCGGAGGTCCACACCTACCTCGGCGGCCCGCGACCGCGCGAAGCCTGCGAACGCGCCCTGCCCGCGACACCGGGCCGCCCCGGCTGCTTCGTCGTCGATCTCGACGGCGCGATGATCGGCCTCGTCGAACTCAAGTCCCGCGACCTGGACGCCCCGGACACGGTCCGCCCGGACCTCGGACGAACCGAACTGGGCTACCTGCTCCTGCCGGAGGCCTGGGGCCGCGGCTACGCCACCGAGGCATGCGAGGCGGCCCTGTCCTGGTACGCCACCTCCCACCCGGACACCCCGGTGGTCCTGACGACCCAAACCGCCAACACCCCCTCGATGCGCCTGGCCACCACACTCGGCTTCACCGAGGCCCACCGCTTCGAAGCCTGGGGCGCCCCCCAGTGGCTGGGCGTCCGGCACGCCGCAGGGCGGACCCCGCAGGGGCGCTGAGGGCTGATCAGGCCGTTGTCCAGAGCAGGCCGCCCAGGAGGTGGGCTCGGAAGGCGGGGTCGGTGTAGGCCGTGGGGGCGTGACCCAGGGCGGTGTAGAACGAGCGGCCGGTGCCGGAGTCGCGGCACCAGGCGACGGGGTGGTCGGGGCCCATCGTGCCGCCCTCGTAGGCGGTTTCGTCGGCGGTGGCCAGGACGCGTACGCCGGGGCGGTGGCGCGGGTTGGCGCGGAAGTCGTACCACTCGTCGTGCCACTCCCACCTCGGCGGCAGATGGCGCGTCGCCGGGTGGTCCGGGTCCTCGACCACCACGGTGCCGGGCTGGAAGGGCGGATGTCCGGCGAAGCGCGCGCCGAGGAGGTCCCCGTAGAACGGCCAGCCGTACTCGGTGCACGTGGCGGAGTGGACGCCCATGAAGCCACCGCCGTCCGTCACCCAGCGCCGCAGCGCCTCCCGCCCCGCAGGGGTGAGCACGTCACCGCTCGTGGACAGGAAGACCACCGCGCCGCGCCCCGCCAGGGAGGCGTCGGTGAAGACCGAGGGGTCCTCCGTGGCCTCCACGGCGAAGCCGTGCTCCTCGCCCAGCTCGCGCAGCGCGGCCCGGCCGGCCGGGATCGAGTCGTGGCGGTAGTCCGTGGTGCGGGTGTAGACGAGGACGTCCGACAGGTGGCCGGTGCGGTGCATTCTGAGCCTCCGGGGTCTCGGGTTGCCGTCAGCGGGCGGTCAGGACCGCCACCCCGTCCCGGGCGAGCCGCGTGAGAACCGCGTCGTCGGGGGAGGCGTCGGTGATCAGGCCGGTGATCTTCCCCCAGGGCAGGACGCGGAACCGCGAGGCCGTGCCGATCTTCTCGGAGGAGGCCAGGATGTACGTGTCGGCGGCCCGCGCCGCCAGCGCCCGCTTCATCGCCGCCTCCTCCGCGTCCCCGGTCGTCAGCCCCGCCTCCGGGTGCACACCGGTCACCCCGAGCAGGCACAGGTCCGCGGACACGTTCTGCGCGGCCTCGACCGCGGCGGCGCCGCACGTCACCGCCGAGTGCTTGAAGACGCGGCCGCCCAGCAGGAAGAGGTCCGCCGCCGGATGGTCGAGCAGGGCCGCCGCGATCGTCGGGCTGTGCGTGATCACCGTGCAGGAGAGATCGCGCGGGAGCGCCCGCGCGACGGCCAGCGCGGTGGTCCCGCCGTCCAGGATGACCGCGCCCCCCGCCGGGACGAGCCCGGCGGCCACCGACGCGACCCTGCGTTTCCCGTCCGGGGCCACCGTCTGCCGCGCCGCGTAGTCCGCCGTCGCCGGCGAAGCGGGGAGCGCCCCGCCGTACACCCGCTGGCACAGCCCCTCGGCGGCGAGCTCGCGCAGATCCCGCCGCACGCTGTCCTCCGAGATCCCCAGCTCCGCCGCGACGTCCTTGGCGAGAACCTTGCCCTGCGTCGCGAGCAGCCGCAGCAGGTGGTTGCGCCGTTCAGCAGCCAGCATTCGCATTCTCTCCTGTTCTTGCACGTTTCTGCGTGTATCGTAGCGCGCCATGACCGACACACCTCTGCCCGGGCCCACGACCGCCGGGCCCGCAGGAGCGCCCGCGTCCCCCCGCCCCGGCGTCGACACCCCCGACCATCGCGGCCGCACCGGGCTCGACCGGGCCGGACGCGACCTCGCGCGCAACCCCGGCGTCCGGGTCCGCGACGTCGAACTCACCTCCCGCGGCTGGCACGTCCTGCGCCGCACCACCTTCGACTACCGCCGCCGCGACGGGCGCTGGGAGACCCAGACGCGCGAGACCTACGACCGGGGCAACGGCGCCGTCGTCCTGCCGTACGACACCGGGCGCGGCGTGGTCCTGCTCAGCCGGCAGTTCCGCTACCCCGCCTACGTCAACGGCCACCCTGACGGCATGCTCATCGAGGCGGCCGCCGGGCTGCTCGACGAGGACGACCCCGTCACCGCCATCCGCCGCGAGGCCGCCGAGGAACTCGGCGTGACCCTCGGCCCCCTCACGCACGTCCTCGACGCCTACATGAGCCCCGGCTCCGTCACCGAACGCCTGCACTTCTTCGCCGGTCCGTACACCCCGGCCGCCCGCACGGGCGCCGGCGGCGGGCTGGAGGAGGAGGGCGAGGACATCGAGGTCCTGGAACTGCCCTTCGCCGAGGCCCTGGCCATGACCAGGGACGGCCGCATCACCGACGGCAAGACCGTCCTGCTCCTGCAATGGGCGGCCCTGGACGGCCCGTTCGCCCCGAAGCCGGACGCCGCCGCCGTCCGTACCGGTTGAGCAACCGTTGACGGCACCCCGGACACCGCCGACGGCACGCTCCCTAGACTCGGCGGCATGAACAACCTCACGTGCACCCACTGCGGAACCGTCGGCCTCGATGACGGTTTCATCGAGGACGCGGGCGACCACTCGCGCGGGTACGCACGCTGGATCGAAGGCGCGCTGGAGAGGGGCATCTTCGGCGGCGCCAAGCGCATGGGCCGGCCGCGCCGCCAGATCGAGGCCTTCCGCTGCCCCAAGTGCGGCCACCTCGAACTGTTCGCCACCCACCCGGCGTAGGGCCGGGCAGCCCCGGGCCGGCACCCGTCGCCCCGGGGCCCACGCTTCCGACTTGACCCTCACGCAGCGTGAGGCCACAGGGTGGCCCCATGAGCGACTACTACAACGCCTTCGAGATGAGCCCCGTACCCGCGCCCGGCCCGGACGCGGTCGCCCCGGAGCCGTTCCGGGGCATCTACGGCATGCCCGCCTTCGTCACCATCCCCACCGCCGACCTGGCCGCGTCGGCCGACTTCTGGGTGCGCGGTCTCGGCTTCTTCGAGCTGTTCGGCGTACCCGGCACCCTGGTGCACCTGCGCCGGTGGGCGTTCCAGGACGTCCTCCTGGTCGCGGCCGAGTCCGTACCGGGGCAGCCACCCGCGATGAGCTACAGCTTCGCCGGCGTACTCGACCAGATCGAGCCCCTCGCCGAAGCCTGCCGCGCACTGCGCCCGGGCTCGGTCGAGGGCCCCCGTGACACCCCGTGGAACACCCGCGACGTGGAGGTCATCACCCCGGAGAACGCACGCGTCGTCTTCACCGCGGCGAAGCCGTACGACCCGGCGAGCGAGGCGGCACGCAACCTCGCGGCCATGGGGATCACCGCCCCCGAGGACGGGCACGGCGACAATGAGAAGCATGCCCGACACCACTGACGCAGCCGAGGGCCTGACCGTCGGCCAGGTCTCGAAGCGCCTGGACGTGACGGTCCGGGCGCTCCACCACTGGGACGAGACCGGCCTGGCCAGGCCCTCGCTGCGCACCGCCGCCGGATACCGCCTCTACACCGCCGCCGACCTGGAACGCCTGCACCGCGTCGTCGTCTACCGCGAACTGGGACTCGGCCTGGACAAGATCCGGCACGTCCTGGACGACCCGGACTCCGACGTGACCGGCGCCCTGCGCACCCAGCGCCGCCAGGTCGCCGAACGCATCGAGCGCCTCCAGCAGCTCGGCACCGGCCTCGACCGGATGATCGAGGCCCACGAGGGCGGCCTGCCGCTCACCCTCGAACAGCAGGCCGAGATCTTCGGCCCGCGATGGGACACCGAGGGGCCCGCCGAGGCACGCCGCCGCTACGGGGACACGACGCAGTGGCGGCAGTACGCCGAGCGCGCGGCCTCCCGCAGCCCGGAGGAGTGGCAGGCCGTCACCGAAGAGGTTGCCGCCCTCGACCGCGCCCTCGCGGACGCGATGGACGCGGGCGTCGCACCCGGCAGCGCGGAAGCCGGCCGCCTCGTCGAGCGGCACCGCGAGGTCTTCGCCTCGTACTTTCCCCTCACCCGGCAGATGCAGGTGTGCCTCGCCCGCATGTACGAGTCGGATCCGGGCTTCGCCGCCCACTACGACGGCGTCCGTCCGGGCCTCGCCGCATGGTTCCGCCGCGTCGTCGACGCCGACGCCCGCGCCCACGGCATCGACCCGGACACGGCGACCTGGGAGGGAGAGTCCTAGCGGGTCGGTCCCCGCCCCCTCCCTGTGCGCGGCAGGGCAGGGGGCACGGCACTCATTCCGGCGAACGCCCGACCAGCCTGCGATCTCGGCCGGTTCCCCTGGAACGCACCGATGACTTCCGCCTCCCGGGACGGTCTACCGACCACACGACCGCCGAGAACGGGAGCGCCATGTCCACCATCCAGCCAGTGATCCTCACCGCCGACCCGGACACCCTGCTGGCCTTCTACACACGGCTGTTCGGCGCCGAGGAGATCTTCCGCATCCCGGAGAAGGGCCCCACCTTCTACCGCGGCCTGCGCATCGGCGACACCGACCTCGGCCTGGTGACGAAGGACCGGTCCGAGGAGGAGCCCGGTGCGGGGCCGCGCGTCCTGCTCAGCATCGCCGTGAACGACGTGGACGAGACGTTCGACCGGGTGACGGCCCTGGGCGGCTCGACCCAGGGCGGCCCCACCGACATGCCGTGGGGCCAGCGCGTGGCCCACATCAAGGACCCGGCGGGCAACGCGATCAACCTGACCCAGCCGGTTCCGGGGCGGTGAGGCTACGCGGGGTGGCCCCCGGTGTCCGCCGGCGCGTCCGGCGGGGGAGTCAGCGGCAGGAGTTCCGGGCGCTTCGCGGTGCGGCTGTCGCCCGACGAACGGCCGCGCAGCCGGCGGCCGAGCCACGGGCCGAGGAACCCGCCCACCCAGCGGGCCTCGGCCGCCACCACCTGCCGGAGCGGCGGGACCGCCCGGGCGGG
>NZ_JAKRGC010000204.1 GCF_022347745.1 Streptomyces sp. OfavH-34-F
CCTCGGGGTCCTTGTTCACCGCGACGATCGTCTTCGAGGTCTGCATGCCGGCCCGGTGCTGGATCGCGCCCGAGATGCCCGAGGCGATGTACAGCTGCGGGGAGACCGACTTGCCGGTCTGCCCGACCTGGTTGGTGTGCGGGTACCAGCCCGCGTCCACCGCCGCACGCGACGCGCCGACCGCGGCACCCAGCGAGTCCGCCAGCGCCTCGATGATCGCGAAGTTCTCCGCACCGTTGACGCCACGGCCGCCGGAGACCACGATCGCGGCCTCCGTCAGCTCCGGACGGCCCGTCGACTCACGCGGCGTACGCGAGAGCACCTTCGTACCGGTGGCCTGCGCCGAGAAGGTGACCGCGAGGGTCTCGACGGCGCCGGCGGCCGCGGCCGGCTCGACCGGGGCGGAGTTCGGCTTGACCGTGATGACCGGAACACCCCGGGAGACACGGGACTTGGTCGTGTACGAGGCGGCGAACGCGGACTGCGTGGCGACCGGGCCCTGGTCGCCGGCCTCCAGGTCGACGGCGTCGGTGATGAGACCGGAGCCGATGCGGACCGCGAGGCGCGCCGCGATCTCCTTGGCCTCCGCGGAGGAGGACAGCAGCACGGCGGCCGGGGACACGGCGCCGAAGGCGGCCTGGAGGGCGTCCACCTTCGGTACGACGAGGTACTCGGCGAACTCGGGGGCATCGGCGGTCAGCACCTTGACCGCACCGTGCTCGGCGAGCACGCCCGCGGTGTCCGCGGCGCCGTTGCCCAGGGCGACGGCGACGGGCTCGCCGATGCGGCGGGCGAGCGTCAGCAGCTCCAGGGTGGGCTTGCGGACGGCACCGTCCACGTGGTCGACATAGACGAGAACTTCAGCCATGGGACTTCAATCTCCTGCGTGTGCGAAGTAGGCGGGGGTGGTGAGAGGGGGTGCCGGGGCTCAGATGAACTTCTGGCCGGCCAGGAACTCGGCCAGCTGCTTGCCGCCCTCGCCCTCGTCCTTCACGATCGTGCCCGCGGTGCGGGCCGGGCGCTCCGTCGCGGAGTCGACCGCGGTCCAGGCACCCGCCAGGCCCACCTGCTCGGCGTCCAGGCCCAGGTCGTCCAGGTCCAGGGACGTCACCGGCTTCTTCTTCGCCGCCATGATCCCCTTGAACGAGGGGTAACGCGCCTCGCCGGACTGGTCGGTCACCGACACCACCGCCGGCAGCGACGCCTCCAGCTCCTCCGACGCACTGTCCCCGTCCCGCCGGCCGCGCACCACACCGCCCTCGACCGACACCTGCGACAGCAGCGTCACCTGCGGCACACCCAGCCGCTCCGCCAGCAGCGCCGGAACCACACCCATCGTCCCGTCCGTCGACGCCATCCCCGAGACCACCAGGTCGTACCCGGTCTCCTCCAGCGCCTTCGCCAGCACCAGCGACGTCCCCAGCGCGTCCGTCCCGTGCAGATCGTCGTCCTCGACGTGAACCGCCTTGTCCGCACCCATCGACAACGCCTTGCGCAACGCGTCCCTGGCATCCTCCGGACCCACCGTCAACACGGTGACCTCCGCATCGTCCGCCGCCTCCGCGATCTGCAACGCCTGCTCGACCGCGTACTCGTCCAGCTCCGACAGCAGACCGTCGACATCCTCACGGTCCACCGTCAGGTCATCGGCGAAATGCCGGTCACCGGTCGCGTCGGGCACGTACTTCACACAGACAACGATCCTCAAGCTCACGCCGGCTCTCCTACTGCATCGTCTTTTCCGGGCTGCCTTGTTGCACGCAGCATAGGCGCCTGATGGGGCGTTTTCCGGTCGGGGCGACCGACGCTCCGACCGTCATATTACTCGCCAGTACACCGATTGGGCGTCTCCTGAGCAAGCGCTTGGCAATGTGATCTGCCCAACGTGGGCCGGTTCCGAACCACCCGGCGCGGATTCAGTCGCGCAGGGCCGTGAATCGGCCCTGGTGATAGAGCAGCGGACGGCCGCCGCCCACCGGATCGCCCGTGGCCACCTCGGCGATCACGATGCGGTGGTCCCCGGCCGGGACACGGGCCACGACCCGGCAGACCAGCCACGCCAGCACGTCGTCGAGCAGCGGAACGCCTTCCGGGCCGCTGCGCCAAAAGGTGGAGGGGCCGAACCGGTCGGCGCCGCTGCGGGCGAAGGTGGCGGCCAGGTCCCGCTGGTGCTCGGCGAGGATGTGGACGCCGACGTACTCGGCCGTGGCGATGACCGGCCAGCTGGAGGACGCGGTGCCCACGCCGAAGGAGATGAGGGGCGGGTCGGCCGCCACGGAGTTGAGGGAGGTGGCGGTGAAGCCGACGGGCCGCTCGCCGTCGGCGGCGGTGATCACGGCGACTCCGGCGGCGTGCTGCCGGAAGACCGAGCGGAGCAGGTCCGGGGAGGCCAGGCGCGGCGCGTCGAGTCCGGGTGATGCCGTCATGGAGGGGTCCTTCTGCGCGTCGGGGGTGCTGCGGGGTCGTGGATGCTCAGGCATCCGGACAGCACGCGCCGGCGGTGCGGGCGAGATCGATGTACGCCCGGCCATGGAGCAGGGGATCTGACGGCATAGCGTCAGACTGACTATTCGCGGTGCGCGCAGTCAAGGGCGGGCCGGCAAGTGGGAGAAGCATCACGGTCCGTCACATCGCCTGGCCGAGGGCGGCGACGACGTCGACGGTGCGGGGCTGTCCCACGCCCCGGCGCACGATCCGGCCCCGGGCGTCGAGGACCAGGACGGTCGGGGTCCGGTCGATCCCCAGCTCCCGCACGAGTCCGAGCCGCGCTTCCGCGTCGATCTCCACATGAGCGACCCCCTCGACCATCCCGGCCACCTCCGCGAGGGTGCGGCGCGTGGCTCGACAAGGCTGGCAGAAGGCGGTGGAGAACTGGACGAGCGTCGCCCGCTCCCCCAGCTCCGCGCCGAGTCTCGCCGCGTCCAGCCTCTCCGTGCGCGCCTGCCCGTCCACTGTCCGGCCTCCTGTCAGAGTTCTCCGCAGAGGGTCAGCACCGGTGGCGGCGTATGCATTCCCGGTCGGGGTACGTGACGAGAATCTCGCCGTACGGGGCCGCCGGGACTGGCCACCGCGTGACCGTATGGTGCACGATCGCCCCAATGCCGAAAACCTACGGCTGCGTAACTTCCGCCGGGAGAACCCTCCGCGGGCGCTGAAGAAAGGGTCTTCCCCAGATGGCAGAACTCGTCTATCGGCCGGTCATCGGCGCCGCTCGCACGTTTTTCAAGGCGCTGGACCTGAAGATCGACAGTCAGGGTTCGGAGCACATCCCGAAGACCGGTGGCGCGGTTCTGGTCAGCAACCACATCAGTTATCTGGACTTCATCTTCAGCGGGCTCGCGGCTCTCCCGCAGAAGCGCCTGGTCCGTTTCATGGCCAAGGAATCCGTTTTCCGGCACAGGGTTTCCGGTCCGCTGATGCGCGGCATGAAGCACATTCCCGTCGACCGCAAGCAGGGCGAGGACGCGTACGCGCACGCGCTGGCCTCGCTGCGGTCCGGGGAGATCGTCGGGGTGTTCCCCGAGGCGACGATCTCGGAGTCCTTCACGCTCAAGAGTTTCAAGTCGGGCGCGGCGCGCCTGGCGCAGGAGGCGGGCGTACCGCTGATCCCGATGGCGCTGTGGGGCACGCAGCGGCTGTGGACCAAGGGCCGGCCCCGCAACTTCAAGCGCAACCACATCCCGGTGACCATCCGCGTCGGCGAGCCGGTCGAGGCTCCCACCGACCAGTACGCGGGCGCGATCACGCGGCGGCTGCGCGAGCGGGTGCAGGAGCTGCTGGAGGCGGCGCAGCGGGCGTATCCGGTCCGGCCGAAGGACGCCGGTGACACCTGGTGGGTGCCCGCGCACCTGGGCGGTACGGCGCCGACGCCGGCCGAGGTCCGCGAGCGGGGCTGAAACGTCTTTCCGGGGTGCGGACGTGCGGTCCGCACCCCGGAGAGGGTTCGAGGGGGCGGTCAGCCGGCCGCCATCTCCTCCTTGATCGCGAGGAGGAACGCGTCGACGTCCTCCTCGGTGGTGTCGAACGCGCACATCCAGCGGACGTCGCCGGCCTGCTCGTCCCAGAAGTAGAACCGGAACCGCTTCTGGAGGCGTTCGGTGACGGCGTGCGGCAGCCGCGCGAAGACGGCGTTGGCCTGGACGGGGTAGAGGATCTCCACCCCGCCGATGGCGCGTACGCCCTCGGCGAGCCGCTGGGCCATGGTGTTGGCGTGCCGGGCGTTGCGCAGCCACAGGTCGCCGGCGAGCAGCGCCTCCAGCTGGACGGAGACGAAGCGCATCTTGGAGGCGAGCTGCATGGACAGCTTGCGCAGGTGCTTCATGGCGCGGACCGCGTCGGGGTTCAGGACGACGACGGCCTCGCCGAAGAGAGCCCCGTTCTTCGTGCCGCCGAAGGAGAGCACGTCGACGCCGACGGTGTTGGTGAACGTGCGCATGGGCACGTCCAGGGAGGCCGAGGCGTTGGCTATGCGGGCCCCGTCGAGGTGGACGGTCATGCCGTGGCCGTGCGCGTGCTCGCAGATGGCGCGGATCTCGTCGGGCGTGTACACGGTGCCCAGTTCGGTGTTCTGGGTGATCGAGACGACCTGCGGCATGGCGCGGTGCTCGTCGTCCCAGCCGTACGCCTGCCGGTCGACCAGCTCGGGGGTGAGCTTGCCGTCCTCGGTGGGGACGGTGAGCAGCTTGAGTCCGCCGACGCGTTCGGGCGCGCCGCACTCGTCCACGTTGATGTGGGCGGACTCGGCGCAGATGACGGCGCCCCAGCGGTCCGTCATGGCCTGGAGCGCGACCACGTTGGCGCCGGTGCCGTTGAAGACCGGGAACGTCTCGGCGGTGGGGCCGAAGTGGCTGTGCATCACGCGCTGGAGGTGGCCGGTGTACTCGTCCTCGCCGTAGGAGACCTGGTGGCCGCCGTTGGCGAGGGCGAGGGCGGCGAGGATCTCCGGGTGTGTCCCCGCGTAGTTGTCACTGGCGAATCCGCGGACCAGCGGGTCGTGATGGCGACGTGCGTCGGTCTTCACGGTTGCGGGGTCAGCCACAGGCGCTTTCCGTTCACTTCGGGGGCGGGCCGGTCCCAGACGCCGGCGATGGCATCGGCCAGTTCCTTGACGTCCGTGAAGCCCGCGAACTTCGCATTCGGGCGCTCGGCGCGCATCGCGTCGTGCACCAGTGCCTTCACGACCAGGATGGCAGCCGCGCTGTGCGGGCCGTCCTCGCCCCCCGCCTTGCGGAAGGAGTCGGCGAGCGCGAGGGTCCATGCCTCGGCGGCCGCCTTGGCGGCGGCGTAGGCGGCGTTGCCGGCGGTGGGCTGGGAGGCGCCCGCGGCGCTGGTCAGCAGGAAGCGTCCGCGGTCGCTGCGCAGCAGGCAGTCGTGGAAGGCGAGCGAGGTGTTCTGCACCGTGCGGATGAGCAGCTTCTCCAGCAGCGTCCAGTCGGCGGGGTCGGTCTCGGCGAAGGTCGCGCTGCCGCGCCAGCCGCCGACGAGGTGGACGACGCCGTCGACGCGGCCGAACTCCTTCTCCGTCTTGGCCGCCCAGTCGCGGGTGGCCCCGAGGTCGAGGAGGTCCACGGTGTCGCCGGTGACGGTGGCGCCGCCGTGGGCGTAGCGGGCGGCGTCCACGGCCTCGGCGAGGCGGGTGGGGTGGGAGTCGGAGGCGACGACGACGGCGCCCGCCTCGGCGAGCCGGAGCAGCGTGGCCCGGCCGGCCGGTCCGGCGGCTCCGGCGACGGCGACGACGGCGCCTTCGAGCGTGCCCCCGGTCTCGCCCGTGCTTGTTCCGTTCATGGCGTCCGCCTCCTTGCGACCTGTGCTCACGCGGCAGCCTTCCCCGCATCGGAGCCGGTGATGCCCTTGGCCGAGGCGATCACGTTCTTCAGCTTCTTGGAGAGGGCCTCATAGAACATGCTCAGGGGAAACTCGTCCGGAAGCACATCGTCCACGAGTTTCCGCGGCGGCTGGGAGAGGTCCAGGGCGTCCGGGCCCTTGGCCCAGCGGGAGCCGGGGTGCGGGGCGAGGTAGGTGGAGACGAGGTCGTAGGCGGCGAACCAGTGGACGAGCTTGGGGCGGTCGATGCCGTCGCGGTAGAGCTTCTCGATCTCGGCGCAGAGCTGGTTGGTGACCTGCGGGGCCCGCTCCCAGTCGATGCGGAGCTTGTTGTCGGTCCAGCGCACCACGTCGTGCTTGTGGAGGTAGGCGAAGAGGAGCTGGCCGCCGAGGCCGTCGTAGTTGCGGACGCGCTCGCCGGTGACCGGGAAGCGGAACATCCGGTCGAAGAGGACGGCGTACTGCACGTCGCGGCCGTGCGGGTTGCCCTCGGCCTCCAGTTTCACGGCCTCCTTGAAGGCGGTGAGGTCGCAGCGCAGCTCCTCCAGGCCGTACATCCAGAACGGCTGGCGCTGCTTGATCATGAAGGGGTCGAACGGCAGGTCGCCGTGGCTGTGGGTGCGGTCGTGGACCATGTCCCAGAGCACGAACGCCTGCTCGCAGCGCTGCTGGTCGCCGATCATGGCGCGGATGTCGTCGGGCAGCTCGACGCCGAGGAGTTCGACGGATGCCTCGGTGACGCGCCGGAAGCGGGCGGCCTCGCGGTCGCAGAAGATGCCGCCCCAGCTGAAGCGTTCGGGGGCCTCGCGGACGGCGATGGTCTCCGGGAAGAGCACCGCGGAGTTGGTGTCGTAGCCGGAGGTGAAGTCCTCGAAGGTGATCCCGCAGAACAGCGGGTTGTCGTAGCGGGTGGCCTCCAGTTCGGCGAGCCAGTCCGGCCAGACCATCCGCAGCACGACCGCTTCGAGGTTGCGGTCGGGGTTGCCGTTCTGGGTGTACATGGCGAAGACGACGAGGTGCTGGAGGCCGTCCGCGCGGTCCCTGGCCGGCTGGAAGGCCAGCAGGGAGTCCAGGAAGTCGGGGACGCCGAAGCCGCCGGCCGTCCAGCGGCGCAGGTCCTGGACGAGGGCGCGGTGGTAGGCGGCGTCGTGCGGGAGGAGCGGGGAGAGCTCCTCGACGGCGGTGATCACGCGCTCCACGGCGGCCTCGACGAGCGCCGGGGCGGGCGCGTCCTCGGCGTCGAAGTCGATGGAGCCGTCCTTCGCCTGCCAGGGGCGGATCTCCTCCACGGCATTCTTGAGCGCGGGCCACGCCGGGTGCTCGATCACCGGCGCGGCGGCAGCCTTACCGCCGGATGTGGCGTCCTGCACAAGAATTTCCGTCATCACTCTTCCTCCACGGGAGAACCTCGCGTTTCACCACCGTATCCACGTGCGACTGCCCGAGACAAGCCAGGTCATGCAAGTTATCCTGCTGGACCCCCATGCTCACCGCCGAATTTCCTGTCCCGTACCGTTCCGGCGGCTTCTTCGGCGGGCCCCTCGAGGTGGCCGATGCATCCCCGTGGAGGGCACGTGCGTGCCGGACGCCGTGACGCCACGGGGATGCGGCGGAGACCCCCTAGGCTGCCGGGCACGGTCATACCGCCGTACCGCGCGGGCAAAAGCGGCGCGCGGGAACAGAGCGTCGACGGAAGCGAGCGTGCCTTGTCTCTTCTCACGATCGGTCATCGCGGAGCGGCCGGGATCGAGCCGGAGAACACCCTGCGCTCGTTCGTCCGCGCCGAGCGGGAGGGCGTGGACCTCATCGAGCTGGATCTGCACCTGAGCAAGGACGGCGCGCTGGCCGTCATGCACGACGCGGAGGTGGACCGTACGACCGACGGCGAGGGGCCGATCGCGGAGAAGACGCTCGCCGAGCTGCGCGCGCTCGACGCGGGACTCGGCGAGCGGGTGCCCGTCTTCGAGGAGGTGCTGGACGCGGTGCGGGCGCCGCTCCAGGCGGAGATCAAGGACGTGGCGGCCGCCCGCACCCTCGCGGAGGTGATGACCGAGCGCGGCCTGGTCGAGCGCGTCGAGGTGATCTCGTTCCACGACGAGGCCGTCGCCGAGATCGCGCGGCTGGTCCCCGGCGTGCGGACGGCGCTCGTGGCCAGCCGGTGGGGCGGCGACCTGCTGGACCGCGCCCGGGCGGTGGGCGCCGCCCGGCTGGTGCTGAACGTCCGGCGGATCACGCTGGAGCTGGTCGAGAAGGCCCACGCCGAGGGGCTGACGGTGTTCGGCTGGACCGTGAACACGCAGCAGCAGCTGCGCCTGGCCGAAGGTCTCGGGCTGGACGGCGTGACCACCGACCACCCGGACATCCGCCGGGGCGGCGGCGCCGACGCCTGACGGGGCGTGTTCCAAACGCCCCGGGTGCTCAGGCGTCGAGCGTCTTCACCAGCAGTTCGAAGGCGAGGTCCTCGCGCTGCGGGATGCCGAAGCGCTCGTCGCCGTACGGGAACGGGAACATCCGGCCCGTACGGCGGTAGCCACGGCGCTCGTACCAGGCGACCAGTTCCTCCCGGACGGAGATCACCGTCATGTGCATCTCCGTCACGCCCCAGCCCTCCCGGACGATGCGTTCGGCCTCGGCGATGACCACCTTGCCCAGGCCCGCGCCCTGGAGGGCGGGGCGGACCGCGAACATGCCGAAGTAGGCGGCCTCGCCCCGGTGCTCCAGCTGGCAGCAGGCGACGGGGACGCCGTCCCGCTCCACCACGAGCAGCCTGCTCTCCGGGCTCTCCACCACCTCGCGCACCCCCTGCGGGTCGGTGCGCTGCCCCTGAAGCAGGTCCGCCTCGCTCGTCCACCCGGTGCGGCTGCTGTCGCCCCGGTACGCCGACTCGATCAGTTCCACCAGCGCGGGAATGTCCGCCTCGGTGGCGTCGCGGAAGGTCAGTTCTCCGGTGTCCCGGGGCGGGGCGGTGTCCATGGCGGCATACTCCGAATCTGTGCGCGGGCCGTGCCGCAGCAGGGTAACTCCGCAGACGGCGGCCGGGTTCCGCGCGGACACCCCGGGGCCTGCGCGGGGGCTCGCGCCGGACACGTCGCACGCACACCTCCGCCGTGCGCTCCCCCGCACCCCAGTGCGCCGCGTACGGGTCGGCGGCACCGGGCATCGACTAGGCGACGCGATCTCGTTCGCCCAGGGGGGAGGGCCCGCTGTGCACGGACCGGCGACGTCCGGATGGCTGCTGATGGCGTTGTGCGCGGTGACGGGCTCGTACTGCCTGCTGCGCACCCGTACGGGAAGCGCGGAGGAGCGCAGATCGGCGCGGGCGGAGGCGCTGATGGGCTTCGGCATGGCCGCGATGGCCCTGCCGGCCGCCGCCGTGGCCCCGCCGGCCTGGGGCTGGGTGGTGTACGCGGCGCTGTTCGGGGTCGCGGCGCTGCGGGCCCTGTGGTTCGCCCGGCGCGGCGGCCATCATCTGCACCACCTGGTGGACTCCGCGGCGATGGTCTACATGGCCGTCGTGATGGCCGGTGCCGGGGGCGGCGGGCACGGGGCCCACGCCGGGCACGGGACGGGAGCCGCCGGGGCGGCGGGCGGACTGCCCCTGCTGACGGGGCTGCTCCTCGTCTACTACGCGGCGTACGTGCTGCGCTCGGGCGCCCGGCTGGTGCCGGTGGCCGCGGCGACCGCGCCCGGCGGCGCCCCGCAGGGCTGGGGGGCACGGCCGGAGCTGGCGCTGGCCTGCCGGCTGACGATGGGCATCGCCATGTTCGCGATGCTGCTCACCCTGTGAGACGGGGCGGGCCGGCCGTCGTGGTGTGCGTCACTTGACGTGCGGACGTGTACCCGTGCGTGGCAGGGGCTCTTAGGCTGACGCCATGTGGGTCTCCCTAGCGCTGCTGCTGCTCGGTGCACTGGCCGCCGTCGTGACCCCGCGCCTGATGGCGCGGGCCGCCTGGCCCGAGCGCGAACCGGTGGTGGCGCTGTGGGTGTGGCAGTGCGTGGTGGCCGCCGTGCTGCTCTCGTTCGGGCTCTCCATGACGTTCAGCGCGGCCGCCGCGTGGCAGGCCGTGCGCGGCCACGTCTTCGCCCCCGCGCCGCACGCCGTGGTCGAGGCGTACGCGCTCGCGGCGTACGGGCCGTGGTCGGCGGTGATGGCGGTGCTGCTCGCCCTCGGCGGGGTGTGGACGGCCGCCATGCTGGCCCGCGAGATCCACCGCGCGCAGACGCGGCGCAGGCGGCGGCGGGCCGAACTGCTGGTGCGCGCCCCTCTGATGCCCGGCGAGGAGCCCGGCGGCGGCCGGCTGGTGGTGCTGGAGGGCGACCGGCCGGACGCCTGGTGGCTGCCGGGGGCCGCGCCCCAGCTCGTCATCACCACGGCGGCGCTGGGCCGGTTGAAGGGGCGCCAGCTCGACGCGGTCCTGGCCCATGAGCAGGGCCACGCGCAGGCCCGGCACGACTGGCTGCTCAACTGCTCGGAGGCGCTGGCCTCCGGCTTCCCGCAGGTTCCGGTGTTCGCGGCGTTCCGCAACGAGATGCACCGGCTGGTGGAGCTTGCGGCCGACGACGTGGCCTCGCGGCGCTTCGGCCGGCTGACGATCGCGCTGGCCCTGGTCGAACTCAACGAGGACAGGGGTGTGTTCGGGCCCTGTCCGACCGCCGACGCGGAGCTGCCGCAGCGGGTGAACCGGCTGCTGGCCCCGGCGGGCCGGCTCCCGGCCGCGCGGCGGCTGCGGCTGACCGCGGCGGCGGCCCTGGTGCCGGTCGTGCCGCTGCTGGTGGCGTTCGTACCGGGGCTCAGCGCGCTGAAGTAGCCCCGCCGATTCCCGCTCCGGCGTGCTGCGATGGCCGTACGGGGTGTCCTTCGGCGAGGATCGTGCCATGCACCTTCCGCTGCTCTCCCCCGTCGCCCCCGTCCGCGCCGCCTCGCCCCTCGCCCGGATCGGGGCCGTGTGCGCGGTGCTCGGCGGGGCGGTGACGGCCCTGGTCGTCGCCGGGTGGCGGCCGCTGGGCGACCTGGACCGGGAGGTCGCGTCGGCGCTGCACCGGCGCGCGGTGAGCGAACCGGTGCTCGTCCGGGTGAACCGGCTGCTGACGGACTGGCTGTGGGATCCGTGGGCGTTCCGCGCGCTGATCGGTGTCGTGGTGGTGGCCCTGTGGTGGCGGGGCGCCCGGACGCTCGCGGCCTGGGTCGCGGCGACGACCCTGCTCTCCGCGCTGGCGCAGCAGGCGGTCAAGTCCGCCGTGGGCCGGGAGCGGCCGCACTGGCCGGACCCGGTGGACACCGCCTCGTACGCGGCCTACCCCTCCGGGCACGCGATGACGGCGACGGTGAGCTGCGGGCTGCTGGTGTGGCTGCTGTACCGGTCCGGGGCCGCGCCGGGAGCGCGCCGGGCGGCCGTGGCCGCGGCGGCCGTGTCGGTGCTGGGGGTGGGGCTGACGCGGGTGTACCTGGGCGTGCACTGGCCGTCCGACGTGCTGGGCGGGTGGCTGCTGGGGGCGGCCCTGGCCGCCTTCTCGGTGTACGGCTACGAGCGGTGGGAGGCGGCCGCCCCCGGACGCCGCGAGCGGGGCTCGCGGGCGGGGCGGTCCGAGGGCTGAGCGAACGGGGCG
>NZ_JAKRGC010000205.1 GCF_022347745.1 Streptomyces sp. OfavH-34-F
GCGGCGACGCCCGCGAGGTGGCCCGGCTGCTGCGCGACCCGGGCGACCCCGGCGAACTCCTCGTCCGCACCCTGCACGCGCTGGACCTCCCGCCGCTCCCGCCCGGCTTCGGCGAGCGGACGGAGGTGCTGGCCGACGCCCGCGGCGCCACCGTCCACCGCGCCCGCTCGCTGTGGCAGGGCATGAAGGACTTCATGAACGAGGACAACGACCCCAATCCGCCCCTGGAGCTGAACGGACGCTAGGGGGTGTCTGACGAATCCCCGCGGCGTCGCGACGCCTGGCACGCACGCTCGCCGCGTTGCCGAAAAGCCCTAGTAGCTCCGCTACGAGAACTTCCCGGCGCCTTGCGACCGCACGCACCAGACGCCGCTCCTTCCTCCACGGGGATTCGTCAGACACCCCCTAGGGCTACGCGCCCCTCGCCTGCTCCTGCTCCGGGCCCAGCAGCCCCGCCGCCGCTCGGCAGCGGTCCGGTCGGGTCAGGATCTCCACCGAGTCCACCGCCTGGTCGATCGCGCCCGGCAGCGTGGGGCGGCCGTGGTCGAGGCGGACGATCAGGGCCCGGACCTCCGGATCGGTGACGCGGTCGACCAGGGCGCTGGTGAACCGGTCACCGAAGAGGACGCGCAGGTCGCGGGTGTAGAAGCGGCGGGGCTCCGGGTCCACCGGGTCGGCCAGCCCGAGCCGGTTGGTGGCCACCGCCAGTTCGCGCTGGGCGGCGCACAGGGCGGCCTCCCGGTCGCGCCAGCCGGCCGCCCGGACGGCCTCCGTGAGGTGGGGGCCGACGCGCCCGGCGAGCGGGAGCCGCGCGAAGGCGCTGCCGAGCCACTTGCCGTACGGGGCCCAGCGCCGCTCCACGAGGAAGGCGAGGCGGACCAGATCGCGCGCCACCCGGGCCGTCACCAGGGCGCTGCCCAGGTCGTCCCCAACGGAGCCGGTCCGCCCGACGAACGCCTCCTCCTGCGACACGCGCAGCCAGGCCGCCGCCAGGACGTAGCGCCAGACGTCGTCCGGGTACCACTCCAGGGCCGCGCGGCGCCGTGCGAGGGCGCCCTCCGGGTCGTGGAAGACGGCGCCGCCGGTCAGGGTGGCCAGGCGCTGGGTCGGGGTGGTCAGCCAGTCGGCGGTGGTCATGCCGTCCACCGGGTCGCGGCCGATCAGGTCCGTGAAGAACCGGGGCGCCGTCACCACCTCCACCTGGTGGTGCGCGGCCCCGCCGAGGCGGCTGCCCCGTACGAACGCGACCGGGAAGTCCTCGAAGCGCGGCGGCAGTCGCGTCAAGGCCACCTCCGCGCGCTCCGCGTCGGCCGTCGACGTCACGAACACCTGCGCCCGGGGCCCGAAGTCGTGGTCCGGGGAGACCGCGTCGTCGAAGCCGAGCACCTCGGAGCCGTCCCCGAGCAGACCGGCCGCGTGCGGGACGCCGGCCAGCAGCGGGGCGACGGCCCGGTCGTAGAAGCGGTGGCAGAGCTGGAGTCCGGTCATGGTTCCCAGGCTACGAAGGGCATCAACGGGTTTTCGGCGCACCGGCCGCCGCGCACACGCTCCGTGAAATCATGCAAGCGTGCTTGATTGTTCTTGGGCCGGCTGCCACGCTCGATGCGTCCACCGGCCCCGCAGCAGTCAGGAGCGCGTCCCATGAGTCAGCTCGCCCCGCCCGCCCACGCGCGCGGCATCACCACCCTGACGCTCGACTCGGCCGCCAACCGCAACGCCCTGAGCGCCGGGCTCGTCGCCGAACTGACGGCGGAGCTGGACCGGTGCGCGGCCGACGCGGACGTGCGGGCCGTCGTCCTCACCCACACCGGCACCACCTTCTGCGCCGGGGCCGATCTCCGGGCACCCGCCGACCCGCACGACTTCGTCGCCCTGATGCGGCGCCTCGTCGCCCTGCCCAAGCCCGTCGTCGCCCGGGTCGACGGGCACGTCCGGGCCGGCGGGTTCGGGCTGCTCGCGGCCTGCGACATCGCCGCGGCCGGGCCCGGCGCCACCTTCGCGCTGACCGAATCCCGGCTCGGCCTCGCGCCCGCCGTGATCTCGATGCCGCTGTTGCCCCGCGTCGACCCCCGCGCCGCCGCCCGCTACGCCCTCACCGGCGAGCGGTTCGACGCGGCGGAGGCCGCCCGCATCGGACTGGTCACCCTCGCCGCCGAGGACGTGGACGCCGCCCTCGAACCCGTCCTGGACGGGCTGCGCCGGGCCTCCCCGCAGGGGCTGGCCGCCTCCAAGGCCCTGGTCACGGCTACTGTGCTGCAGAGCTTCGACCAGCACGCCGAAGACCTCATCGCCCGCTCCGCCCGGCTGTTCGCCTCCGCCGAGGCCCGCGAGGGGATGACGGCCTTCCTCGAACGACGGGAACCCGCATGGGCGTTGTGAGTACGGGCAGCGGCAGCCCCGGCCCCAAGCAGGACCGCAGCCGCGCCACCCGCAGGCGCCTCCTGGAGGCCGCCGTGGCCTGCCTCGCCGAGCACGGCTGGGCCGGGTCCACCGTCGCCGTCGTCGCCGAACGCGCCGGCGTCTCGCGCGGGGCCGCCCAGCACCACTTCCCCACCCGCGAGGACCTGTTCACCGCCGCCGTCGAGTACGTCGCCGAGGAACGCTCCGCCGCCCTGCGCGCCGTTCCCGACCAGGACCGGGCCGCCGTCGTCGCCGCCCTGGTCGACCTCTACACCGGGCCCCTCTTCCGCGCCGCCCTCCAGCTCTGGGTCGCCGCCTCCAACGAGGAGCAATTGCGGCCCCGCGTCACGGAACTGGAGGCGCGGGTGGGCCGCGAGACCCACCGCATCGCCGTCCACCTCCTGCGCGCCGACGAGACGAGGCCCGGGGTGCGCGAGACCGTGCAGGGGCTGCTCGACATGGCCCGGGGCCTGGGCCTCGCCAACGTCCTCACCGACGACACCGCGCGCCGCCGCCGGGTGGTCGCCCAGTGGGCGGCGCTGCTCGACGGGGCGCTGGACTGAGCGGACCGCCCCGGCCCAGGCCCGCCCCGGCCCACCCCGGGCGCCGCCCCCCGGTGCGGGAAACGCCTTGGTGTCCGACGGTCGCGCGGATAGGGTCCGCACCATGACCAGCAGCGCCACGCCTCCCTTCCCCGAGCACCTCGAACTCAGCGGCGAGGGACTCGTGCTGCGCGACTGGCGGGAGGAGGACGTCCCCGCGATGCCGGCCCTGTTCGACCACCCGGACATCGCGTACTGGACGCCCATCGTCTCGCCCTTCGACGACGAGGCCGCCCGCAACCGCCTCGGCACCGCCCGGCGGCTGCGCGCCGAGGGCACGGCCGTCCTGCTCGCCATCACGCTGGACGGCGCGGCGCCGCTCGGCGAGGTGATGCTGCGGCGCTCCCCGGAGGGTACCGAGCTGGGGTACGCGGTCGGGCCCGCCCACCGGGGGCAGGGGCTCGCCGGGCGCGCGGTACGGGTCATGGCCGCGTACGCCTTCGCGGAACTGGGCGCGGACCGGGTCATCCTGGAGCTGGAGGCGGAGAACGCGGCGAGCGTCGCCGTGGCCACCGCGACCGGCTTCCGGCTGCTCGGCGTCCCGCTCATCGAGGGCGAGGAGAAGGGGCGCCCGTTCGCCCTCCAGACCTGGGCGCTCGACCGCCCCGGCGCCTGACGGAAGACGGAAGGGGAGCGGACATGGGTGACTGGTTCCAGACCGTCGTCGACCTCGACGCCACCGAACAGGAGGCGGCCGGGCTGGCCGACCGGGCCCTGGCATGGCTGATCGCCGAGGGCATCGTGACGGCCGCCACCAGTGACTGCGTGCTCGGCGGCGGCGGACAGGGACACGCGCCGGGCCCGCACTACGCGAAGGCCGTGGACGACCCCGCACCCGTCGACCTCTGGACCAACGGCCTGCACCTCCAGACCGGGCGCACCGTCTTCGACAGCGGTCAGGGCGAACCGGCCGCGGCCGTCTGCCCGCTCTGCGCGGCCGAGGTCCGGCTGCTGGACGAGGAGACCTGGGAGGAGATCGACGGGGCCTGGGAGCCGTTCGCCGGGAAGTTCGCCGAGTGGACCGAGGGCGGCGAGGGCCTGGTGCGCTGCCCCGCCTGCGCCCGCGAGAGCTCCGTCGCGCGGTGGAGCTGGGAGGACGACTACTTCGCCTGCGGCCTGCTCGGCCTCACCTTCTGGAACTGGGCGGAGCTGACCCCCGCCTTCATCCGCGACCTCGGCCGGCAGCTCGGGGGACACCGTACGGCGGTCCTGCGGGGGAAGCTGTAGCACCGGCGCGGGCCGGACCGGGCCCGCGCCCGGCACCGGCTCGCGCACCGCTCACGGCGTCGGCGCCAGTACGCCCGCCAGCGCGGCCACCATGGCGGCCGGGTCGTCGTGCGGATAGTTGTGGCCGCCGGGCAGCAGCGTCAGCGAGAACGGCCCGCCCGCGCAGTCGCGCCAGCCCGGCAGCTCGCCGGCGCGCGTCACCTGGTCGTCCTCGCCGCCGAACACGTGCAACGGGCCCGGCAGCGGGTCGGGTTCGGCGAGCAGATAGCTCTCCGCCAGCCGCAGGTCGATGCGCATGATCCGCATGATCTGGTCCAGGAACGACCGGAACGCCAGCAGCTCCTCGGGCAGTCCGCCGTTGCGCCGCAGCCAGTCGAGGAGTTCGGCGTCGGAGGCGAGGCCCATCCGCGACGTGGACGGGACGTGCGGCGGCCGGAAGCCGGAGACCACGGTCGCCAGCGGCGCGGGCAGCCCCCGCGCCGCGATCCGGCGGCTCAGCTCGTACACCAGCGCCCCGCCGAAGCTGTGCCCGAACAGCACGTACGGCATGGTCAGTTCGGGCGTCAGCCCGGCCAGCAGCCGGCCCGCCAGCGCGTCGAACCCGGCCGGCATCGGCTCGGTCTCCCGCGCGCCCCGGCCCGGCAGTTCGACCGGGGCCAGCTCCCAGCCCTCCGGTATGTGCTTGCGCCACCCCGCGAAGGCCCCGGCCCCCGCGCCGGCCTGCGGTACGCAGATCAGCCGCGTGTGCACCGTGCCCACGGGCAGCCGGCCGAAGACCCAGCGTTCCCCCTGCGGCTGTGCCGTCGCACTCATGCGGTCCCCCTCTGCTCCGCCGCCGGCGGGGGCGGCGTCCTGTCCGGTCACGGTCGGACAGGATTCTGGCAGCCGCGCCCCCGCCCCTGCCAGACGACGCCCCCGCCCCTGGCCGGACGGCGACCCTCCCCGGGAGCCCCGCTCAGCCGGATACGCCCGGCAGGTCCCCGTACCCCGCTATCTCCTGCGGGCCGCGCGGGCCCGGGCCCACGTAACGCGCCGACGGGCGCACCAGGCGGCCGGTCCGCTTCTGCTCCAGGATGTGCGCCGACCAGCCCGCCGTCCGGGCGCAGGTGAACATCGACGTGAACATGTGCGCCGGGACCTCGGCGAAGTCCAGCATGATCGCCGCCCAGAACTCGACGTTCGTCGCCAGCACCCGGTCCGGGCGGCGCGCGTGCAGTTCCTCCAGGGCGGCCACCTCCAGCGCCCGCGCCACCTCGTAGCGGGGCGCGCCCAGCTCCTCGGCGGTGCGCCGCAGCACCCGGGCGCGCGGGTCCTCGGCCCGGTAGACGCGGTGGCCGAAGCCCATCAGCCGCTCGCCCCGGTCCAGGGTCCGCTTGACGTACGCCGCGGCGTCGCCGGTCCGCTCGATCTCCTCGATCATGCCGAGCACGCGGGACGGGGCGCCGCCGTGCAGCGGGCCCGACATCGCGCCGACCGCGCCGGACAGCGCGGCGGCCACGTCCGCCCCGGTCGAGGCGATGACGCGGGCGGTGAACGTGGAGGCGTTCATGCCGTGCTCGGCGGCCGACGTCCAGTACGCGTCCACGGCCTTCACGTGCCGGGGGTCCGGCTCGCCGCGCCAGCGGATCATGAACCGCTCCACGACGGACTCCGCCCGGTCGATCTCGCGCTGCGGGACCATCGGCACCCCCTGCCCGCGCGCCGACTGCGCCACGTACGACAGCGCCATCACGGCGGCCCGCGCCAGGTTCTCGCGGGCGGTCTCCGCGTCGATGTCCAGCAGCGGCTTCAGCCCCCACACCGGGGCGAGCATCGCGAGCGCGGCCTGCACGTCGACCCGGACGTCACCGGAGTGCACCGGGATCGGGAACGGCTCGGCCGGCGGCAGACCGGGCTCGAACGCCCCGTCCACCAGCAGCCCCCACACGTTGCCGAAGGAGACGTGGCCGACCAGTTCCTCGATGTCGACGCCCCGGTACCGGAGCGAACCGCCCTCCTTGTCCGGCTCGGCGATTTCCGTCTCGAACGCGACGACTCCTTCGAGTCCGGGTACGAAGTCGGACATCAGACGGCTCCCTCGGGTCGACGGTCGCCGGGCGGGCTGCTGCCCGTCCGGCCGCTGCGGCAGGATGGCACCGTGCCCACCCCAGATTCCTCCCTCGATTCCACCACCGATCCGGCCGCGATGCGCGAGCAATACCGATCCGAGAGCTTCACCGAGGACTCTCTCGCGCCCGATCCCATGGACCAGTTCGCGCTCTGGTTCCGTCAGGTCGCCGCCGGCGGCATGCTCCACGAGCCGAACGCCATGGTGGTGTCCACGGCGACGCCCGACGGCCGCCCGTCCTCCCGCACGGTGCTGCTGAAGATGTACGACGCGCGCGGTTTCGTGTTCTTCACCAACTACGGCTCCCGCAAGGGCCGCGAGCTGACCGCCAACCCGTACGTCTCGCTGCTGTTCCCCTGGCACCCGCTGGCCCGCCAGGTCATCGTCACCGGCACCGCGTCCCGCGTCGCCCGCGAGGAGACCGTCGCCTACTTCCGCACCCGGCCCCACGGCTCCCAGCTCGGCGCCTGGGCCAGCGACCAGTCCGCGGTGATCGGCGACCGCGACGAGCTGGTCCGCCGCTACGAGGAGTTGTCGGCCCGCTACCCGGAGGGCGAGAAGGTCCCGGCGCCGCCGCACTGGGGCGGCTTCCGCGTCGTCCCCGACACCATCGAGTTCTGGCAGGGCCACGAGAACCGCCTGCACGACCGGCTGCGCTACGTGCGCGAGGAGGGCGGGAGCGGCGACGCCGGATGGCGGGTGGAGCGGCTCTGCCCGTGACGCCGTAAGGGCCCCGACACGCGGAAACCCGCAGGCTCTTGGTCCCCCCTGACGGAGGGAGCCGGCCGGATCTGCCGGCGAGCCTGCGGGTCGGTGACTGCTTTGGGTTTCGGCAGACAGTCCGCCGAGGTGCACGAAGTGCGACGACGGGCCGTCAGCCCGCAGCCACCTCACGAATCCGATAAGACTGCACTTTTCGGATCACCTCCTTTCGCGTGTACCCCCAGCCTAGGAACCGGCCGGAGCCCGTACAAGCGAATTAATCGGCGCCGTTTTCCGGGCCGGAAGCCGCACGGACTGCCGGGCCGGAATCTAGTGCCGGTAGAAGATGCGGTCCGCGTACTGCGTCATCACGCGGCCGTTCCACTCGTGGCCGCCGTCCACGTTGCCCGAGCGCAGCAGCGGCGGCTCGATGCCGCGGGCCAGCAGCTCCTCGGCGGCGGCGGCCATCACGCCCTGCATGATCGCGCTGGTGACCACGGTGGACGCGGGGGCGAACGGCGCCTCGATGCCGTCCACCTCCAGCTCCGCGTCGCCGATCGCGATCTTGCTGTCGAGGACGATGTCGCAGTGGTCGCGCAGGAACCCGCCCGAGCTGTGCCGGGAGCGGGTGTTCTCCGCGTACGCGACCGAGGTGACGCCGATGACCTTGAGGCCCAGCGCACGCGCGTTGAGCGCCATCTCGACGGGCAGGGCGTTGCGCCCGGAGAGCGAGATGATGACGAGGACGTCGCCGGCCTTCGCGGGGCTGGAGTCGAGGACCGCGCCCGCCAGGCCGTCCACCCGCTCCAGCGCCGATCCGAGGGTGGCCGGCATGACGTCCACGCCGAGGGCCCCGGGCACGACCATCAGGTTCATCAGGGCCAGGCCGCCCGCACGGTAGACGACGTCCTGGGCGGGGAGCGAGGAGTGTCCGGCGCCGAAGGCGAAGAGCCTGCCGCCCGCCTCGACGGTGTCGGCGATCGCGGCACCGGCGGCCGCGATGTTGGCGGCCTCCTCGTCGCGTACTCGCCCCAGCAGGCCGATCGCCGCGTCGAAGAACTGACCGGCCAGCTTGCTTTCGCTCATCGATGAGGGCCTTTCCGGCGGGGTGGAGATGTCCAGGGGCGTCCGTACCGCGATCACGGTGCGGTCTGGACCAGTGACCTGTCAATACCGCAGCGTGCACGGTACGACCGGCACGGCACGGTTCCCGCCCCGATGCGTCAGAATTGGCTGAGGGCCAGCGCACGACTGCATCGAGGGGCACGAATGTCCGGACTGATCGACACCACGGAGATGTATCTCCGCACCATCCTCGAACTCGAAGAGGAAGGTGTGGTCCCCATGCGCGCCCGGATCGCGGAACGGCTGGACCAGAGCGGCCCGACCGTGAGCCAGACGGTGGCGCGAATGGAGCGCGACGGCCTGGTCCAGGTGGCGGGCGACCGGCACCTGGAGCTGACGGAGGAGGGCCGCCGGCTGGCGACCCGCGTCATGCGCAAGCACCGGCTGGCCGAGTGCCTGCTGGTGGACGTGATCGGCCTGGAGTGGGAGCAGGTCCACGCCGAGGCGTGCCGGTGGGAGCACGTGATGAGTGAGGCGGTCGAACGCCGGGTGATGGAGCTGCTGCGCCACCCGACGGAGTCGCCGTACGGGAACCCGATCCCGGGCCTGGAGGAGCTGGGCGAGAACGCCGGGGCCGATCCGTTCCTGGACGAGGGCATGGTCAGCCTGTCCGAGCTGGATCCGGGCAGAGAGGGGAAGACGGTGGTGGTCCGCCGGATCGGGGAGCCGATCCAGACGGACGCCCAGCTGATGTACACGCTGCGGCGGGCGGGCGTGCAGCCCGGTTCGGTGGTCAGCGTGACCCAGTCGCCCGGCGGCGTGCTCGTCGGCAGCAGCGGCGAGGCGGCGGAGCTGGACTCCGAGGTCGCCTCGCACGTCTTCGTCGCCAAGCGGTAGGGAGCGTCCCCGAGGGGCCGTTCCCGAAGGGCCGTCCCCGAAGGGTCGTTCCCGAGAGGCCGTTCCCGGAGACCGGGCGCCGGCGGTTGTGGCCGCGGGCGTCCGGTCTTCGCCTTTTCCGGTCGGAACCGCAGCGCTCCGCCGCCGTACGTGCCACGCTGTGGCGGAAGGGTAGCCGTACGTGTCGGCCGCCGGTCCGTCCGGCCGGGGAGGGGAGCTGCGATGCGCCCGTCGTACGGGAGCGCGCCCGCCGTCCGCGCACATGCGGGCGGCCCCGGCGCCGCTAGGCACCGGGGCCTGTCCTCCCCTGTGTCCGACCTGGAGCCCCGAGCTCTCGAGGTCGGTCCCGCGAGCCCTCATCCCCGAGTGGCCCGCCTCCCGGTGAACATCTCCCCGCAGCTGCCGCCGTCAATCCTGGGAAGCAGTCACTCGAACGAGCGGTGTTGTCCGGCATACCCCGGTGTTCGAATAGGAGTTCGATAGTCTGGCCGAGACGACCGACCGGTGGCCCAGGGGACAGAAGGGGGTGCCAGCAGCTATGGCGCGGCGCATCGATGTGACCGGAACGGATGGCGTACGCCTCGCGGCCTGGGAGTTCGCCGGGCCGCCCGGGGCGGGCGCGGACGGCCTACGGGCCCCCGCCGTCTTACTGCTGCACGGCCTGATGGGCCGGGCCGCGCACTGGGCGTCCGCCGCCGCCTGGCTCGCCGGACGCCACCGCACGGTCGCCCTCGACCAGCGCGGCCACGGCGACAGCGGCAAGCCGGCCGACGGCCCCTACACCCGTGACGCCTACGTGTCGGACGCGGAGGCGACGATCGAACAACTGGACCTCGGGCCCGTCACCCTGGTGGGCCACTCCATGGGCGCGCTCACCGCCTGGCAGCTCGCCGCCAAGCGCCCCGACCTGGTCGGCGCCCTGGTCATCTGCGACATGCGCGCCTCCGCCCTCGGCGCGGCCTCGCAGCGCGAGTGGGAGGACTGGTTCCGGACCTGGCCGCTCCCCTTCGCCTCCCGGGAGGCCGCCCGGCGCTGGTTCGGCGAGGAGGACCCCTGGGTGGAGCAGCCCAACCCGGCGCGCGGCGCCTTCTACGCCGCGGTGATGGCCGAGGCGGCGGACGGCTGGCGGCCGGTGTTCTCCCGCCGCCAGATGCTCGCGTCCCGCGCCACCTGGGTGTACGACGCGCACTGGGAGGAGCTGGCCCAGGTCCGCTGCCCGACCCTCGTGCTGCGCGGGCTCGACGGCGAGCTGGGCCGGGCGGAGGCGCAGGAGATGGTCCGGGTGCTGCCGCGCGGGCAGTACGCGGAAGTCGCCGACGCCGGCCACCTGGTCCACCTCGACCGGCCGGAGGGCTGGCGCGCCGCGGTCGAACCGTTCCTGGAGCAACTGGCCAAGGACGCCCGGGACGACCGCGCGCCGGTCTCCCCGTAGGACGACCGCGCGCCGGTCTCGCCGTAGGCCCGCCCGGCGGTCAGCCCTTGCTGACCGCCCACAGGATCTCCGGCAGCCGCCTCGCCATGCGCGGGGCCGCCAGCCGCAGCCCGCCCCAGGCGATCAGCGCGCCGTACGCGGCGCCCACCGGCAGCAGCACCCACAGCCAGTCCGTCCCGCCCGTCACATGCAGCGTGATGGTCAGCGCGATCACCGGCGCGCTCAGCACCGCCGCAGCGACCATGCCGCCCAGGATCGAGATCCAGGCGATTCCGGCCTGCCCGGGCGCCACGTTCTTGAACGCGCCCTCCTGCGGCACCGAGTACGGGAAGTGCACCGACGCCACCGCGCCCGTCGCCAGCATCGCGCCCAGCAGCGCGAACGACAGCCCGACCACCCCCGGCAGCGCCGCCCAGTCCGCGAGCAGCGCCGCCGTCACCACCGACACGAGGACCGTGTACGGCAGCGTGATCAGCAGCAGCGCCAGCGCCCGCGCCCGCAGCTCCCCGTACGCGTCCCGCTCCGAGGAGACCGTCTGCGCCACCATCCAGAACGCCGAGGTGTCCTGACCGAACTGGTTGTACATCTGGATGCCGAGCATCCCGGACGCGAAGCAGGCGAAGTACACCGAGCCCTGCCCCTGCACGGCGTTGATCAGCGGCACGATCAGCCCGACCGCCAGCGCGGTCACCCAGGCCGCCTTGGTCTTCGGATCGCGCGCCACGTACCGCAGGGACCGCTGCATCACCGTGCCGGTCCGGCCCTCCGGGAGCAGCGCCCACAGCCCGCCCCCGGTCCGGCCGGACTTCTCGCGGCCGGGCTCGGCGGCGGCCGTCGTGGAACCGTCCGGCGCGGTCATCAGCCGGGTCAGCGTGCGCTGCCACAGCCACAGCAGCGCCACCAGGGCCGCCGCGGCGAGCAGCAGCTGGGCGGCGGCCCGCCCGTACGCCCCGTCGGCCGCGGAG
>NZ_JAKRGC010000206.1 GCF_022347745.1 Streptomyces sp. OfavH-34-F
CGTACGGCCCTGGCCCGCTCGGTGAACAGGCGGCGCGCCGGGGCCGCCGGGAGCTGCCCCTTGAGCGGGCCCCACTCGTTCGGGTCCGGGACGCCGGGCGGGAGCATCGTGCGGCGCTTCGGGCCGCCGTGTTCCGGCTCGCCCGGCTCCTTCGCGCCCGGCCACGCCTTCGCCACGCGGGCGGCCAGCACGAAGTCCTTGCGCAGGGGGTGGCCCTCGAAGCCCTCGGGGAGGAGCAGGGGCACCAGGTGCGGGTGGCCCTCGAAGCCGACGCCGAACATCTCGTGCGTCTCGCGCTCGTGCCAGGCGGCCCCCGCGTACACGCCGGTCGCGGTGGGCAGGGTGGGCGCGTCGTGCGGCACGGTCGTGCGCAGCAGCAGCCGGCGTACGCCGGAGCCGGGCTCGGCCGGCAGCGCCGCCACGTGGGCGCAGACCCGGAAGCCGGTGCCCGGCTCGTCCACCGCGCTCAGCCAGTCGAAGTAGGTGCAGCCCAGGGCGTCGCGGGCGGTTTCCAGGGCGGTGAGCCACGCGGTGGGCGGGACGTCCACGGTCAGCAGGTCGTACGCCTGCTCGGCGGTGGCGTCCGCGCCGAAGATCTCGGCAGCGGCGTCCGGGAGCCGGTCGAAGGGGGCGGTCACGCGTTCTCCCCCTCTCCGGGGGCCGGAGGCGGCGTCACCAGGCCGCTGCGCAGCGCCGCCGTCGTCGGGCGGGCCCCGGCGGCGGCCGCGTAGCGCTCGCCCAGCGATTCGCGTGCGATCTTCTCCTGGAGCTTGAGGATGCCCTGGAGCAGCGCCTCGGGGCGGGGCGGGCAGCCGGGGACGTAGACGTCGACGGGGATGATCTGGTCGACGCCCTTGGTCACGGAGTACGAGTCCCAGTACGGGCCGCCGCAGTTGGAGCAGGCGCCGAAGGAGATGACGTACTTGGGCTCGGGCATCTGCTCGTACAGGCGCTTCACGGCGGGGGCCATCTTGTCCGTCACCGTGCCGGAGACGATCATGAGGTCGGCCTGGCGCGGGCCCGGGGCGAAGGGGATGACGCCGAGCCGGATGAAGTCGTGGCGCGCCATGGAGGCGGCGATGAATTCGATGGCGCAGCAGGCGAGTCCGAAGTTGAAGACCCAGAGGCTGTAGCGGCGGCCCCAGTTGAGGACGACCTTCATCGGTTCCGGAGCGAGCCGGGACAGGACGCCCAGGCGCTTCGGTTCCGGGAGGAACGTCGGTACGGCGGCGGGTTCGTCCCCCGCTCCGGCGGGCGACGGGCTCGTCACGTCCATTCCAGGACGCCCTTCTTCCATGCGTAGAGCAGTCCCACGGCCAGGAAACCGAGGAAGATGAACATTTCCACCAGGGTGGTCGCGCCGTAGCCGGGCGCCGCGAAGACCGTTGCCCAGGGGAACAGGAAGACCGAGTCCACGGCGAAGATCACGTACAGGAACGCGTAGACGTAGTAGCGGACCTGGGTGTGGGCCCAGCCCTCGCCCACCGGGTCCACGCCGCACTCGTAGGCGAGGAGCTTCTCCGGCGTCGGGACGACGGGGCGCAGCAGCCGGCCGCCGGCGAAGGCGGCGGCGACGAACAGGACGCCGAGGACCGCGAGGAGTCCGACGACCGAGTAGCCGTGGAAGTAGTCCGACGCCGCGAGCACCGCCCGCGTGGGCGTCCCGCCCGGAAGGTCCGCCACGTCCGCCCCTCGCTCCCTGGATCAATCCGTTCGACGATCAACCCGTTCGACGGTCTGTACGCACGGGAGTCTAGGCCCTGTAAAGGACGGGTAAGCAGTTGCGTCGGACAACGAAGGCAACGAAGCGGCGAAGGCAACCGACGGCGGCGGACGGGACGAGCGGGGCGGACGAGGCGAGCGGGGTGCGGGCGGCGCGAGGGGGCGCGGTGGGGATATCCCTACTTCGCCTCACCCACGAGCCCCATGGCATCCGCATGCGGCGCCCGGCAGGCTTGTCCCATGACCATGAGCCCCCAGGTGCCCGCCGAAGACGGTCCGCCTCCTGTCCGCTTCGCCTTCGGGCGGTGGACGTGGAAGGAGGTCGCGCACCTGCTTTCCAATCTGCCGATGGCGATCATCGGATTTGTTTACACAGTGTTGATGATCGCCATCGGCGTGGGCCTCGCGGTGACCGTCGTCGGTCTGCCGCTGCTCGCCGCCGGGCTCCAGGGTTCCCGGGCCATCGGGCGGGCCGAGCGGGGCCGGGCGCGGAAGCTGCTGGGCGTCGTGGTGGAGGAGCCGAGCCCGCCGGCGCGCGGGCGCCGCGAGAGCGGGTTCTTCGTCTGGCTGTGGAGCGCGCTGCGCGATCCGGTCGCCTGGCGGACGGCGCTGTATTCGTTCGTACGGCTGCCGTGGGGCATCCTCACCTTCGCCCTGACGCTCGTCTGCCTGATCGTGTGGCCGCCGCTCCCCTATGTCGCGCGGCTGCTGGCCAACGCGGACCGGGTCATGGTGCGCGGGCTGCTCTCCCCCTCCGACGACCTCGAACGCCGCATCGCCGAACTGGAGTCCGACCGGGGCGTGGTGGTCGATACGGCCGCCGCCGACCTGCGCCGGATCGAGCGGGATCTGCACGACGGGGCGCAGGCCCGGCTCGTCGCCCTCGCGATGGGGCTCGGCCTGGCCAAGGAGCGGCTGGCCGACGACCCGGAGGCCGCCGCCCGCATGGTGGACGAGGCGCACGGCGAGGTGAAGGTCGCCCTCCAGGAGCTGCGCGACCTGGCCCGGGGCATCCACCCGGCCGTCCTCACCGACCGGGGCCTGGACGCGGCCCTGTCCGCGATCGCCTCGCGCTGCACGGTCCCCGTCACCGTGCGGGTGGACCTCCCGGCGCGGCCGGCGCAGGCGATCGAGGGCATCGCGTACTTCACGGTCTCCGAACTCCTCCAGAACGTGAGCAAGCACAGCGGGGCCCGTACGGCCACCGTGGACGTGTGGCGCTCGGGCGACCGGCTGCTCATCCAGGTCGGCGACGACGGGCACGGCGGCGCCTCGATGGACGGCGGTACGGGGATGGCGGGGCTCGCCGAGCGGCTGGGCGCCGTGGACGGGCTGTTCGTCCTGGACTCCCCGGCCGGCGGGCCGACCACGGTCACGGCGGAGCTGCCGTGGCGCGACCGGGGCCTGGAGAAGAGCGCGCCCGCCTCCCGCACGGCCTGACGCACCGGGGACCGCGTACGCCCCCTGTCCGGGGTAGGGAAAACCCCCCGCCGAGGACGGATACGGCCCTCATGGTGCGCGGGCGCACCACCCCGCACCCTGGAAGCAGACAGTCGGCGCGAACGCCGCAGAGAAGAAACGGACGGAACCCCATGGCCACGGCATACGGACCGGACACACGGGAGCCCCAGCGGTCGGGCAGCAGCCTCGGGCCCCGTCCCGCGCGACGGCACGTCGTGCCGGCTCCGCTGCGGGCGCCGGTGGAGGGCAGGACCTGGCGCGAGTTCCTCTACCTGATGCTGAGCCTGCCGGTCAGCATCGTGATGTTCACCTGCGCGATCACGATGGTGTCGCTGGGCGCCGGACTCCTCGTCACCTTCGTCGGCATTCCGGTGCTGGCCGCCGGGCTGGTCATGTGCCGGGGCTTCGGGATGCTGGAGCGGACGCGGGCGCGGGCGCTGCTGGGGCTGGAGGTGGGCGACCCGGCCCCGGTGCGCGGGCGGACCGGCGGGCTGATGTCGTGGATGGGCGCGGTGCTCAAGAGCGGGGTCTCCTGGCGCCACCTGCTCTACTCGCTGCTGCACTTCCCGTGGGCGGTGTTCGCGTTCTGCGTCGCGCTGACGCTCCAGGCGTGGGGCTGGGCGGCGCTCACCTACCCGCTGTGGCACTGGAGCATCCCGTCGCAGACGGGGGTCTCGGGCATCCAGCTGTACGGCGACGCGCGGCACGAGGTCTACCTGGACTCGGGCATCGACATAGCGCTGACCTCTCTGGTCGGCCTCTGCGTCGTCCTCGCCTCGCCCTGGGTGATCCGGGGCCTGGCGACCGTGGACCGGCTGCTGGTCGCCGGGCTGCTCGGCCCGTCCCGGCTGGCGGAGCGCGTCACGGAGCTGGAGTCGGACCGCGGGGTCGTCGTGGACACGGCCGCCGCCGACCTGCGCCGCATCGAGCGGGACCTGCACGACGGGGCGCAGGCCCGGCTCGTCGCCCTCGCCATGGACCTGGGTCTCGCGAAGGAGAAGCTTGCCCACGATCCGGACGCCGCTGCCCGCATGGTGGACGAGGCGCACGGCGAGGTGAAGGTCGCCCTCCAGGAGCTGCGCGACCTGGCCCGGGGCATCCACCCGGCCGTCCTCACCGACCGGGGCCTGGACGCGGCCCTGTCCGCCGTCGCCTCCCGGTGCACGGTGCCGGTCACCGTCGAGGTGGACCTGCCGTCCCGGCCGGCGCAGGCCATCGAGGGCATCGCGTACTTCACGGTCTCCGAACTCCTCCAGAACGTCAGCAAGCACGCCCGCGCCACCCGCGCCTCGGTGGACGTGTGGCGCTCGGACGACCGGCTGATGCTCCAGGTGACCGACGACGGGCGCGGCGGCGCCGACACGGCGGCGGGCAGCGGGCTCGCCGGGCTGACCGAGCGGCTGGACGCGGTGGACGGGGTGCTGGTCGTCGACTCCCCGGCGGGCGGCCCGACGAAGGTGACCGCGGAGCTGCCCTGGCGCGGCTGAACCGCACGACGACCCGGCAGACGTACCGCCCCGGAGGGAGCCTCCCTCCGGGGCGGGCCCGCGCTCAACCCCGCGCGCGTTCGCGACGTCACTGCCGATGCTGGGATGCTGGACGGCACACCGGATGAGATCAGCGAGCGGACAGCGGGGGAATTGCGTCGTGACGGAGGACAGGGTGCGCGTGGTCATCGCCGAGGATTCGGTACTGCTCCGGGAGGGTCTGACCCGGCTGCTGACCGATCTGGGGCACGACGTCGTGGCCGGCGTGGGGGACGCGGAGGCGCTGATCAGGACGATCGGCGAGCTGGCCGGGCAGGACGCGCTCCCGGACGTGGTCGTCGCCGACGTGCGGATGCCGCCGACCCACACCGACGAGGGGGTGCGCGCGGCGGTGCGGCTGCGCCGGGAGCACCCGGGGATCGGGGTGCTGGTGCTCTCGCAGTACGTGGAGGAGCAGTACGCCACCGAGCTGCTGGCCGGGTCCAGCCGGGGCGTCGGGTACCTGCTGAAGGACCGGGTCGCCGAGGTCCGGGAGTTCGTGGACGCGGTGGTCCGGGTGGCCCAGGGCGGTACGGCGCTGGACCCCGAGGTGGTGGCGCAGCTGCTGGGGCGCAGCCGCAAGCAGGACGTGCTCGCCGGTCTGACGCCGCGTGAGCGCGAGGTGCTGGGGCTGATGGCCGAGGGGCGGACGAACTCCGCGGTGGCCAAGCAGCTCGTGGTGAGCGACGGGGCGGTCGAGAAGCATGTGAGCAACATCTTCCAGAAGCTGGGACTGGCGCCGAGCGAGGGCGACCACCGCCGGGTGCTCGCGGTGCTGACGTACCTGAACTCCTGACCGCCGGCGGCCCGCGCCCGGTCCCCCGCCGGGCCCCCCTTGACCTCCCCTTGACCTGCCGCTGACCTCGTGCGACGCCTGCGGACGGCGCGGGCGGGTGTGTCTCCAGCGAGGGTCCGACGCGGAACCAGGCGGCTGATGAATCATGGCGGCACAGCGCCGGGAACGTCTCAACATCCAGATACGACGCGTCTCAAAAAGCCGTCCACCATGTGATCGGCCGGAGGAAGGCGACCCTTACGGACGTAGGGTGGGCGAGGGACCTCCGGCGGGCCGGACGGTTCCGAGCCGCCGTGCCGAGGGAGGTCCAGTAAGTGACCAGCCAGGTCAGTAGCCCAGCCGAGCAGGCCGACGAGGCCAGCGAGGCGCTCGTAGGGGGACAGCGTGCCCCCCAGTCCGCAGCCGCAGACGGGAAAGAGGTCCGCCGCCTGGACCGGGTGATCATCCGCTTCGCGGGTGACTCGGGCGACGGCATGCAGCTCACCGGTGACCGGTTCACCTCGGAGACGGCGTCCTTCGGGAACGACCTCTCCACGCTGCCGAACTTCCCGGCCGAGATCCGCGCCCCCGCAGGCACCCTGCCGGGCGTCTCCTCGTTCCAGCTGCACTTCGCCGACCACGACATCCTGACGCCCGGCGACGCGCCGAACGTCCTGGTCGCGATGAACCCCGCAGCGCTCAAGGCGAACATCGCCGATGTGCCGCGCGGCGCCGAAATCATCGTCAACACCGATGAGTTCACGAAGCGGCCGATGGCGAAGGTG
Source organism: Streptomyces sp. OfavH-34-F (assembly GCF_022347745.1). GTDB lineage: Bacteria > Actinomycetota > Actinomycetes > Streptomycetales > Streptomycetaceae > Streptomyces. Next base: position 6,270 of record NZ_JAKRGC010000206.1, read on the forward strand.
GGCTACGAGACCAACCCGCTGGAGGACGGCTCGCTGGAGGCGTACAACGTCCACCCGGTGCCGCTGACCACGCTGACGATCGAGGCGCTGAAGGAGTTCGGGCTCTCCCGCAAGGAGGCCGAGCGCTCCAAGAACATGTTCGCGCTGGGGCTGCTGTCCTGGATGTACCACCGGCCCACCGAGAACACCGAGGCGTTCCTGCGGGCGAAGTTCGCCAAGAAGCCGCAGATCGCCGAGGCGAACGTGGCCGCGTACCGGGCCGGGTGGAACTTCGGCGAGACCACGGAGGACTTCGCCGTCAGCTACGAGGTCGCCCCGGCCTCGCAGGCGTTCCCCGCCGGGACGTACCGGAACATCTCGGGCAACCTCGCGCTGTCCTACGGCCTGATCGCGGCCGGCCGCCAGGCGGACCTGCCGGTCTACCTCGGCTCGTACCCGATCACCCCGGCCTCGGACATCCTGCACGAGCTGAGCAAGCACAAGAACTTCGGCGTGCGCACGTTCCAGGCCGAGGACGAGATCGCGGGCATCGGCGCGGCGCTGGGTGCCGCGTTCGGCGGGGCGCTCGCGGTGACGACGACGTCGGGGCCGGGTGTGGCCCTCAAGTCGGAGACGATCGGTCTCGCGGTCTCGCTGGAACTGCCGCTGGTCATCATCGACATCCAGCGCGGCGGCCCGTCCACCGGGCTGCCCACCAAGACCGAGCAGGCCGACCTGCTCCAGGCGATGTACGGGCGCAACGGCGAGGCCCCGGTGCCGATCGTGGCCCCGCGCACCCCGGCCGACTGCTTCGACGCGGCCCTGGACGCGGCCCGGATCGCGCTGACGTACCGCACCCCGGTCTTCCTGCTCTCCGACGGCTACCTGGCCAACGGCTCCGAGCCCTGGCGCATCCCGGAGCCGGACCAGCTCCCGGACCTGCGCGTCCAGTTCGCCGGCGGGCCGAACCACGAACTGGCCGACGGCACCGAGGTGTTCTGGCCGTACAAGCGCGACCCGCAGACGCTGGCCCGCCCGTGGGCCGTCCCCGGCACGCCCGGCCTCGAACACCGCATCGGCGGCATCGAGAAGCAGGACGGCACCGGCAACATCTCGTACGACCCGGCCAACCACGACTTCATGGTCCGCACCCGCCAGGCCAAGGTGGACGGCATCGAGGTCCCGGACGTCGAGGTGGACGACCCGGCGGACGCCAGGACGCTGGTGCTGGGCTGGGGTTCGACGTACGGCCCGATCACGGCCGCCGTGCGCCGGCTGCGCGCCTCCGGGCGCTCCGTCGCGCAGGCCCATCTGCGCCACATCAACCCCTTCCCGAGGAATCTCGGCGAGGTCCTCAAGCGTTACGACAAGGTGGTCGTGCCGGAGATGAACCTCGGGCAGCTGGCCACCCTGATCCGCGCCAAGTACCTCGTGGACGCGCACAGTTACAACCAGGTCAACGGAATGCCGTTCAAGGCCGAGCAGCTCGCGGCAGCTCTTGAGGAGGCCATCGATGCCTGAGAACGAACTGCTCCAGCTGGTGCCCAAGGCCGAGGCCAAGCAGTCCATGAAGGACTTCAAGTCCGACCAGGAGGTGCGCTGGTGCCCCGGCTGCGGTGACTACGCGGTCCTCGCCGCCGTGCAGGGCTTCATGCCCGACCTGGGGCTGGCCAAGGAGAACATCGTCTTCATCTCCGGCATCGGCTGCTCCTCCCGCTTCCCGTACTACATGAACACCTACGGGATGCACTCGATCCACGGCCGCGCCCCGGCCATCGCGACCGGCCTGGCCACCTCCCGGCGCGACCTGTCCGTCTGGGTCGTCACCGGCGACGGGGACGCGCTGTCCATCGGCGGCAACCACCTGATCCACGCGCTGCGCCGCAACGTGAACCTCAAGATCCTGCTGTTCAACAACCGGATCTACGGGCTGACCAAGGGCCAGTACTCCCCCACCTCCGAGCTGGGCAAGATCACCAAGTCCACGCCGATGGGCTCGCTGGACACCCCGTTCAACCCGGTGTCCCTGGCGATCGGCGCGGAGGCGTCCTTCGTCGCCCGTACGGTCGACTCCGACCGCAAGCACCTCACGAGCGTGCTGCGCGCCGCCGCCGACCACCCGGGCACGGCGCTGGTGGAGATCTACCAGAACTGCAACATCTTCAACGACGGCGCGTTCGAGGTCCTCAAGGACAAGGACCAGGCGCAGGAGGCGGTGATCCGGCTGGAGCACGGGCAGCCGATCGTCTTCGGCGCGGAGGGTTCGAAGGGCGTCGTGCGGGACTCGCTGACCGGTGACCTCAAGGTCGTCGCGGTCACCGAGGAGAACAAGTCGCAGATCCTCGTCCACGACGCGCACAACCCCAGCCCGACGACCGCGTTCGCGCTGTCGCGGCTGGCCGACGCGGACACCCTGCACCACACCCCGATCGGGGTGCTGCGGGACGTGGAGCGGCCGGTGTACGACACGCTGATGGCCGAGCAGCTGGACCTCGCGGTGGAGCGGAGCGGCAAGGGCGACCTGGCCGCGCTGCTCGCGGGCAACGACAACTGGACGGTGGTCGGCTGACCCCGGCCCCCGATCCGCGCGGACGCGCCGGACCTGCCCCTCGCGGGCGGGACCGGCGCGTCCGCGCATTCGGCCGCGCAGCGCCACTCTCCCTCGCCCGCTGTCATGACCGTCTGGCGATACGGGTATGACACCGGGCCCGGTCGGCGCTACCGTCGTCTGGTTGAGGGTTGTACGACAGATGCCACCGGGAGGGCCCGTGCAGGGGACGAATGACCAGCGGGCCGGGCTTCTCTCCGGGTTCGGCGCGTACGGCATGTGGGGCCTGGTGCCGCTGTTCTGGCCGCTGCTGAAGCCGGCCGGGGCGGTCGAGATCCTGGCCCACCGCATGGTGTGGTCGCTCGGCGTGGTGGCGATCCTGCTGCTGATGCTGCGCCGCTGGTCCTGGATCGGCCCGCTGCTGCGGCAGCCGCGCAAGCTGGGGATGCTGACCCTCGCGGCGGCCACCATCACCGTCAACTGGGGCCTGTACATCTGGGCCGTGAACAGCGGCCATGTGGTCGAGGCGTCCCTCGGTTACTTCATCAACCCGCTGGTGACCATCGGCATGGGCGTGCTGCTGCTGGGCGAGCGGCTGCGCCCGGCGCAGTGGGCGGCGGTCGCGACGGGCGCCGCCTCGGTGGTGGTGCTGACGATCGGTTACGGGAAGCCGCCCTGGATCTCGCTGATCCTGGCGTTCTCCTTCGCGACGTACGGGCTGGTCAAGAAGAAGGTGGACATGGGCGGCCTGGAGTCGCTGACCGTGGAGACCGCGCTGCTGTTCCTGCCGGCGCTCGGCTATCTGGTGTGGCTGAGCGCCCGGGGCGCCTCCACGCTGACGTCGGAGGGCCCGGGGCACCTGGCGCTGCTCGCCTCGACCGGCGTCGTCACGGCGGTGCCGCTGATCCTGTTCGGGGCGGCCGCGGTGCGCATTCCGCTGTCCACGATCGGGCTGCTCCAGTACATGACGCCGGTCGCCCAGTTCATCCTCGGGGTGGCCTGGTTCCACGAGGAGATGCCGACGGAGCGGTGGGCCGGTTTCGGTCTGGTGTGGCTGGCGCTGGCCATGCTGACCTGGGACGCGCTGCGGACCTCGCGGCGGACGCGGGCCAGGGCGCAGGCCGCCCGGCTGGCGGCGGCGACGGCGGCCGCCAGCGCCGCGACGGACCGCACGGACACCCCCTCGAAAGCAACCTAGTTGCTTTTTTAACTCGGTTGCTTTTTCCTGGGGTCCTGCCCGCCGACCCCAGGAGAACCCATGTGTGCCGCCACGCCCCCGCTGCCCGTGCTCGTCGTCGGCGCCGGCCCGACCGGGCTGACCCTGGCCGTCGACCTGGCCCGCCGGGGCATCGCCGTACGGATCATCGACAAGTCCGCCGGCTTCCCGCGCACGTCCCGCGCCAAGGGCCCCAACCCGCGCTCCCTGGAGGTCCTGGAGGATCTGGGCGTGCTCGGCGCGGTCCTGGCCGCCGGGGCCGCGCCGCTGCCGATGCGCAAGTACCGGGGCGGGGTCGCCGTCGCCGACGCCGAGCCGTTCGCGGACCAGCGGCCGACGCCCGACGCCCCGTACGACCGGCCGCACATGATGGCCCAGTGGCGCCTGGAGGAGGTGCTGCGGGACCGGCTCGCGGAGTACGGCGTACGGGTCGGGCTGGGCGCGGAACTGGTGGATCTGGCCGAGGGCGATGCCTCGGTGACCGCGACGCTGGCCGGCGGGGAGCGCGTCGAGGCGTCGTACGTCGCCGGCTGCGACGGCGGGCACAGCGCGGTCCGCAAACTGCTCGGCGTCCCCTTCGAGGGCAGGACCGACGAGACCCGGCTGATGGTGTGCGGGGACGTGGAGGTGGAGGGGCTGGACCGGGGCTTCTGGCACCAGTGGTTCGACGAGGACGGCGCCGTGATGCTCTGCCCGATCCCCGGCACCCGGTCCGGCTGGTGGTTCCAGGCCGGCCCCGAACTCGACGCCGACGGCGCGCCCCTGCCGCCGTCGCTCGCCGGGTTCCGCCGGCTGTTCGCCAAGCACACCGGCCTGCCCGCCGACCGCCTCACCCGGGCGGCGCTCCTCTCGACGTACCGGGTCAACGAACGGCTGGCGGCCCGCTACCGGGTGGGGCGCGCCTTCCTCGCCGGGGACGCGGCCCATGTGCACTCCATCGCGGGCGGCCTCGGCATGAACACCGGCATCCAGGATGCGTACAACCTCGGCTGGAAGCTCGCCCGGGTCGTCCGGGGACAGGCAGGGCCCGCGCTGCTCGACACGTACGAGGAGGAGCGGCTGCCGGTCGCCGAGCAGGTGCTGGACGTCAGCGCGGAGCGGCTGCGGGCCACGCTGGAGGCGATCAAGCGGCCGGGCGGCGGGCTGGACGCGGCGGTCGGCCCGGGCACCAACGGGCTGGGCGGCGGCTACCGGTGGAGTTCGCTGGCCGCCTCGCCGCGCGC
>NZ_JAKRGC010000207.1 GCF_022347745.1 Streptomyces sp. OfavH-34-F
GCGCGAGGAGACCGGCATCGAGGCCCGCTCCGAGGACGTCCGCCTCGCCGACGCCCTCAGCTCGCCCGACGGACACCTCCTGCTGTTCGGCCTGCTCCCCGAACGCCCCGCCGGCACCCTGCCGCCCCCCCCCCCCCCCGCCGCAACCCCCGCCCCCTAGCCGCCGGTTCGGGACGGTCACCGGCCCCACGTCGCCCCTGCGACGTGGGGCTTTGTGCTGCCCGCGGTCGCCCGGACCACGAACGTCCTGTGAACGCTGTGCGGCGGACCACCGATTCACAGCCTTCGGAGCGCACGATTGGTCTTGACCAAGGGGGAGCACCGTCCTAAGGTCGGCACGTTAAGACAGGAACCTTTAATAAATAACGTCGCGGAATAGCCGCCGGGCGATTGCGGAGGACAGGGTGGGGACCACGCAGCTGGAAACGGTGCAGGAGCCGAAGTACTGGCACCTGAAGACCGTGCTCGGTGAGGCACTCGACTCGGACTTCTCGGTGGGGGAGATCCTCCCCAACGAGCGCGAGCTGGCCGCCCGGTTCGGCGTCGCCCGGGCGACGCTCCGCCAGGCCCTGGAACAGCTCGAACTCGAAGGCCGGCTCCAGCGCCGCCGCGGCGTCGGGACCACCGTCGCCCCGCCGCGCGTCGGGGTGGCCGTCTCCACCGCCCGCCACGACTGGAGCGAGGGCGGCACCGGCGAGGCATGGCAGCCGGTCGACTGTGAGAGCGCTCCCGCGCCCGCCGCCGTCGCCGCCACGCTCAACGTGGGCGCCGAGGAGCCGCTGCACGTCGTGCGCCGCATCCGCACCGGCCACGGCCAGGTGGTCGCCGCCGAGCTGCTCTACGTGCCGGCCGCGTCGGTGCCCGAGCTGTCCGCCATAGACGCCCCGTCCGGCGCCGCCCGCGCCCGCAGCGTCGTCCGCGAACTGCACCGGCTCACGCTGGAGGGCCAGGACCGGTCCGTGGAACTGGGCTCCGCCCGCGCCGACGACGCCAAGGAGCTGGACCGGCTGCCCGGCGCGCCCGTGCTCGTGGTCACCACTCGCTACCTCGCCGCCGGCGGCACCGCGGCCGTCTCCGTCGCCACCTACCGGGCCGACACCTGCCGGCTCACCTTCGGCGACGCGGGCGACCTGGAGATCAGCCACCCGGCCCAGGAACGCCAGGCCTCCTGACCCGGGGGCCGGGGCGGGCGCACCGCCCGCAGGACCCGGCCCGCACCCCACGGCCCGTCGCGCTCAGCGGCGGGCCGTCACCGTTCCCTCGATGGCGAACAGCTCCTCCTCGACGTGGTCCAGGGCGAGCCGCAGCGCCCCGGTCGCCACCGCGGCCTCCCCGAGGAGCGACAGGGCCACCCTGGGCGGCCGCAGGCAGTACCGGGCCAGTTCGCCGCGCAGCGGGTCCAGTACGCCGTCCAGACCGGCCGCCCAGCCCCCCACCACCACCAGCTCCGGGTCGAGCGCCAGCACCAGCGCCGCCACGTCGTGCACCAGGCGCTGGATGAACCGCTCCACCGCGGCCTGCGCCAGCTCGTCGCCGTGCCGGGCCTTCGCGAAGACGGCGGCCACCGCGTGCTCGTCCAGCGGGTCCAGCGGGATGTCCGTCGTCGAGAGCAGGTGCTCCGGCGTCACGTCGCGGCCGAGCAGGTGCAGCGCGCCGATCTCCCCGGCCGCGCCGCCGAACCCCCGGTGCAGTCGGCCGCCGATCAGCGAACCCGCTCCCGGGCTCAGGCCGGCCAGCACGAACACCACGTCGTCGGACTCGATGGCCGCGCCCTTCCAGTGCTCGGCGACGGCGGCGGCGTTCGCGTCGTTCTCCACGAGGACCGGGCAGCGGAAGGAACGGCTCAGGCGCTCGCCCAGCGGCAGGCCCGTCCAGCCCGGCAGCGCCGTGCCCAGCCGCACCGTCCCGTCGGCCTCCACGATCCCCGGGCTGCCCACGCCCACGGCGCGCAGGCTGCTGCGGACCACGCCCGTACGGCGCAGCACGTCGGCGACCACGGCCCGCACCCGCTCCAGGCGGTCGTCGGCGTCGGCGGTCTCCGACACCTCGCGGGAGCCGGCGCCGATGATCCGGCCGTCCAGACCCGACAGCAGCGCGGACACGCGGTGCGGCCCGATCTCGATGCCCAGCAGGTACCCGGCCTCGGCCCGGAACCGGAAACGGCGGGCGGGACGGCCCTGCCGGCGGGCTTCGGCCCCGTCCGGGGCGGACTCGACGACCAGGCCCGCCTCGAAGAGCCCTTCCATGACGCCCTCGACGGTCGGCCGGGACAGGCCCGTGAGCCGCGCCAGATCCGTCAGCGTCGAGGAGGACGCGCCCCGGAGGGCGTGCAGTACCACCGCGGAATTGATCCGCCGCAGCAGCGACGGGTCGCCACCGGTCAGCCGCCCCACGGTGTGTCCTCCCAGCTAGTGCGCATGTCAGGCGGATGGTACTCGCTGGCCAGGGGGACGGCGACCGCAGGTTGCGAACCTGTATCCAAAGGTCTCGACCGGTCGTTACCGGCCCTCGCGGCGCCGGAACCACCTGCCGGGAGCATCTGCCCGAGCGGGTCCGGCAGTTGGTGCGGGACGGGCGGGGGCGCGGGGCCAACTGGCGAGCGTACGCCGGGAACGAGACGGCTGAAATCGTCTCAAAGTGCGGAGCGGGCCCCCGATTGTCAGTGGGGGACGGTTTACTGACGGCATGACCACCGCACATCACCTCCGCCTGATCGACGGGATGCGCGCCCGTGCGTTCCCCGTGGAACGGGTCCGGACCGGTTCAGGGGTCAGCGGTCCCGGCTACCACGCGGCGTACCTCCACCCCGAGGACGCCGGGTACGGGCTCGGCGGGGACGACGACGAGGCGGACCGGCTGGAGCGCCGCGCCCAGTGTGTCGCGGACCACGAGGCGCTGGTGACGCTGCTCGGCAGCCGCTGGGGCGAGCCGCAGCTGGTGAGTCTGTTCAGCGCCCGGGAGCGGATGGTGTCCGGCGAGGAGCTGCCCGAGCCCTGGGCGGACGTCGTCGCGGGCTGCGAGTACCTGCGCCTCTGGCAGGTCGAGGAGCGCTGGATAGCCCTGGCGCTCTGCCTGGAGGAGGGCGGCTCCGGCTGCGAGCTGAGCGTCGTCGTGACGGAGACGGACCCGCCCTGAGGACGGGCCCGGAGGCCGGGACTACGCGTCCTCGTCCGCCACGGCGGCGCGCAGCCGGCCGTACTCCTCGGCCATCGTCCGCGTGGTCCAGTGGGCGTTGAGGCCGCTGGGGTTGGGCAGCGCCCAGACCCTGGCCCCGCCGATCGTCCGCTCCTGGGGGCCGATGCGGGCCTTGCGGTCGCCGAACGCCGTGCGGTACGCGGTGACGCCGACGACGGCCAGCCAGCGCGGGCGAAGCCGCTCCACCTTGGCGGTCAGGATGCGTCCGCCCTCCCGGAACTCCTCGGCGGACAGCTCGTCGGCCCGCGCGGTCGCCCGGGCGACGACGTTGGTGATGCCCAGTCCGTGGTCGAGCAGTTCCGCCTGTTCGGCGGGGAGCAGCCGGCGAGGGGTGAAGCCCGACAGATGGAGCACGGGCCAGAACCGGTTGCCGGGGAACGCGAAGTGGTGCCCCGTGGCGGCCGTGGTGAGGCTCGGGTTGATGCCGCAGAACAGCACGCGCAGGCCGCCCGCGACCACGTCGGGTACGACGCGGTCGCGGGCGGCCCGGAGCTCCTCGGGTGTCATCCGCGCGCGGGGGTGGCCGGGGCCGTCAGAGGATGGAGCCCGGCGTGTAACCGGCGGCCTCGGGGTGCTGCTCGGTGATCTTCTCGATGCGGGCGACCAGCGCGCCGACCTGGTCGCCGGCGGCGCCGGTGAAGGACAGCTTGTCGGCCATCAGCTCGTCGAGCTGGGCGCGGTCCAGCGGGATGCGCGCGTCGGCGGCGAGCTTGTCCAGCAGCTCGTTGCGCTCCGTGCCCTGCTCGCGCATGGCCAGGGCGGAGGCGACGGCGTTCTCCTTGATGGCCTCGTGGGCGACCTCGCGGCCGACGCCCGCGCGGACCGCGCCCATCAGGACCTTGGTCGTGGCGAGGAACGGGAGGTAGCGGTCCAGCTCGCGGGCCACCACGGCCGGGAACGCGCCGAACTCGTCCAGCACGGTCAGGAACGTCTCGACGAGCCCGTCGAACGCGAAGAACGCGTCCGGCAGGGCCACCCGGCGGACCACCGAGCAGGAGACGTCGCCCTCGTTCCACTGGTCGCCCGCCAGCTCGCCGGTCATCGACGCGTAACCGCGCAGGATGACCATCAGGCCGTTGACGCGCTCGCAGGAGCGGGTGTTCATCTTGTGCGGCATCGCGGAGGAGCCGACCTGGCCCGGCTTGAAGCCCTCGGTCACCAGCTCGTGCCCGGCCATCAGCCGGATCGTCTTCGCCACCGAGGAGGGCGCCGCCGCCAGCTGGACCAGCGCCGTCACCACGTCGTAGTCGAGCGAGCGGGGGTAGACCTGGCCGACCGAGGTGAAGGCGTGCGCGAAGCCGAGGTGGGCGGCGATCCGCTGTTCCAGCTCGGCGAGCTTCCCGGCGTCCCCGCCGAGCAGGTCGAGCATGTCCTGCGCGGTGCCGACGGGGCCCTTGATGCCGCGCAGCGGGTAGCGGCCCAGCAGGTCCTCCAGGCGGCCGTACGCCACCAGCAGCTCGTCGGCCGCGGTCGCGAACCGCTTGCCGAGGGTGGTGGCCTGGGCCGCGACGTTGTGGGAGCGGCCGGCGACGACCAGCTCGCGGTACTCGGCGGCCAGCTTGCCCAGGCGGGCCAGGACGGCCACGGTCCGGTCGCGCATCAGCTCCAGGGAGAGCCGGATCTGCAGCTGCTCGACGTTCTCCGTGAGGTCGCGCGAGGTCATGCCCTTGTGGACGTGCTCGTGGCCGGCGAGGGCGTTGAACTCCTCGATCCGGGCCTTCACGTCGTGCCGGGTGACCTTCTCGCGCTCGGCGATCGAGGCCAGGTCGACCTGGTCGAGGACGCGCTCGTAGTCGGCGAGAGCGGCGTCGGGCACCTCGATCCCGAGGTCCTTCTGGGCGCGCAGCACCGCCAGCCACAGCCGGCGTTCCAGCTTCACCTTCTGCTCGGGGGACCAGAGGACGGCCAGCTCCGTGGAGGCGTAGCGGCCGGCCAGGACATTGGGGATGCGAGGCTTCGCAGACACAGCAGTCACGTGTCCTGATTCTACTGGCGGTTTGTGCAGCTCAGCGCACCGGTCCGGTTTGTGGGTTGCTACGAACGCGGCCGGTCGGTCGTTTCCCGCCCGTCGTTCTCCACCCGCCGCCACGCGGCGACCGGGGCCTCACCGCCGCCCTCCTGCGGGGTCACCCAGAAGGCCCGGCCCAGCTCGGCGTTGAACTGCGCCCCAGCCCGCCCGTCGCCCGAGGAGCGCCCCGTCAGGCGCCTGCCGATCCAGGGGAGCAGATGCTGCCGGGCGAACCGTACGTCGGCCACGCGCCGGGTCGCCCAGCCCGGCGGCACGGCGGCGGGCAGCGGGGCCCGCCAGTCGCTCTCCGGCGGCAGCCCCAGCGCCTGCCACACCGCCTCGGCCACCCGGCGGTGCCCCTCGGCGGTCAGGTGCAGCCGGTCCACGTCCCACAGGCGCGGGTCGCCCAGCACCGGGGCGCCGTACAGGTCGACGACCACCGCGTCGTGCCGGGCGGCCAGCTCGTCGATCAGCGCGAACAGCTCCTCCATGCGCGGCCGGAAGCGCTCCATCACCGGGCCGTTGCGGCCGGGGCTGCGCATGAGCACCAGCCGCCGGCACGACGGGGCCAGCCGCTCCGCGGCCTCCTCCAGCCGGGCGCGCACCATGCCCATGTCGCACTTGGGGCGCAGGGCGTCGTTGAGCCCGCCCACCAGCGTCACCACATCGGCCCGCATCGCCGCCGCCGCGTCCACCTGTTCGTCCACGATCTGGCCGATGAGCTTGCCGCGCACGGCGAGATTGGCGTACCGGAAGCCGGGCGTGCGGGCGGCGAGCCGGGAGGCGAGCACATCGGCCCAGCCCCGGTACGAGCCGTCGGGCAGCAGGTCCGACATGCCCTCGGTGAACGAGTCGCCGACCGCGACGAGACTGGTGTAGGAGGCATTGATGTCCATGGCGCTGCGATCGTATCGCGGTGCCGGACGCCCCCGCCGGACGAGCGCCGGCTCCGGGACGGGGCCCGGAGCCGGCCGCGGTCAGCGGCTCTGCGGACGCCCCACCAGCTCCCGCAGGACGTCCTCCATCGTGACCATGCCCGCCAGCCGGCCGTCCTCGTCGAGCACCGCCGCCAGGTGCGTACGGCTGCGCCGCAGCGCGGTGAGCACGTCGTCCAGCGGGGTCGCCGCCCTGACGCGGGCGATCGGCCGCATCGCGGTCACCGGGAACGGCATGTCGCGCGGGGTCACGTCCAGGGCGTCCTTCACATGGAGGTAGCCGAGGATGCGCTGCTCGGCGTCCATCACCGGGAAGCGCGAGAAGCCCGTCTCGTACGACAGCCGCTCCAGCTCCTCCGGCGTCGCGCCGACCCGGATGTACATCACCCGGTCCACCGGCAGCACCACGTCCCGCACGGGCCGCCGGCCCAGCTCCAGCGCGTGGTGCAGCCGCTCGGCCGCCCGGTCGTCGACCAGCCCGGCGTCCCCGGCGTCCTTCACCAGACGGGCCAGCTCGTCGTCCGAGAACGTCGCCGCCACCTCGTCCTTCGTCTCCACCCGCAACAGCTTCAGCAGCCCGTTGGCGAAGGCGTTGATCGCGAAGATCACCGGGCGCAGCGCCCTGGCCAGCGTCACCAGCGGCGGACCGAGCAGCAGCGCGGAGCGCACCGGCTCGGCGAGCGCGATGTTCTTCGGGACCATCTCGCCCAGCAGCATGTGCAGGTAGGTGGCGACGGTCAGCGCGATCACGAACGAGATCGGGTGGACCAGGCCGTGCGGCACGCCCACCGCGTCGAAGACGGGCTCCAGCAGATGCGCGATGGCCGGTTCGGCGACGATGCCGAGGACCAGGGTGCACAGCGTGATGCCCAGCTGCGCCGCCGCGAGCAGCGCCGAGACGTGCTCCAGGCCCCAGATGACGCTGCGCGCCCGCCGGTTGCCCTGCTCGGCCTGGGGTTCGATCTGGCTGCGGCGCACCGAGATCAGGGCGAACTCGGCACCGACGAAGAAGGCGTTCACCACCAGCGTCAGCAGACCGATGAAGAGCTGTACGGCGGTCATCGCTCGTCCTCCGACGGCTGGTGGGAACCGGTCATCGGCGCGTGCAGCAGGGCGCGGGCGGCGCGGCGCCCGGAGGCGTCCACCACGTCGATCCGCCAGCCCGCCAGCTCGATGGTGTCGCCCACGGCCGGGATGCGGCCGACCTCCGTGGCGACCAGGCCCGCGAGGGTCTCGTAGGGGCCGTCCGGCACGCGCAGCCCGATCGTCTCCAGCTGGTCCGTGCGGGCGGCGCCGTCCGCCGACCACAGGACGCGTCCGTCGGCGTCCTCCCCGGCCGGCGCGAGGTCCGGCGTCTCGTGCGGGTCGTGCTCGTCGCGGACCTCGCCGACGACCTCCTCGACGATGTCCTCCAGCGTCACGACGCCCGCCGTGCCGCCGTACTCGTCGATGACGACGGCCATGGCGAGCTTGCCGGACAGCCGGTCCAGCAGCCGGTCCACGGTCAGCGTCTCGGGGACGAGCACCGGTTCGCGCAGCATCTCGGAGACCCGCTTGCGGGGCCGCTCCTCGGCCGGGATCGCCAGCACGTCCTTGATGTGGGCGACGCCCACCACGGTGTCGAGGCTGCCCCGGTAGACGGGGAAGCGGGAGAGACCCGTGGCCCGGGTGGCGTTGGCGACGTCCTCGGCGGTCGCGCTCACCTCCAGCGCGGTGACCTGGACGCGCGGGGTCATCACGTTCTCCGCGGTCAGCTCCGGCAGATTGAGGGTGCGGACGAACAGCTCCGCGGTGTCCGCCTCCAGCGCGCCCGCCCGGGCGGAGTGCCGGGCGAGCGCGACCAGCTCCTGCGGGCTGCGGGCGGAGGCCAGCTCCTCGGCCGGTTCGAGGCCGAAGCGGCGCACGATGTGGTTGGCGGTGTTGTTGAGGTGGCTGATGAAGGGCCGGAAGACGGCCGTGAAGATCCGCTGCGGGGTGGCGACCGCCTTGGCGACGGCCAGCGGCGAGGAGATGGCCCAGTTCTTCGGGACCAACTCGCCGACGACCATCAGGAACACCGTGGACAGGGCCGTACCGATGACGAGCGCCACGGACGAGGCCACGCCCGGCGACAGCCCGACGGCCTCCACCGGTCCGCGGATGAGCTTGGCGATGGACGGCTCGGAGAGCATGCCGACCACCAGGTTGGTGACGGTGATGCCGAGCTGCGCCCCGGAGAGCTGGAAGGTGAGCCCGCGCACGGCCTTCATCGCGCTCGCCGCGCCGCGCTCGCCCTGCTCGACGGCCTTCTCCAGCTGTCCGCGCTCGACGGTGGTCAGCGAGAACTCCGCCGCGACGAAGGCGCCGCAGGCGAGGGAGAGCAGTACCGCAACGAGCAGCAGAAGCACTTCGGTCATCGGTTCACCTCCGTCCCATGATCGGGCAGGGACTGGCGGACCGCGCGATGTCGGCGGCTTCGGCTACTGGGAGGCTCGCCCATGGGCGGACGCTCACACCTTTCGTCGGAACGGGTGGGAATGTTGAAACCTCATAGTAAAGGATCGGCAAAGTGACGTGCTGCTGCGGTCACTCCGTCCCCGTTCCCTCCCGGAGCGGCTTCACCCACCGCCGCCACGCGTCCTGCCGCTGATACCCGGCCGCCCGCCAGGCGTGGTGCGCGCGCTCGTTCCGCTCCAGGACCATGGCGTCCGCCCGCCGCCCGCCCACCTCGGCGAAGTGCCGCTCCGCCGCCTCCAGCAGCGCGGTCGCGATGCCCCGGCGGCGGTGGTCCGGGTGCACGGCCAGCCGGTACAGGGAACACCGCCAGCCGTCGAACCCGGCGATCACCGTCCCGACCAGCGCGCCGTCCCGCTCCGCGAGCAGCAGCGCCCCGGCGTCGCGCGCGATCAGCCGGGCCACCCCGGCACGGTCGTCGCTCACGCTCGTGCCCTCGGCGGCCGTACGCCAGAACCGCAGGACGGCGTCGATGTCGGGCAGGGCGGCGGGGCGTACGTCGAGATCACTCATGGCCGGAGCCAACCAGAGAACCGCGCCCCCGGGCGAGCCGGTTTCCCGGACCGCCGGGCGGAACCGCGGGGCACGCGGACGGCCGCCGGCCGGGGCGCGCGGACGGTTCAGCGCAGCCGTACGGGCAGGGCCTCGACGCCGTACACGATCGACAGCTTGCGGAACGCCAGGTCGTGCGGCGGGACCGCCAGCCGCATCTGCGGGAAGCGCGCGACCAGGGCCGGGAAGGCGGCGCGCAGCTCCATCCGGGCCAGCTCCGCGCCGATGCAGCGATGGATGCCGTACCCGAAGGCCAGGTGCCCGGCCGGGGTGGCCCGGTCCACGTCGAAGCGCCCGTCGTCCGTGACGTACGCCGGGTCGCGGTTGGCGCCGCTCAGCGAGCACAGCACCATGTCCCCGCGCGGGATCGTCACCCCGGCTATCTCGATGTCCTCGCGGGCGAACCGGGGGAAGGCGAGCTGCACGGCCGACACATAGCGCAGCACCTCCTCCACGAAGGGCCCCGCGAGCCCCCCGTCCGTACGCAGCCGCGCCGCCACCTCCGGATCGCGCAGCAGCACCAGCGCGCCGAGCGCGATGGTGCTGGCGGTCGTCTCGAACCCGCCGGTCAGCACCCCGTCGGCCAGGCCCGCCAGTTCCTCGTCGTCCACGCTGTCGCCGTGCTCCCGCACGATCATGCCGAGCAGCCCGTCGCCGGGGTCGCGGCGCTGCGCCCGCACGACGCCCCGGAAGTAGTCCAGCGAGGCCGACATCGCGCCGAACGGCGCGGTCGTCCCGGCGAACAGGTCGAAGCGGTCCATGGCCAGCTTCTGGAAGTCGTCGCGGTCCTCGTAGGGCACCCCGAGCAGTTCGCAGATCGTCAGCGACGGCACGGGCAGCGCGAAGGAGTGCACCAGGTCCACCTGCCCCGGCGCGGCGGCCATCGCGTCGAGCCGCTCCGCGACGATGGCGTCGATCCTGGGCGCCAGCCGCCGCAGCCGGCGCATGGTGAACTCCGGGGTCAGGATGCGGCGCAGCCGGGTGTGGACCGGGGGATCGCTGAACCCCAGCCCGCCGGGGCTGTGTTCGGCGACTATGCCCGCGTTGCCCGCCAGATGCGCGAAGTCGGTGCTGAACCCCTCGGCGCGGCCGAGGACCGCCTTCGCCTCCTCGTACCCCGTCACCACCCAGGCGTCCATGCCGAACGGCAGCGGCACCCGCCGCACCGGCGCGCTCGCCCGGACGTCCGCGAGCCGCCGCACCGGGTCGAGCCCGTCCCTGCGCAACGGCATCAGCAGCTGTTCGGGCAGCAGCCTCATGGTGGAGGAACCGAGTCCGTGCTTCTGGATGCGCGCCAGGTAGCCGCGTCCGAGCCGGGCAGTGATACGGGAACGGAACGTGGTCGCACTCAATGTCACTCCATGAGTCGTCGCGGGATCTGGTCGGGGCGGCGCGGCGGGGCGCCGGACGTGGCCGACTCGGATCACTTCGGCTACCTGAGCTGGAATTATGACCACGTGTTCGACCGAGGGGATGCGGGGGTGCCGAAATTTTCGGCACCGGCCC
Source organism: Streptomyces sp. OfavH-34-F (assembly GCF_022347745.1). Lineage (GTDB taxonomy): Bacteria > Actinomycetota > Actinomycetes > Streptomycetales > Streptomycetaceae > Streptomyces. The sequence continues at coordinate 10,690 of NZ_JAKRGC010000207.1, forward strand.
GCGACGAGCGCCCCGAACGGGCCGGTCCGGACGACCCTACGGCCGGCGGCCGCCCAGCGGCTCCGCCAGCCAGTCCGCCGCCCGCTCCCGGAACTCCCCGGGGGCGAGCGCGCCGGCCCCCTGCGGGACCACCCCCAGCAGCGGCGCGCCCGCCGCCACCGGAAGGTCCGTCACATTGCAGCGCTCCGCCAGATCCGGGTCGGCCGGCATACAGCCGATGACCACGCCCGGGCAGCTCAGCCCGCGCGCCCGCAGCGCCTCCGCCGTCAGGGCCGTGGAGTTGAGCGTGCCGAGCCCGGCCGGGGCGACCACCAGCACCGGCGCCGCCAGCAGCCGGGCCGCGTCCGCGAGGGTCGCGCCCTCGTCGTCGAACCGGACGAGCAGCCCGCCCGCGCCCTCCACCAGGACCAGATCGTGCTCGGCGGCCAGCTTCTCCGCCGCCTCCGCGATCTCGTACGGGCGCACCGGCCGCATCCCGGCGCGCCTGGCCGCCGTCGCGGGCGCCAGCGGTTCGGGGAACCGGGCCAGTTCGACC
>NZ_JAKRGC010000208.1 GCF_022347745.1 Streptomyces sp. OfavH-34-F
GGCCTGCCCGCCCCCCGCACCGGCCCGGGCGACACCGCCCCGCTCGGCCGCGCCGTGGGCGACACGGGCTGAGCCGGGCGGGCCGCCGGTACGGCTACGGCTACGGCTACGGCTACGGCTACGAGCCGAGGATCGTCGTCAGGAACTCGCCGGTCCACGCGAGCAGTTCGCGGCCCACCACCGGCTTCCCGCCGATCCGGCCCGTCGTCGGGCGCGGGACCAGGATCTGGTGCGCGGCCGGCTTGATGACCGTCTTCGGGTACAGCCGCTTCAGCCGCAGCTCCTGCGACTCGCGCAGCTCCACCGGGGCGAAGCGGATGTTCGGGCCCTGGAGCACGATGTCGCCGACCCCGCAGGCGCGGGCCAGCATGCGCAGGCCCGCCACGAGCAGCAGGTTCTCGACCGGCTCCGGCAGCTTGCCGTAGCGGTCGGTCAGCTCCTCGCGGACCGCCTTGATGTCGTCCTCCGAGTTCGCCGAGGCGATCGCCCGGTACGCCTGGAGGCGCAGCCGCTCGCCGGGCGCGTAGTCGTGCGGGACGTGCGCGTCCACCGGCAGCTCGATCTTGACCTCCAGCGGCGGCTCCTCCTCCACCCCGCCCTCCAGGGACGCGCGGTAGTCGGCGACCGCCTCGCCCACCATGCGGACGTACAGGTCGAAGCCGACGCCCGCGATGTGGCCGGACTGCTCGCCGCCGAGGAGGTTGCCCGCGCCGCGGATCTCCAGGTCCTTCATGGCGACGTACATGCCGGCGCCCATCTCGGTGTGCTGGGCGATCGTGGCCAGGCGCTCGTGCGCGGTCTCGGTGAGCGGCTTCTCCGGCGGGTACAGGAAGTACGCGTACCCCCGCTCCCGGCCCCGGCCGACCCGGCCGCGCAGCTGGTGCAGCTGGGAGAGGCCGAAGTTGTCGCCGCGCTCCACGATCAGGGTGTTGGCGTTGGAGATGTCGATGCCGGACTCGACGATCGTCGTGGAGACCAGCACGTCGAACTTCTTCTCCCAGAAGTCCACGACCACCTGTTCCAGGGCCTGTTCGGACATCTGCCCGTGCGCCGTGGCGATCCGCGCCTCGGGCACGATCTCGCGCAGCCGCGCCGCCGCCCGGTCGATCGACTCGACCCGGTTGTGGATGTAGAACGCCTGGCCCTCGCGCAGCAGTTCACGCCGGATCGCGGCGCCGATCTGCTTCTCCTCGTACGGGCCGACGAAGGTCAGGACGGGGTGGCGCTCCTCCGGCGGGGTGGTGATCGTGGACATCTCGCGGATGCCGGTGACCGCCATTTCGAGCGTACGGGGGATGGGCGTCGCGGACATGGTGAGGACGTCCACGTTGGCGCGGAGCTTCTTCAGCTGCTCCTTGTGCTCGACGCCGAACCGCTGCTCCTCGTCCACGATGACCAGGCCCAGGTCCTTGAACTTCGTCTCGGACGAGAACAGCCGGTGGGTGCCGATGACGAGGTCGACGGAGCCCTCGCGGAGCCCTTCGAGGGTCGCCTTGGACTCCGATTCCGTCTGGAAGCGGCTCAGCGCGCGCACGTTGACGGGGAACTGCGCATAGCGCTCGGTGAACGTGCCGTAGTGCTGCTGCACCAGGAGCGTGGTGGGGACGAGGACGGCGACCTGCTTGCCGTCCTGGACCGCCTTGAACGCGGCGCGGACCGCGATCTCCGTCTTGCCGTACCCGACGTCGCCGCAGATCAGCCGGTCCATCGGAACCGACTTCTCCATGTCCGACTTGACCTCGGCGATCGTGGTCAGCTGGTCGGGCGTCTCCGCGTACGGGAAGGCGTCCTCCAGCTCGCGCTGCCAGGGTGTGTCCGGGCCGAAGGTGTGGCCGGGGGCCGCCATCCGGGCCGAGTAGAGCTTGATCAGGTCGGCGGCGATCTCCTTGACGGCCTTCTTGGCGCGCGCCTTCGTCTTCGTCCAGTCGGCGCCGCCGAGCCGGTGCAGGGTGGGGGCCTCGCCGCCGACGTACTTGGTGACCTGCTCCAGCTGGTCGGTCGGGATGTACAGCCGGTCGCCGGGCTGGCCGCGCTTGGCGGGCGCGTACTCGACGAGCAGGTACTCGCGGGTGGCGCCCTGCACCGTGCGCTGCACCATCTCGATGTAGCGGCCCACGCCGTGCTGCTCGTGGACGATGTAGTCGCCGGCCTCCAGGGTCAGCGGGTCGATGGTCTTGCGCCGCCGGACCGGCATCCGGCCCAGGTCCTTGGTGGCGGTGCGCTGGCCGGTGAGGTCGGTCTCGGTGAGCACGGCGAGCCGCAGCCCGGGGTGGACGAAGCCGTGGTCGATGGCGCCGCACGAGACGTGCACCACGGACGGCGAGATCTCGCCCAGGTCCGGGTCGAGCCGGGCCGCGATCCCCTCGCCGCCCAGCATCTCGACGGTACGGGAGGCGAGCCCCTGGCCCTCCGTGACGTACACCGTGCGCCAGCCGTCGGCCAGCCGGCCCTTGGTGTCGGCGAACGCCCGCGCGGTGTCCCCCCGGTACGCCTCGGGGGCCTGCATGCCCAGCGCCAGCGTGTCCCCGTCCGGCTCGGCGTCGGCGGCGAACGGGGAGATCGACCACCACATCATGTCCAGCTCACGGGCCCGCTCGCGGACGTCCGCGATGCCGCGCAGCGAGGCCGCGCCGACGTCGATCGGGGCCTCGCCGCCGCCCGCCGACGCCGCCCAGGACGCCTGCAGGAACTCCTGGCTCGTCGCGACCAGGTCAGCGGCGCGGGTGCGCACCCGCTCGGGGTCGCAGACGACGGCCATGGCGCCCTCGGGCAGCACGTCGAGCAGCAGCTCCATGTCGTCCACGAGGACCGGGGCCAGGGACTCCATGCCCTCGACCGCGATGCCCTCGGCGATCTTGTCGAGGAGTTCGCCCAGTTCGGGGTGGGCCTCGGCGAGCGCGGCGGCCCGCTCCCTGACCTGGTCCGTCAGCAGCAGCTCCCGGCAGGGCGGCGCCCACAGCCCGTGCTCGGCGACTTCGAGGGACCGCTGGTCGGCGACCTTGAAGTAGCGGATCTCCTCGACGTCGTCGCCCCAGAACTCCACCCGCAGCGGGTGCTCCTCGGTGGGCGGGAAGACGTCCAGGATGCCGCCGCGCACCGCGAACTCGCCGCGCTTCTCGACCAGTTCGACCCGGGCGTAGGCGGCCGCCGCCAGCGCCTCCACGGTGGCGCCGAGGTCGGCGCTCTGCCCGGTGCGCAGCGCCACGGGCTCCAGGTCGGCGAGCCCCTTGACCTGCGGCTGGAGCACGGAGCGGATGGGGGCGACGACGACGGACACCGGCCCGGTCTCGGGGTCGTCGGCGCTCGGGTGCGCCAGGCGCCGCAGCACGGCGAGCCGGCGGCCCACGGTGTCGGAGCGGGGCGAGAGGCGCTCGTGCGGCAGGGTCTCCCAGGACGGGAACTCCGCGATCGTGTCCGGCGGCAGCATCGTGCGCAGCGCGGCGGCCAGGTCCTCCGCCTCCCGGCCGGTCGCGGTGACCGCGAGGACGGTCCGCCCGGCGTCCCTGGCCAGCGCCGCCACGGCGAAGGGGCGGGCGGCGGGCGGGCCCACCAGGTCGATGTGCATCCGGTGGCCGTCACCGGCGGCCTTCACCGCTTCGTCGAGCGCCGGATCACGTACGACGACATCCAGCAGACCGTTCAGGCTCATGAAGGGGTTTCCGTCCGGGTGGTGAGGGGTGGCCTGACGGCCGGCTGCCGCCAGGGCGCGCTGCACCGGGGGCAACGCGAAGGGCCCGACACGTGGTACGAGCCGGGGGTTCCAGCGTACGACCCGGGACCGACGGCCGCCCCGCCGACGGGGCGGGACCGGCCACCGGCGGGACGGCCGGCGGCCGGGCGTTCCCGGACGGTCACCCGGCCGCCCCGGCGCGTTCCGGACCGGTGCGGAATTCGGCGTTGCGGAATTCGACGGAGATCCGGCGGCCGGGGCCGATCGCGACGACGAGCACGGAGTTCAGCGCCCCGGCGATCTTCTCCAGCAGATAGAAGGTCGGCATGCATTTCCCGTGTTCCAGCCTGGATATCGCGGCCTGGGACATCCCGGCGAGTTCGGCGAGCCTCGACTGCGTCATTCCGGCCGCGCGCCGCCGGTCGCGTACCGCGCGGCCGAAATGGTCCTCCGGCCGTAAGGAACTCCGCCCGCCCCTCACCGTCGTCACGCGCCCCCGCCCCTTCCGTCCACCCCGCGCGGCACTCCCTCACGGAGTGCGGCGCCCCGGAGCCTAGCCAGCCGGTGACCGCGCCCGCGTTTGCCTTGAGGAACATCTGAGCTTTCGATGCGGAGGCAAACCGCGGGCCGCTCCCGAGCGGTGTGCGACGGCCATTGCGCGGCCCGTCCCCGTACATGCCGAGACCGGCATATTCGGCGCCCGTTCAGGTAAAAGTCCTGGCCACCGGCGCGGAATTCATTCATCCGTTTTTCCCGGAAGGCCGCGCCACCCGGAAAAAGCTTGCCCGCCCTCTTTTCGCATGCCATGGTTGCCGCCGAAAACACACGGGAAGGAAACGCAACCTTGACCACCTTGCGTCGTTCGTTTTCCGCAGCCGCCCTGGCGGGCGCGCTCACCCTCGGGGCAGCCGTCCCCGCCCTCGTCACCGCGGCACCGGCCGGCGCGGCGACGAAGCCGACCAAATCGCAGAAGCTGGCGAAAATGGCGTCCATCACCGGGGATTCGGCCGCCTCGCAGAACCGCTGGTTCTCCGCACTCGGTTCCCGCAAGAAGGCGTCCATCAAGAAGTACGGCTTCGTCTGGAAGACCGACGGCTGCTCCTGGGCACCGGACAAGCTGCCCGGCGGCTACGACTTCGGCTTCCCCTGCTGGCGTCACGATTTCGGTTACCGGAATTACAAGAAGACCGTCGGGGCGGCGAAGTTCCGGGCGTCCCACAAGGCCCGTATCGACAAGGCGTTCCTGCACGACATGAATCGCCAGTGCGGGCGTTTCTTCTGGGCCGACCCCTATACCAAGGCCCAGCGCAAGAAGCTGAAGGCGGCCTGCAACAAGACGGCCACCAAGTACTACAACACGGTGCGCTCCTTCCGGTGACGCCCCGCGTTCGCGTCTGACAACGAAGCAGCGGCGGCCCGCCGGGACGGGCCGCCGCTGCTGTCTTTCCGGTTCGTCTCAGCCGTCGGCAGCGATGGCGTTCAGGACATTCATCCGGCCGGCCCGGAAGGCCGGGACCAGGGCGGCGAAGAGTCCGACGAAGGCCGAGCCGATGAAGACGGCCAGGATGGTCGGCCACGGAATGTCGAGGATCTTCATGCCCTCCAGCGCGAGGAGCTTGTGGGCCGCCACGCCCCAGCCCATTCCGAGGCCGAGTCCGAGCAGGGCGCCGAAGACCGCGATGACGACGGACTCCAGCCGGATCATCCGGCGCAGCTGCCTGCGGGAGAGGCCGATGGCGCGGATGAGGCCGATCTCCCGGGTGCGCTCCACGACCGACAGCGCGAGGGTGTTCACCACACCGAGGACCGCCACGATGATGGCCAGGGCCAGCAGCCCGTAGACGATCTTCAGGAGCTGTCCGATCTGGTCCTTCAGCGCCTGCTTGAAGTCGGTCTGGTCGAGCACCTTGACCGTCGGGTCCGAGGCCACGGCCTTCTTGAGGGCCGCGTACGCCTCGTCCTGCTTCCCGTCCGCCGCCTTGGCGAACATCATCGAGTCGAGCGGCACCCGGTCGGCCGGGAGGTAGCGGGTGACGGTCGCGGTGTTGATGTACATGGCGCCCGAGTCGAGCGCGGACTCGTCGGAGGTGATGGCGGCGACCTTCAGCCGCGCCGTCCTGCCGTGCTCGAACGCGACGGTCAGCGTGTCGCCGACCTCGGTGCCGGTGCGCTCGGCGAACTTCGAGCCCACGGACATGGCGTTCATGCCGTACGCGTCGGAGAGCCGTCCCGAGAGCGGCTTGCGGCTCAGGTCCTGTGCGTACGTGGGTTCGGAGGCGACGAGGCCCGCCTTCTCCTTGCCGCCGCCGGGCAGGGTCAGCTGGACCGGCACGTCCTTGATGTGGGTGACGTGGTCGATGCCGGGGGCGCCGTCGATCGCCTCGGACGCCTGGCGGTTCAGCGGCCGGCCGTCCCCGTTGCCGGACTGCACGATGAAGTCCGCGCCGACCGACCTGTCGAGTTCGTCGGTGGCCGAGGCGACCATGGAGGAGCCGACGACGGAGAGGCAGGCGACCAGGGCGAGGCCGATCATCAGGGCGGCGCCGGTGGCGCCGGTGCGGCGCGGGTTGCGCAGGGCGTTGCGCTCGGCGAGCCGGCCGACCGGGCCGAAGAACCGGAGCAGTACGGCGCTGAGCGCCCGGACGACGACCCCGGCGAGCAGCGGGCCGATGATGATGAAGCCGACGAGGGTGAGCAGGACGCCCAGGCCGAGGAAGGCGGAGCCGTCGCTCGCGGCGGCCACCCGCGTGGTGGACCACAGGGCGGCGGCGCCGGCGCCGGTCACGACCAGGCCGAGGCCGGCCCTGATCCAGCCGGACTTGGCGTCCGCCGGGGTGCCGGCGTCGCGCAGGGCGGCCATCGGGGAGACCTTGCCGGCCCGGCGGGCCGGGATGTAGGCGGCGAGGACCGTGACGACGATGCCGAGGGCGAGCCCGATGACGGGGGTGGTCCAGGCGATCGTGAGGTCCTCGGTGGACAGCTCCATGCCGATGGCGCCCATGGCCTTCATCAGCCCGACGGCGAGCCCGATCCCGGCGCCGACGCCGAGGACGGAGCCGAAGATGCCGAGGAGCACCGCTTCCAGCAGCACCGAGCGGTTGACCTGCTTGCGGCTGGAGCCGATGGCCCGCATCAGGCCGATCTCGCGGGTGCGCTGGGCGACCAGCATGGAGAAGGTGTTGACGATGAGGAAGATGCCGACGAGGAAGGCGATCCCGGCGAAACCGAGCATGGCGTACTTCATGACGTCGAGGAACGACCCCATGGAGTCCTTGTTGGCGTCGGCCGCTTCCTGCTGGGTCTGGATCTTGTACGCGGTCGAGCCGTCGAGCACCTTGGCGACGTTCTGCTTCAACCGGACGTCGCTGACGCCGGGTTCGGCGGTGAGGGAGAGGTGCGTGAAGACGTCGGTGGCGCCGAGCAGCGTGCGCTGTGCGGTGGGGGTGTCGAAGTAGACGACGGCCGCGCCGGGGTTGGTCACCTGGAAGGCGACGATGCCGCTGATCTTGGCGGTGATGTCGCCGGTGGCCGCGATGGTGCGCAGTTCGTCGCCGAGCTTCAGGTGGTGCTTCTTCGCGGTGTCGGCGTCCACCATGATCTCGGTGGGGCCGCGCGGGGCGTGGCCGGAGGTGATCTCCATGAACCGCAGGTCGTTCCGGGTCCAGTTGCCGGCGATGGTGGGGGCGCCGGTGTCGGAGCCCATGTTCTCGTTCTCGCTGTTGACGACGGTGACGGAGGGGCTGGAGACGCCGCCCTCCGCCTTCTCGACGCCGTCCGCCTTCTCGACGCGGGCGAGGAGGGAGGCGGGCACGGATTCGGGCTTGCCGTTGCCCGGGAGGTCGTCGACCTCGGCCTTCTTGGGGCTGACGGTGACGTCGGCGGAGGTGGCGGCGAAGAGCTTGTCGAACGTGGTGTTCATGGTGTCGGTGAAGACGAGCGTGCCGCAGACGAACGCCACCGAGAGCAGGACGGCGACGGCGGAGAGCGCCATGCGTCCCTTGTGCGCGAAGAAGTTGCGCATCGAGGTCTTCCACACGGTCATGAGGTCCGCCCGCGCGCGTCGAAGTCCTTCATGCGGTCCAGCACCTGGTCGGCAGTGGGGTTGAGCATCTCGTCCACGATGCGGCCGTCCGCGAGGTAGAGCACCCGGTCCGCGTAGGAGGCGGCGACCGGGTCGTGGGTGACCATGACGATGGTCTGGCCCAGCTCGTCCACGGAGCGGCGCAGGAAGCTCAGGACCTCGGCGCCGGCCCGCGAGTCCAGGTTGCCGGTGGGCTCGTCGCCGAAGATGATCTCCGGCTTGGCGGCGAGGGCCCGCGCCACGGCGACGCGCTGCTGCTGGCCGCCGGAGAGCTGGGTCGGGCGGTGCTTGAGGCGGCCGGCGAGGCCCACGGTCTCCACGACCTGGTCGAGCCAGGCGGCGTCGGGCCTGCGGCCCGCGATGTCCATCGGGAGCGTGATGTTCTCCAGCGCGTTGAGCGTCGGGAGCAGGTTGAACGCCTGGAAGATGAACCCGATCCGGTCGCGCCGGAGTTGGGTGAGCTTCTTGTCCTTGAGGCCGGTGATCTCGGTGTCGGCCAGGTGGATGTGACCGGACGTCACGGTGTCGAGTCCGGCCAGGCAGTGCATCAGCGTCGACTTGCCGGAGCCGGACGGGCCCATGATCGCGGTGAACTGGCCGCGTGCGATGTCCACGTCGACGTGGTCCAGCGCGACGACCCGCGTCTCGCCGGTCCCGTACGCCTTGACGACCTGCCGCGCCCGCGCAGCCACGGCCGTACGCCCTCCAGTGCCCCCGTGCCTGGGAATGGTTACAGCCGTTGTCACGGTGATTCTCCTCGGTAGGCCGGCGACGGGTTGTCGCCTTGTGGTGTGAAGTCTGCTGGCAGGAGGGGGTCCGGCGCGCTGGTGCCCAGCGCAGTCTTCGGGTGGGGTTTTCCCCACCCCGCCCCCTGCGGTCCGCCCGTCCGCGGTACGTGGAACACGCTACGGAGGGGGTGCACCCCACCACGTCCTCCAGCGGGAGGAACGGCCCCTGGCCCGATCTGGGGAGCACCCCCTAGGGGACTGCGCCCTCAGGATCATCCCCGTCTCGGGGCCTGCCCCCAGGGGGCCTGGCCGAACGGCGGACATGACGACGCCCCCGTCCCGGCGGGGGACCGGGGCGGGGGCGTCGCGGGGGTGGTGCGGCCGGGTCAGCTCTTGGCGGTGGCCGCTTCCGGGGTGGCCGGGGCCGCGGGGGCGTCCGTGGCGGTGGTGGTGCGGGTGGCCGGGATGAAGGCGGAGACGGCGACCGCGATCAGGGCGACGCCGCAGCCGACGATCAGGCCCATGCGGAAGCCGTTCTCGGAGGTGAAGGTGTAGCCGGCGGTCTCGGTGGTCAGCTGGGCGAGGACGGCGCCGATGACGGCGGCGCCGACCGAGGTGCCGAGGGCGCGCATGAGGGTGTTGAAGCCGTTGGCGGCGGCGGTCTCGGAGGCCGGGACGGCGCTCATGATGAGGGCCGGCATCGCCCCGTAGGCGAGGCCCACCCCGCCGCTGCTGACCATGAGGAACAGCATCAGGCCCCAGGCGCTGCCCATCAGCAGCAGGCCCAGGCCGTAGGCGGCGGCGATGACGGCGACGCCGCAGATCAGGGTGAACTTGGGGCCGCGGGCGTCGGTGAGCTTCCCGCCCAGCGGGGAGACGAGCATCATCATGATGCCGCCGGGGGCCATCCAGAGGCCGGCCTGCAGCATCGACTGGCCGAGTCCGTAGCCGGTGGCCTCCGGGAACTGCAGGAGCTGAGGCGCGATCAGCATTCCGGCGTACATGCCGAATCCGACGAACAGCGACGCGATGTTGGTGATCAGCACCCGGGGGCGGGCCGTGGTGCGCAGGTCCACCAGCGGGTCGGTGGTGCGCAGTTCCCAGAAGCCCCAGGCGAGGAGCACGACAACGGCGGCGGCGAACAGGCCGATGGTCGTCGTCGAGGCCCAGCCCCAGTCGGCGCCCTTGGAGACGGCGAGGAGCAGGCAGACCAGGCCGGCCGCCAGGCCGAGGGCGCCGGGCACGTCGAAGCGCTGCCCCTTGGCGCCGGCCGGTACGTCCGGGATGAGGAACCAGATCAGCGCGCAGATGGCGGCGGCCAGCACGGCCGACCCCCAGAACAGCACGCGCCAGCTGGCGTACTGGGCGACCGCCGAGGCGATCGGCAGGCCGAGCGCGCCGCCGATGCCGAGCGAGGCGCTGACCAGGGCGATGGACGAGCTCATCCGCTCCGGCGGCACCACGTCGCGCAGCAGGGCGATGCCGAGCGGCACCATGCCCATCCCCATGCCCTGGAGGCCGCGCCCGACGATCATCGGGACGACGGTGGACGAGAGCGCGCAGACCACCGAGCCGACGATCAGCGGCACCGAACAGGCGAGCAGCATCCGCCGCTTGCCGAGCAGGTCGCCGAGCCGGCCGGAGACCGGCACGCACACCGCGGAGACCAGCAGGGTGACGGTGATGACCCAGGCCGCGTTGGAGGACGTGGTGTCCAGCATCTGGGGCAGTTCCGCGATGAGGGGCGTGACCAGCGTCTGCATGACCGCTGCCACGGTGCCGGCGAAGGCCAGGGTGGCGACGACGCCGCCCGTCCTCGCCTGTGGCTGGGGGGCTTCCATGAAGGGGGACTCCTCGGAGGGTGGGTGGTAGTGGTCCCGCCCGCCGGACGGCCACGTGCACTGCGACGTGCATCGTACATGCTCAATGCGTCATACACATTATGTGTCTCATGCATACCTCGTGCGAGAATGGAGCGCCGTCCCACGCAGCAGAAGCAGGAGGCCGCAGAGATGCCCAGGCCCACGGAAGAGGTGGAGTACGAGCAGATGCTCCTCGGCCGCCACAGCCTCGCCGTCCACCGGGGCGGGAGCCACCACGACGCCCTCCTCGACCGCAGCGCGTACATCCTGCTGAGCCGGCTCCGCGTCCAGGGCCCCATGTCCAACGGCGAACTCAGCGACGCCTTCGGCCTCGACGCCTCCACCCTCAACCGGCAGACCGCCGCCGTGACCCGCGCCGGACTCGCCGAACGCATCCCCGACCCGGACGGCGGCATGGCCCGCAAGTTCCGCATCACCGGCGCGGGCGCCCAGCTCCTCGACGCCGAGCGCGAACGCGTCGTGCGCTCCCTGGACCAGGTCATGCACGACTGGCCGGACGACGACATCGCCGCCTTCGCCGGCTACCTCAAACGCTTCAACAGCAGCATCGAACGGCTCTCCCGGCGCCCCTGGCCCCGCCCCTGAGAGCCACCCTCCCCCGGACCGTGCGGGGTCAGTCCCGCGCCGGCGCCACCCGCCCGGTGAGCGCCGCGAGCGAACTGCGCACATGAGCCATGTGGGCCTGGACCTCCTCGCGGCCCTCCTCGTGCTCCCGCAGTATCCGCTCGGTCTCCCGCACCACCCGCTCCTCACGCACCCGCGCCTGCGCGAGCAGCTCCGCCGCCCCCGCCTCCGCGTCCTCCCGGCGGTGCCGCGCCGCCTCCTCCCCCTCGGCCCGGACCCGCC
>NZ_JAKRGC010000209.1 GCF_022347745.1 Streptomyces sp. OfavH-34-F
GGGGGCGCGCTCGCCGTCCTCGCCCTGTGCGGCGTCACGGCCGTGCGGCTGCGCGGCCGCCGGCGGAGGGGGTGATCGGGCCCCGCCCCTGACCCCGCGCTCCGGGACGGGTGACCCCACCCCCGCCCCGGAGCGCGGCGAACCGCGCGCACCCCGCGCTGTCACCGCCCGCAAGTAGGGTGGTGGGCATGGCAGACCCCTCCAGCTACCGCCCCAAGCCGGGACAGATCCCCGACTCCCCGGGGGTCTACAAGTTCCGCGACGAACACCGCCGGGTGATCTACGTCGGGAAGGCCAAGAGCCTGCGCCAGCGGCTGGCCAACTACTTTCAGGACCTCTCCGGCCTGCACCCGCGCACGCGCTCGATGGTGACCACCGCCGCCTCCGTGGAGTGGACCGTCGTCGCCACCGAGGTCGAGGCGCTCCAGCTGGAGTACTCCTGGATCAAGGAGTTCGACCCCCGGTTCAACGTCAAGTACCGCGACGACAAGAGCTACCCCTACCTCGCGGTCACGCTGAACGAGGAGTTCCCCCGCGTCCAGGTGATGCGCGGCGCCAAGAAGAAGGGCGTGCGCTACTTCGGCCCCTACGGGCACGCCTGGGCGATCCGAGAGACGGTCGACCTGATGCTCCGCGTCTTCCCCGTCCGCACCTGCTCCGCCGGGGTCTTCAAGAACGCCGCCCGCACCGGCCGCCCCTGCCTCCTCGGCTACATCGGCAAGTGCGCGGCCCCCTGCGTCGGCCGCGTCACCCCCGAGGAGCACCGCGAACTGGCCGACGGCTTCTGCGACTTCATGGCCGGGCGCACCGGCACCTACATCCGCCGCCTGGAGAAGGACATGATGGCGGCGGCCGAGGAGATGGAGTACGAGCGGGCCGCCCGGCTGCGCGACGACGTCGAGGCGCTCAAGCGCGCCATGGAGAAGAGCGCCGTCGTCCTCGCCGACGCCACCGACGCCGACCTGATCGCCCTCGCCGAGGACGAGCTGGAGGCCGCCGTCCAGATCTTCCACGTCCGGGGCGGCCGGGTCCGCGGCCAGCGCGGCTGGGTCACCGACAAGGTGGAGAACGTGGACACCTCCGGCCTCGTGGAACACGCCCTCCAGCAGCTGTACGGCGAGGAGAGCGGCGACGCCGTCCCCAAGGAGGTCCTGGTCCCGGCCCTCCCCGAGGACCCGGCCGCCGTCTCCCAGTGGCTCGCCGGCCGGCGGGGCTCCCAGGTCAGCCTGCGCATCCCGCAGCGCGGCGACAAGAAGGACCTGATGGTCACGGTCCAGCGCAACGCCCAGCAGGCCCTCGGACTCCACAAGACCAAGCGCGCCTCCGACCTCACCACCCGCTCGCGGGCCCTGGAGGAGATCGCCGGGGCCCTGGACCTGGACACCGCCCCGCTGCGCATCGAGTGCTTCGACATCTCCCACCTCCAGGGCGACGACGTCGTGGCCTCCATGGTCGTCTTCGAGGACGGCCTGGCCCGCAAGGGGGAGTACCGCCGCTTCCAGATCAAGGGCTTCGAGGGCCAGGACGACGTCCGCTCGATGCACGAGGTGATCAGCCGCCGCTTCCGCCGCTACCTCCAGGAGAAGGAGCGCACGGGGGAGTGGGAGCAGGCCGAGGGCCCGGCCCCCACCGGCCCCGTACCGGCCGGGGACGGCGCGGGCGAGGAGTCCGCCGGGCCCCGCGAGGACGACGGACGGCCCAAGCGCTTCGCGTACCCGCCCCAGCTCCTCGTCGTGGACGGCGGACAGCCGCAGGTAGCCGCCGCCAAGCGGGCCCTGGACGAGCTGGGCATCGACGACATCGCCGTCTGCGGCCTCGCCAAACGCCTCGAAGAGGTCTGGCTGCCGGACGACGACGACCCGGTGGTCCTGCCCCGCTCCAGCGAGGGCCTCTATCTCCTCCAGCGCATCCGCGACGAGGCCCACCGCTTCGCCATCACCTACCAGCGCGCCAAGCGGGCCAAACGCATCCGCTCCAGCCCCCTGGACGCCGTCCCCGGCCTGGGGGAGACCCGGAAACAGGCCCTCATCAAGCATTTCGGCTCCGTGAAGAAGCTGCGGCAGGCGACAATCGACGACATCTGCGAGGTCCCCGGCATAGGCCGCAGGACCGCGGAATCCGTGGCCGTCGCCCTGGCTGCGGCCGCCCCGGCCGCACCCGCCGTGAACACGGCCACAGGAGAGATCATGGAAGAGGACGACGGGGGCACGACGACATGACCGACCACGCACACGAACACGGGCACGACCGCACGAACCGAGCAGACGGAGCAGCACACGTGAGTACGGGCACCCAGACCGAGACGGGCGACACGGCCGCGGCCATCCCCGAACTGGTGATCATCTCCGGCATGTCCGGAGCCGGGCGGAGCACCGCCGCCAAGTGCCTGGAGGACCTCGGCTGGTTCGTCGTCGACAACCTGCCGCCCGCCCTGATCCCCACCATGGTGGAGCTCGGCGCCCGCTCCCAGGGCAACGTGGCCCGGATCGCCGTCGTCGTCGACGTGCGCGGCCGCCGCTTCTTCGACAATCTGCGCGAATCCCTCGCCGACCTGGACGCCAAGGGCGTCACCCGCCGGGTGGTCTTCCTGGAGTCCTCCGACGACGCGCTGGTCCGCCGCTTCGAGTCGGTCCGCCGCCCCCACCCCCTCCAGGGCGACGGCCGCATCGTGGACGGCATCGCCGCCGAACGCGACCTGCTGCGCGAACTGCGCGGCGACGCCGACCTGGTCATCGACACCTCCAGCCTCAACGTCCACGAACTGCGCGCCAAGATGGACGCCCAGTTCGCCGGCGACGAGGAACCCGAGCTGCGGGCCACGGTGATGTCGTTCGGCTTCAAGTACGGCCTGCCGGTCGACGCCGACCTGGTGGTCGACTGCCGCTTCCTGCCCAACCCGCACTGGGTGCCGGAGCTGCGCCCCTTCACCGGCCTCAACGAGGAGGTCTCCTCGTACGTCTTCGACCAGCCGGGCGCCAAGGAGTTCCTCAACCAGTACACGGAGCTGCTCCAGCTCGTCGCCGCCGGCTACCGCCGCGAGGGCAAGCGCTACGTGACCATCGCCGTGGGCTGCACCGGCGGCAAGCACCGCTCCGTGGCCATGTCGGAGAAGCTGGCCGCCCGGCTCGCCACCGAGGGGATCGAGACCGTGCTCGTACACAGGGACATGGGGCGCGAGTGACCAGTCGCAATATGCGTCTGCGCCGGCTGCGCAGGGGAGTCCCCTCGCCGCTCGGCCGCAAGCGCGGCGCCCAGCCCAAGGTCGTCGCCCTCGGCGGCGGCATGGGCCTGTCCGCCTCGCTCACCGCGCTGCGGCGGATCACCGGCGACCTGACCGCCGTGGTCACCGTCGCCGACGACGGCGGCTCCAGCGGCCGGCTCCGCGAGGAGCTGGGCGTGCTGCCGCCCGGCGACCTGCGCAAGGCGCTCGCCGCCCTGTGCGGCGACGACGAATGGGGCCAGACCTGGGCCCAGGTCATCCAGCACCGCTTCCAGTCCAGGGGCGACCTCCACGAGCACGCGGTCGGCAATCTGCTGATCGTCGCCCTCTGGGAGCAGCTCGGCGACCACGTCCAGGCCCTGGACCTCGTCGGCAAGCTCCTCGGCGCGCACGGCCGGGTGCTGCCCATGTCCGCCGTGCCGCTGGAGCTCCAGGCCCTGGTCAAGGGCCACGACCCGGACCGCCCGGACGACGTGGACACGGTGCGCGGCCAGGCCACCGTCGCCCTCACGCCCGGCGAGGTCCAGTCGGTGCACGTGGTCCCGGCCGACCCGCCGGCCGTCCCTGAGGCGGTCGCCGCCGTCCGGGACGCGGACTGGGTGGTCCTGGGCCCCGGCTCCTGGTTCTCCTCGGTCATCCCGCACCTGCTCGTCCCCGAACTGCTGGACGCGCTGGTCGAGACCCAGGCCCGTAAGGTCCTCTCGCTGAATCTCGCACCGCAGCCCGGTGAAACAGAAGGCTTCTCACCGCAGCGTCATTTGGAGGTTTTGGGACGACACGCCCCTAAACTCGCCCTGGACGTGGTGCTGGCCGACGAGGCCGCCGTGCCCGACCGCGAGTCCCTCGCCGACGCAGCCAAACGGCTCGGTGCGGCGGTCGAGCTGGCGCCCGTGGCCTCACCCGACGGCGTTCCGATCCATGATCCGGAGCTGTTGGCCGCCGCGTACGACCGTATTTTTCGGATGCATGGAAGGATCGGCCCATGGCGATGACGCCCGCGGTGAAGGACGAAATCTCTCGGCTTCCCGTGACCCGGACCTGCTGCAGAAAGGCGGAGGTCTCGGCGATTCTTCGGTTCGCGGGTGGCCTCCACCTGGTCAGCGGCCGGATCGTGATCGAGGCGGAGCTGGACACCGCGATGGCGGCGCGCCGGCTCAAGCGGGACATCCTGGAGATCTTCGGGCACAGCTCGGAGCTGATCGTGATGGCCCCCGGCGGGCTGCGGCGCGGCTCGCGGTACGTCGTACGGGTGGTGGCCGGCGGGGACCAGCTGGCACGCCAGACGGGCCTGGTCGACGGCCGGGGCCGGCCCATCCGCGGCCTTCCCCCGCAGGTGGTCTCGGGGGCCACCTGCGACGCCGAGGCCGCCTGGCGCGGCGCCTTCCTGGCGCACGGCTCGCTCACCGAGCCGGGCCGCTCCTCCTCCCTGGAGGTGACCTGCCCCGGCCCGGAGGCCGCGCTCGCCCTGGTCGGCGCCGCCCGCCGGCTCTCCATCGCGGCCAAGGCGCGCGAGGTGCGCGGCGTGGACCGGGTCGTCGTCCGCGACGGGGACGCGATCGGCGCCCTGCTCACCCGGCTCGGCGCCCATGAGTCGGTGCTGGCCTGGGAGGAGCGCCGGATGCGCCGCGAGGTCCGGGCCACGGCCAACCGCCTCGCCAACTTCGACGACGCCAACCTGCGCCGCTCCGCCCGCGCCGCCGTCGCCGCGGGCGCCCGCGTGGGCCGGGCGCTGGAGATCCTGGGCGAGGAGGTCCCGGAGCACCTGGCGGCGGCCGGCCGGCTGCGCATGGAGCACAAGCAGGCGTCGCTGGAGGAGCTGGGCGCCCTCGCCGACCCGCCGCTGACCAAGGACGCCGTCGCGGGCCGCATCCGCCGGCTCCTGGCGATGGCCGACAAGCGGGCCCAGGACCTGGGCATCCCCGGCACGGAATCCACTCTCAGCGAAGAGCTGGCGGACGGCCTGGTCGGCTGAGCCGCGCCGCGGGTCCGCACCCCGCGCGGGGAACGGCCCGCAGGCCCGCGGGCGTTGACGCTGCGTAATCGCCGCAGGAAGCGGCGGAGGGCGGCCTGAAGCCCGTACTCCTACTGGGGAGTACGGGCTTTCCGCGTTCCTCCGGCCCCGCTCGATGTCACCCCGGCGGCTCCGGAGAGGTAGGGTCGTAGGCGGTCGGGGACATCCCATACAACTCGCCGGCGTCGAAAACCGGCGTACCTAACGAGGAGATCGGTTCGTGACGATCCGCGTAGGCATCAACGGCTTTGGCCGCATCGGTCGCAACTACTTCCGCGCGCTGCTCGAGCAGGGTGCGGACATCGAGATCGTGGCTGTCAACGACCTGGGTGACACCGCGACCACGGCCCACCTGCTGAAGTACGACACCATCCTGGGTCGTCTGAAGGCAGAGGTCAGCCACACCGCCGACACCATCACCGTCGACGGCCACACCATCAAGGTGCTCTCCGAGCGCAACCCGGCCGACATCCCCTGGGGTGAGCTGGGCGTCGACATCGTCATCGAGTCGACCGGCATCTTCACGAAGAAGGCCGACGCCGAGAAGCACATCGCCGGTGGCGCGAAGAAGGTCCTCATCTCGGCCCCGGCCAAGGACGAGGACATCACCATCGTGATGGGCGTCAACCAGGACAAGTACGACGCGGCCAACCACCACGTCATCTCCAACGCGTCCTGCACGACCAACTGCGTCGCCCCGATGGCCAAGGTTCTCGACGAGAACTTCGGCATCGTCAAGGGCCTCATGACGACGGTCCACGCGTACACCAACGACCAGCGCATCCTGGACTTCCCGCACTCGGACCTGCGCCGCGCCCGCGCCGCCGCCGAGAACATCATCCCGACCACGACGGGTGCCGCCAAGGCCACCGCCCTGGTCCTGCCCCAGCTCAAGGGCAAGCTCGACGGCATCGCGATGCGCGTCCCGGTCCCGACCGGCTCCGCCACGGACCTGGTCGTGACCCTGCAGCGCGAGGTCACCAAGGACGAGGTCAACGCCGCGTTCAAGAAGGCCGCCGACGACGGCGACCTCAAGGGCATCCTGTACTACACCGAGGACCCGATCGTGTCCTCGGACATCGTCAGCGACCCGGCGTCCTGCACCTTCGACTCCTCCCTGACCATGGTCCAGGAGGGCAACACGGTGAAGATCCTCGGCTGGTACGACAACGAGTGGGGCTACTCCAACCGCCTCGTCGACCTCACCGTCTTCGTCGGCGGCCAGCTCTGAGCACCGCCGCACCGGCAGGCATCTCGATGTGAGCACGGGGCTCGAACAGCGCGACGCTGCGCTGTTCGAGCCCCCTCGCATGCTCCCTCGTCCTCCAAGGAGTCCAGACAGATGAAGACGATCGACGCACTTCTCGCCGAAGGGGTCGCCGGCAAGCGGGTATTCGTCCGCGCCGACCTCAACGTGCCGCTCAGCGGCACCACCATCACCGACGACGGCCGCATCCGCGCCGTCGCCCCGACCGTCCGCAAGCTGGCCGAGGCCGGCGCACGGGTCGTCGTCGCCTCGCACCTGGGCCGCCCCAAGGGCGCCCCGGACCCGGCGTTCTCGCTGGCCCCCGCCGCCACGCGGCTCGGTGAACTCCTCGGCGCCGACGTGGCGTTCGCGACCGACACGGTCGGCGAGTCCGCCCGCGCCACCGTCGCCGCGCTCACCGACGGCCGGGTCGCCGTCATCGAGAACCTCCGCTTCAACCCCGGCGAGACCTCCAAGGACGACGCCGAGCGCGGCGCCTTCGCCGACCAGCTCGCCGAACTGGCCGACCTGTACGTGGGCGACGGCTTCGGCGCCGTCCACCGCAAGCACGCTTCGGTCTTCGACCTCCCGGCCCGCCTCCCGCACGCCGCGGGCGACCTGATCGCCACCGAGGTCGGCGTCCTCAAGAAGCTCACCGACGACGTCCAGCGCCCCTACGCGGTGGTCCTCGGCGGCGCCAAGGTCTCCGACAAGCTCGGCGTCATCGACCACCTGCTGGAGCGCGCCGACCGCATCCTGATCGGCGGCGGCATGGCGTACACCTTCCTCAAGGCCCAGGGCCACGAGGTCGGCAGCTCGCTGCTCCAGGAGGACCAGATCCCGGCCGTCCAGGAGTACCTGCGCCGCGCCGAGGAGAAGGGCGTGGAGTTCGTGCTCCCCGTCGACGTCGTCGTCGCGCCCGCCTTCCCGGACCTCAAGACCAAGGCCCCGGCCCACCCGGACACCGTCCCCGCCGACGCCATGCCGGCCGGGCAGATGGGCCTGGACAACGGCCCGGAGACCAACAAGCTCTACGCATCGAAGCTCGCCGACGCGGCCACCGTCTTCTGGAACGGCCCGATGGGCGTCTTCGAGCACCCCGACTTCGCCGAGGGCACCCGGGCGGTCGCCCAGGCCCTCGTCGACTCCTCGGGCTTCAGCGTGGTCGGCGGTGGCGACTCCGCCGCCGCGGTCCGCATCCTGGGCTTCGACGAGAACGCGTTCGGACACATCTCGACCGGTGGCGGTGCCAGCCTCGAATACCTCGAGGGCAAGACGCTCCCCGGCCTCGCCGCTCTGGAGGACTGACCTTTCATGACCACTCGCACCCCGCTGATGGCGGGCAACTGGAAGATGAACCTCAACCACCTCGAGGCCATCGCCCACGTCCAGAAGCTCGCCTTCGCCCTGGCCGACAAGGACTACGACGCCGTCGAGGTCGCCGTCCTGCCGCCCTTCACCGACCTGCGCTCCGTGCAGACGCTGGTCGACGGCGACAAGCTGAAGATCAAGTACGGCGCCCAGGACATCTCGGCGCACGACTCCGGCGCGTACACCGGTGAGATCTCCGGCCCCATGCTCGCCAAGCTGAAGTGCACCTTCGTCGCCATCGGCCACAGCGAGCGCCGCCAGTACCACGGCGAGACCGACGAGATCTGCAACGCCAAGGTGAAGGCCGCCTACCGGCACGACCTGACCCCGATCCTGTGCGTCGGCGAGGGCCTGGACGTCCGCAAGGCCGGCGAGCAGGTCGCGTACACCCTCGCCCAGCTCGACGGCGCCCTCAAGGACATCCCGGCCGAGCAGGCCGAGTCCATCGTGATCGCCTACGAGCCGGTCTGGGCCATCGGCACCGGCGAGGTCGCCACCCCCGAGGACGCCCAGGAGGTCTGCGGTGCCATCCGCGCCCGCCTGGCCGAGCTGTACTCGCAGGAGCTGGCCGACGCGGTCCGCATCCAGTACGGCGGCTCCGTGAAGTCCGGCAACGTGGCCGCCATCATGGCCCAGCCCGACGTCGACGGCGCCCTGATCGGCGGCGCGGCGCTGGACGCCGACGAGTTCGTCAAGATCGTCCGCTTCCGCGACCAGTGAGTATGCGGTAGCGCCGATCCGTCGTACCCTTGCGGGGGCCGAGGAGGGCAGCCTCCCGGCCCCCGTGGTTCGCCTAAGCAGTCAGATTTCCGGAAAGTAGGGACCAGCCGTGGTTTTGGGGTTCGAGATCGCCCTGATCATCTTCAGCCTGCTGCTGATGCTGCTGGTGCTCATGCACAAGGGCAAGGGCGGTGGCCTCTCCGACATGTTCGGCGGCGGCATGCAGTCCTCCGTCGGCGGTTCCTCGGTCGCCGAGCGCAACCTCGACCGGATCACCGTCGTGGTCGGTCTTGGCTGGTTCGTGTGCATCGTGGTCCTCGGTCTGCTCATCAAGCTGGACTGACCCCGCGTACGCGATTCCTGGTGAGGGTGTAACTCCTTTCACTGGACGCGCGTTGGGCCATACGTAGACTGGGGCATCCTCGAGCACCATCACGCAGGGAGTTACGACCGTGGCAAGTGGCAACGCGATCCGGGGAAGCCGGGTCGGAGCGGGGCCGATGGGGGAGGCCGAGCGCGGCGAGTCCGCGCCACGGCTCCGCATCTCCTTCTGGTGCTCGAACGGGCACGAGACGCAGCCCAGCTTCGCCCACGACGCGCAGGTGCCGGACACCTGGGACTGCCCGCGCTGCGGTTTCCCGGCCGGCCAGGACCCGGAGAGCCCGCCGGACCCGCCGCGCACCGAACCGTACAAGACGCACCTCGCGTACGTACGGGAGCGGCGCAGCGACGCGGACGGCGAGGCCATCCTCGCCGAGGCCCTCGCGAAACTCCGCGGCGAGATCTAGCCACACCCCCGGCCGGACACCTCTGGGTGCCCGGCCGGAGTGCTTCCCGGGAAAGGCCCTGCGCCGCAGCCCGCTGTTGTCACGTCCGGCCGCCTGATCAATTAGGTTGGAGGGGCAGCGGGGAACTGCGGTTACGAGAGAAGTGGGCTGATGTCCGGGATGAACGCAACTAGCCGTACCAGGCTCAACCAGACGCCGGAATGGGCGGCGCTGGGCAAGCACCGTGAGCAGCTCGGGTCGATCCATCTGCGCGAACTGTTCGCGGACGACCCGGCGCGCGGCACCGGGTACACCCTGCGGGTCGGCGACCTGCACCTCGACTACTCCAAGCACCTGGTCACCGACGAGACCCTGGCGCTGCTGCGCGCACTGGCCGCCGCCACCGACGTCGCCGGCCTGCGCGACGCCATGTTCCGCGGCGAGAAGATCAACACCACCGAGGACCGCGCCGTCCTGCACACCGCGCTCCGCGCCCCGCGCGACGCCGTGATCGAGGTCGACGGCGAGAACGTGGTGCCCGCGGTGCACGCGGTGCTCGACAAGATGGCGGCCTTCTCCGACCGGATCAGGTCGGGGGAGTGGACCGGCCACACCGGCAAGCCGATCAAGAACGTCGTCAACATCGGCATCGGCGGCTCCGACCTGGGCCCCGCCATGGCGTACGAGGTGCTGCGCTCCTTCACGGACCGCTCGCTGACCTTCCGCTTCGTCTCCAACGTGGACGGCGCCGACCTGCACGAGGCCGTGCGCGACCTGGACCCGGCCGAGACGCTGTTCATCATCGCGTCGAAGACCTTCACCACGATCGAGACGATCACCAACGCCACCTCCGCCCGCGACTGGCTGCTGACCGGGCTGAGGGCCGGTCAGGAGGCCGTCGCCAAGCACTTCGTGGCGCTGTCCACCAACGCCGGGAAGGTCGCCGACTTCGGCATCGACACGGCCAACATGTTCGAGTTCTGGGACTGGGTCGGCGGACGCTACTCCTACGACTCGGCCATCGGCCTCTCGCTGATGATCGCCATCGGCCCGGACCGGTTCCGCGAGATGCTCGACGGCTTCCACCTCGTCGACGAGCACTTCCGCACCGCCCCCGCCGAGGAGAACGCCCCGCTGCTGCTCGGCCTGCTGGGCGTCTGGTACGGCGCGTTCTTCGACGCCCAGTCCCACGCCGTGCTGCCCTACAGCCACTACCTGTCCAAGTTCACCGCGTACCTCCAGCAGCTGGACATGGAGTCCAACGGCAAGTCCGTGGACCGCGACGGCCGTCCGGTCGACTGGCAGACGGGCCCGGTCGTCTGGGGCACCCCCGGCACGAACGGACAGCACGCCTACTACCAGCTGATCCACCAGGGCACCAAGGTCATCCCGGCCGACTTCATCGGCTTCGCGCAGCCCGTCGAGGACCTGCTGCCCGGCCTGGTCGCCCAGCACGACCTGCTGATGGCCAACTTCTTCGCCCAGACCCAGGCCCTCGCCTTCGGCAAGACGCCCGAGGAGGTCCGCGCGGAGGGCGTCCCGGAGGAGCTGGTGGCGCACAAGACGTTCCGGGGCAACCACCCCACGACGACGATCCTCGCCGACCGGCTGACCCCGTCCGTGCTGGGCCAGCTCATCGCGCTCTACGAGCACAAGGTCTTCGTCCAGGGCGCGATCTGGAACATCGACTCCTTCGACCAGTGGGGCGTCGAGCTGGGCAAGGTCCTGGCCAAGAAGATCGAGCCCGTGCTGACCGGGGGCGAGGGCGGCGAGCGGCTGGACAGCTCGACCGCCGCGCTGGTCTCCGCCTACCGCGAGCTGCGCGGGCGCTGAGCCCCGGCGGCCCCGGGGCCCCACCCCGCCCCG
>NZ_JAKRGC010000020.1 GCF_022347745.1 Streptomyces sp. OfavH-34-F
CGCGCCACGGACGCGGTGGCCGAGGCGCCCTTGGCCGGGCCGCTGCCCTCCCGGACGACCGCGGTGCCGTAGCCGACCAGGTCCACGACGCGGGCGTCCGCGGCGCAGTCGGCAGCCGTCCTGCAGGTCAGCGGCGTCGTCCCGGAGACCAGGGCCACGGTGCCGCTGCCCGCCGCCATGGCGACCTTGCCGGTGGCGTCCGGGGCGGGCAGCGCGACCGTGCCCCCGGCGCCCTCCGCCTGGGCGACGAGATACCGGCCGCCGGGCGCCACCGCACCGGTCAGCGGCGTCACCTGCCACTGCGAACCCGCCGACGGGGCGCCGGGCAGGTACTGGACGCTGAGCCCGGACAGGTCGTACGCGCCGGACCCGGCGTTGGCCAGCTCGACGAAGTCACGGGTCAGCGTCGCACCGGAGTTCCCGCCGCCCCCGTACACCTCGGAGATCACGGCGGACGAGGACGGGGCCGCGAAGGCGGCGGGCAGCGCGGTCGCCGAGAGCGTCACGGCTACCGCGCCGGCCAGCAGGACGGAACGGGGTGTGGATATGCGCACGGAAATGCCCCTCAGATTCTGGTGAAGGAGCACAAGCTATGCGCGTAGAACAGGCGATGACAAGGCATCAGTGGTGAATTCCGGAAAACGTTCGGCGACGGCCGGGGTTGTCCAGGATGCGGCGACGGTTTGACCGGCTTGTGCCCGCCCGGCTACGTTGCGCGGCATGCAGCGATCCACACACCTGACGACGCGGGGTCACATCGACCTCAAGCGGGTGTGCTCCGCCGTGTGTCGCCACGCCTGAGGCACCCGCGCCCGCGCCGCCCTCCCCGTTTCCCGGAGGTCCCGCGCCCCGGCCCGTGCCGCGCCGACACCGCGCCCATCGCCGCCCCGAGGACTGGAAGTCACGGTGCAGAGTCCGCCCGCCCCCGTCCGCCGCCCCCACGACACCCGACCCGCCCCCCTCCGCCGCGCCGACATACCCGCGCCGGCGCGGAGCCGCCGCCCGACCGGAACCGGCTCCGTCCTCGGCGCGATCCTCGATCACGGCCCGGTCGCCCGCTCCACCGTCGCCCGGCTCACCGGCCTCTCGCCCGCCTCCGTCAGCGGGCACGTCGGCAGGCTGCTCGCCCGCGGACTGGTCCGGGAGAGCGCCGAGACCGCCGGACCCAAGGGGCTCGGCAGACCGCACATCCCCGTCGAGATCGACACCGGCCGCCATCTGGTGGCCGGGGCGCACATCGCCGTCGCCCACTCCACCGTGTCCCTGATGGACCTGCGCGGCCGGGTCGTCGCCGAGGAACGCAGGCCCCACACCACCACCGACCCCCACATGCTGCTCGGCCGGCTCGCGGACCGGCTCGGCCCGTTGACGGCCGCCCACGCGGACGGCCGCGCCCTGCTCGCCCTCGGACTGGCCACCGGGAACCGCGTGGACCCCGACGGCGGGGTGATCGTGGCGCATCCGCAGCTCGGCTGGCACGACGTCCCGGCGCGCGACCTGCTCGCCGCCGCGACCGGACTGCCCGTACGGGTGGACAGCCACTCCCGCGCCCTGGCCCGTGCCGAGCAGCTGTTCGGCCAGGAAGCGACGCGTGCCAGCACCGTCCTGCTCTTCGTCGGCGCGGTCGTCGACGCCGCGTTCGCCACCGGGGGCGCCCTGCACCGGGGACCGCGCTCCGGCGCGGGCAGCGTCGCCCACCTGCCGCTGGGCGCCGGGGGACCGGCCGGCGAGGAGCCCTGCTCCTGCCGGCGGGCGGGGTGCCTCCAGGCGGAGGTGTCCGAGGCGGCCATGGTGCGCCGCGCCGCCGCCCAGGGGCTGATGACCGGTTCCTTCCCGCGGTTGCTGGAGCGGGCACTGGCCGGGGACGCGCGGGCCGTGGCCCTGTTCCGCCGCCGGGCCCGGCTGGTGGGCCGGGCCGCCGCGCTGCTGCTGGACATGTTCGACCCGGAGGTGCTGGTCGTCGTCGAGCCGGGCGTGGGGCGGATGCCGGAGTGCCTGGCCGAGCTGCGCGCGGAGGTGGCCGAGCGCTCCTGGGTGTGCGACGACCCCGAACGGGCCGTGATGCCGAGCAGTTTCACCGGCTCGGCACTGGCCGTGGCGGGGGGCGCGGTGGCGCTCGACGTGCTGTACGCGGACCCGCTCGGGCCCTGGCCGGCGCTGCCCGCAGTGTCCTGAACCGGGCCCGCACCCGCTCCCCGTGATCCGACTTAATTCAGTTCGTTGCATTGTTGACCGGCCGCAGGCCACGACAGGATGATGGATTCATGACCAGCCGACAGCGGAATTCAGGAGAAGCGTCCCCGGTGACGCCGCCCTTCCGCTCGTCCGCCCGGTCCTCCGCGCGCGCCGGCATTCCGTCGCGGCCCTGTCGCGGCCTTTGTCCGGGCCTCCGGTAAACACCCGCTGACATTCGGCGTACGTTCCGCGCATTCGCGCGCCGCGCCTCAGTCCGCCTTCGAACGTCCCCGCATGCCTCCATATGCCTCCGTGCGCACCGCCGCGCGGCAACGGCGTTCTCGCGCTGCCCTTTCCGGCTTCTCACCTCGGGAGAGACGTTGACCGTCACCGTGCCCCCGTACGCCCTCCAGACCGCCCCCGGCCCGGCCGCCATCGCCCCGGACCGCTTCCGGCAGGCGTTCCGCCGCTATCCCGCCGGAGTCGTCGTCATCACCACCGACTCCGGCCGAGGACCCGTCGGCTTCACCGCGACCTCGCTCACCTCGCTCTCGCTGACCCCGCCGCTCATCTCCTTCGGCATCGGGACCACCACCTCGTCGTGGCCGCACTTCGAGCACGCCCGTACGGCCGTCGTGCACTTCCTCGGCGCCGAACAGCAGCCCCTGGCCGCCTCGTTCGCGACCAGCGGCATCGACCGGTTCGCCGCCCCCACCCGCTGGCACCGGCTGCCCGGCGGCGAGCCGCTGCTCGACGACGTGGCGGGCCATCTGCGGGTCGAGACGGAGCAGATCGTCCCGGCCGGCGACCACCGCATCGTCATCGCCAGGGTGGTGGACGCCCAGCTCGACGCGGGGCGCAGCCCCCTGCTCTTCCACGACGGCTCCTACCACTCCCTCTGACCCCGAACAGGACCCCGCCCATGTCCCACCACCCCGCGCCCCCGGTGCTCGGCCGCCGCTCGCTGCTGGCCCTGGCCGGCACCCTCTTCGCCGGTACGCTCGTCGGCTGCTCCCCGCAGACGCGGTCCGTGGCAAGCGCCGAACCGACCGGGAAACTGCCCTCGGGGGCGCCGCCGCCCGGGACCGAACTCTCCGTGGCCGCGCGTTCCACCCAACTCCAACTGGGCCCCGCCGGACTGAAGAAGGACCTTCCCTTCACCGTTTCCCAATGGCCCAATCTGGCCGCGGGGCCCGACATCATCCAGGGATTCCGGGCGCATTCCATAGACCTGGCCGTCAATGCCGGAATTCCGCCGATCCAGGCCCACGCCATAGGCGTCGGGGCGAAAATCGTCGCGGTGCAGGTACGGAACACACCCTCGTACGTATTCGCCACCGCACCCGGTTCCGGCGTCCGGTCCGTCGCCGGCTTCCGGGGCCGGAAGATCGCGTTCTCCCAGGGCCAGGCCCAGGGGGTCGTCGTCCTGCGGGCGCTGAAGGAGGCGGGCATCGCCGTCGAGGACGTGGAGCTGGTCGCCCTGCCCAGCACCCAGTTCCTCACCGCCCTGCAGTCCGGGCAGGTCGACGCCGCCCCGCTGGGCGAACCCACCCTGACCAAGTACCTCACCCAGTACGGAAAGGACGGGGCACGCGCGGTGCGGACCGACGTCGTGGACCTGCTCACGGTGCTCTGGGCGCCCGACGAGGTGCTGGCCGACCGGGCCGAGGCCGCCGCCGTCCGCAGCTTCGTCCCGCTGTGGGCACGGGGCCAGGTCTGGGCGTGGGAGAACCAGGACACCTGGATCGACGCCTACTACGTCAAGGACCAGGGGGTCTCCCGGGCGGACGGCCGACGCATCGTCGCCTCGCTCGACAAGCCGCTCTTCCCGGCCTCCTGGGACCGGGCCGTGGCCTGGGAGCAGGAGACCGCCGACCTGCTCGCCGCCGGCGGATTCGTGCCCGGGCTGGACGCCGCCGAGCTGTTCGACCGCCGCTTCGAGGGGCTGGCGGCCGAGGCCGTACCCGCCCAGTACCGGGAGTAGCCATGACGGAACTGCTGACCGACACCCGCACCGCGCCGCCCCGGGCCGCCGCACCGGCCGGGAACGGCTCCCCGCCCCCGCCCGCCGCGCGGGGCACCCGCAGACGGCTGGGCCCCGGCCGGACCGTCCCCTTCGGGCGGCTCATCGGCCCGGTCCTGGTCGTGGCCCTGTGGTGGGCCGCCTCCGCGACGGGGCAGCTCGACCCCCGTATCCTCTCCTCGCCCGGCACGGTCCTGTCCACCGCCGCCGACCTCGTCGCCGACGGGCGGCTCCAGGACAACGTCCTCGTCTCGCTCCAGCGCGCCGGCCTCGGCCTGTTCTTCGGGGTGATCGCCGGGGTCCTCCTCGCCGTCGCCGCCGGACTGAGCCGCACCGGCGAATACCTCTTCGACGGCCCCCTCCAGATCAAACGGGCGATCCCCTCCCTCGCCATGCTGCCGCTGCTGATCCTCTGGCTCGGCATCGGCGAGCAGATGAAGGTCACCGTGATCGCCCTGGGCGTCGCCGTGAACATGTACATCAACACGTACGCCTCGCTCACCGGCATCGACAGCCGGTACGTCGAACTCGCCGAAGGGCTCGACCTGAGCCGCGCGCAGTTCATCCGCAAGGTCGTCGTCCCCGGCTCGCTGCCCGGCTTCTTCGTCGGGCTGCGCCTCGGCGTCACCGCGTCCTGGCTCGGGCTGATCGTCGTCGAGCAGGTCAACGCCACGAGCGGCATCGGCTACATGATGTTCCAGGCCCAGCAGTACGCCCAGTCCGACGTGATCATCGTGGGCCTGGTGGCCTACGGGATCTTCGGCTTCGCTTCGGACGCCGCGGTACGCGCCGTCGAGAGGAAGGTCCTGTCATGGCGACGCACCCTGGCGGGCTGACCGCTCCCGGCGCGACGGCCCTCGCCCCGCGCCCCGCCGTCCGCACCCGGCACCTGGTCCGCCGTTTCGGCGACCGCGCCGTCCTCAAAGGGCTCGACCTCACCGTCGCGCCCGGCGAGTTCACCGCACTCCTCGGGCGCAGCGGCTCCGGCAAGTCCACCCTGCTGCGAGCCGTCGCCCGCCTCGACCACACCGTCGAGGGCTCCGGCGAACTCACCGTCCCCGAACGCGTCTCGCTCTCCTTCCAGGACTCCCGGCTGCTGCCCTGGCTCCGGCTGCTCGACAACGTCACCCTCGGGCTGCGCGGCCCCGGGGCCCGCCGGCGCGGCCTCACCGCCCTGGCCGAGGTCGGGCTGGAGGGCCGCGACCGCTCCTGGCCGCACGAGCTGTCCGGGGGCGAGCAGCAGCGTGCCGCCCTCGCCCGCGCCCTGGTCCGCGAGCCCGAACTCCTGCTGGCCGACGAGCCGTTCGGGGCCCTGGACGCGCTGACCCGGATCAGGATGCACGCCCTGCTGCGCGAACTCCACGCACGCCACCGCCCCGCCGTGCTCCTGGTCACCCATGACGTGGACGAGGCCGTCGAACTCGCCGACCGCGTCCTGGTCCTGGAGGACGGCCGGATCTCCGTGGACCTCACGATCGACCTGCCGGCCCCGCGCTCCCGCCGGGACGCCCGGTTCCAGGAGTACCGCGACACCCTGCTCACCGCCCTGGGCGTCCACGGCCCGACGGCCTCCACCGGAACGAAGGACTCCGATGACCACCACGCCTGAGCGCAAGCAGCTCCACCTCAACGCCTTCCTCATGTCCACTGGCCACCACGAGGCGTCCTGGCGGCTCCCCGAGAGCCCGGCCGACGCCGAGACGGACATCGAGCACTACAAGAACCTCGCCCGGATCGCGGAACGCGGCCGGCTGGACTCGGTGTTCCTCGCCGACAGCCCCGTCCTGATGGGCGACCCCGGACGGCGGCCCGCCTCGAAGCTGGAGCCCACCGTCCTGCTCACCGCGCTCGCCGGGGCCACCCGCCGCATCGGCCTCATCGCCACCGCGTCCACCAGCTACAACGAGCCGTACAACCTGGCCCGCAGGTTCGCCTCGCTGGACCACGTCTCGGGCGGCCGGGCCGGCTGGAACATCGTCACCACCGCGGGCGCCGACGCGGCCCGCAACTTCGGCCTGGACGACACCCCGCTGCACCGGGACCGCTACCGGCGCGCCGCCGAGTTCGTCGAGGTGTCGACGAAACTGTGGGACAGCTGGGCCGACGACGCGGTGATCGCCGACAAGGACCGCGGCGTGCACGCCGTGGCCGAGCGGGTGCGGGGGATCGGCCACCGGGGCGAGTTCTTCCGCGTCGACGGGCCGCTCAACGTCCAGCGTTCCCCGCAGGGCTACCCGCTGCTCGTCCAGGCCGGCTCCAGCGAGGACGGCAAGGACTTCGCCGCCCGGTACGCGGAGGCGGTGTTCACCGCCCAGCAGACCCTGGAGGAGGGCATCGCCTTCTACAAGGACGTCAAGGAGCGCGCCACCGCCCTCGGCCGCGACCCGGGCGGGATCAAGATCCTCCCCGGCATCGTGCCCGTCATCGGTGACACGGAGGCCGAGGCGCGGGCGCTCGATGCCGAACTGGAGTACCTGATCGTGCCCGAGTACGCCAAGCGGCAGCTCGCCAAGCAGCTGCGGATCGACTCCGACGACCTCGACCTGGACGACGAACTGCCCGAGGACATCCCCGGCGAGGACGACATCGAGGGCGCCAAGAGCCGCTACACCCTCATCGTGGAGCTGGCCAGGCGCGAGCGGCTGACCGTACGGGAACTCATCGGCCGGCTCGGCGGCGGGCGGGGCCACCGGACCTTCGCCGGGACCGCCGAGCAGGTCGCCGACACCATCGAGCACTGGTACGGGAGCGGCGCGGCCGACGGCTTCAACATCATGCCCGCCGTCCTCCCGTCCGGCCTGGAGGTCTTCGTGGACCGGGTGGTCCCGATCCTCCAGGAACGCGGACTGTTCCGTACCGAGTACACCGCCGGCACCCTGCGCGGCCACTACGGGCTGCCGCGCCCCGCCAACCGCCTGTTCGACGCCGTCCCGTGATCAGGCGCCCGGCACCCGGTCCAGGAAGCCGCTCACCGAGGCGATCCGGCCGTCCTCGGCGAGGGTCGCCACGTCGAAGCCGGCGACCGGCGCCGAGCCGTCCGGGGCGACCAGCTCCCAGCCGAACCGCACCAGCGCGTGGTGTCCGTCCACCGCGCCGAGCGGCCGGAAGACGAAGCCGGGGAACTGTTCCCGCGCCCCGGCGATCGTGGCGGCGAGCTGGTCGTGGCCGCGCACGTCGGCGAGCGGGTCGGTGTAGGCGGCCCCGTCGGTGAACGCGGCGGCGACGGCCTTCTCCAGGTCCTCGGCGCCGGCGTTCCAGGCGGCGAAGTAGCGCCGCACGGCCTCGTCGTACGTGGTCATCGTGGCTTCCTCCCGTAGGGCTCCGGCCGCCGGGGGCGGGGAGCGCTGTGCTCGTGGGGAACACGATGTCCGACGCCGTGCGGGGCGTCGATTACCTGCGGGGTAAGGGCGGCGGGGGAGCGGCGGCCGCGGCGGTCAGGGGCCGTCCGGGCCGTCCGCGATGACGTGCACCGCGGCCTCCTCGGCGGAGGCCGCCGCACCGTCGATGCCGACGTCCTCGCCGGCGGTGCTGTCCGGCTCGTTCACGTCCAGGTCGCGGGTCAGCCGTCCGGCGCGGACCGTGCCGACCTGGCCGTCCCAGGGCTCGCCGTCCCCGTCCACGACGTCGCCCACGCCGTCCCCGGGCGGGGCGCCGTCCTCGGGCAGTTCGCGGGCGAGCCGGCTCTCCAGGGTCTCGCCCCGGTGCTGCTCGGCGGCGGTGGTGCCCACGTCGTCCACGGCGTACGGGCGCTCCGGCGGCGAGTACCCCCGGTCCAGGACGTCGTCCACGTCCGGGTCGTCGAGGGTGTCCTCCGTGTCGAGCTGCTCGATCGGGTCGGCCGCCTCCGACTGCGGCTGGGGCTGATAGACCTCGTCGCCCCAATCGGCCTCATCCATGGCGCTGTCCCTTCCCGCGGCGGGTCCTTCTCAGGATAGGCAGCCCGGCCCGCGCGGGCGCGCCCTGCGTCCGGGCGGGGTGTGCGCGACCATGGACGGTGCAGGGCCGGACGTGCCCGGCAGGGGCCGGTCCGGAAACGGTCGTCTGGAGAGCCCGTCATCATGGATTATCCGGAGAGCTACCAGCTCGTGTTCCAGTCGTCGGCCGTGGAGGACGACACCGTCACCGTCCACCGGACCGCACAGAGCGGAGCGGGCGGTCATCCCGTCTACGAGGACGAGACCGGCATCGTCCGCGCCGAGATCAGCGACCACGCCGAGGTGCGCATGCTGGCCAGCGGCGGCCACCAGCGCCTCGGAACGCCGCTGGTGGTGCGCGACGCCGCCTGAGCACGGCGCCGCCTGAGCAGGGCGCCGCCGAAACGGCCGACAACTGATGCCCGGTCCGGATCGGGACGACCCGGACCGGGCCCGCGTGTGATCCGCCCTCTACCACGCGTACACGTATGTGTACATCCTGCCAAGGCAGGACAATCCGGCCCGACGTGTCCAACACTTGGTCGAAATTTTGCCCCTGGTGAGGGGTCACGGGAGGACACCAGGCAGACTCACCCTGTAGGAATCTCGCCACGAAGAGGATCACGCATGATCACGTTGAAG
Source organism: Streptomyces sp. OfavH-34-F (assembly GCF_022347745.1). Taxonomy (GTDB): domain Bacteria; phylum Actinomycetota; class Actinomycetes; order Streptomycetales; family Streptomycetaceae; genus Streptomyces. The sequence continues at coordinate 8,755 of NZ_JAKRGC010000020.1, forward strand.
AAGGAAGACGGCCCGGCGGACCTGGACGGGGTGACCCACCTTTCCATCGGCGTCTCCTGGGACCCCACCGTCGGCAGCAGTGGCGGGCTGATGGGGAAGCTGAAGCAGAAGAAGGGCACCGACCTCGACCTCATCGCCATCGCGATGCAGGGCGCGGACCCCGTGCGCCTGGCCGGCCTGGACTCCCTGGACCCGCTCGGCAACGGCTCGCTGCTGCACAGCGGTGACAACCAGACCGGCAAGGGAGAGGGCGACGACGAGACGGTGACCGTCGACTTCGCCAAGGTGCCGGGCAACGTGACGTCGATCGTCTTCGTCGCCGCCGCGTACAAGAAGGGCAGCTCCTTCCAGAACGCGCGCAACGTCAGCATCAAGGTCTACGACGCCACCGGCGGCAGCAGCCAGCAGGTCGCCGACATCTGGCCGAGCCTGCTCACCAGCGACAACGGCTGCGCCGTGGCCAAGGCCATGCGCGTCGGCGCCGGCTGGAAGCTCCAGGTGATCAACGAGACCGGCAAGATCAAGCAGGGCGACGAGCACGCCCTCATGCGTTTCGCGATCAGCAAGTAACGCGCGGCGGCACGGCCCCGGTCCCCGCGCGCCCGGTCAGTCGACCCGGCGCGGGCGGGCCGGGGCCGTCGCGTCCCCGGTGGCCAGCGGCGAACGCGCCAGCTCCACGCACCCCGCCGCGATCAGGCCGAGCGCCAGCAGTTCGGGCAGCACCCACCAGCCGGTCCGGATGTCCTCGCCGAAGAGGGTCACCCCGTACAGCACGCTGATCAGCGCGTCGCCCAGCGTCAGGCACGGCTGCACCGCGACCAGGGTGCCCGCCTGGAGCGCGTTCTGGAGCAGGAACAGCGCCCCGACGCCCGCCGCCGCCATGGCGTACAGCTGCCAGGCGCCGAACAGCGCCGCCGCGCCGCCCCCGTCGTCCAGCCGCGACATGGCGTCCTTCATCAGCGCGGCGGTCAGCGCGTAGCCGCAGGCGGCGGCCGTGCCCAGCAGCGCCGCCCGGAGATCGCCCCGGGCGGCCAGCGCCCCCGCGATCAGCGCCGCTTCGAACACCCCCGTCAGGATCAGCGCCGGCACCCAGGCGGCCCCCTGCACCGACTCGCTGCCGCCGCCCGGCGCGGCCGTCGCCATCCCGAGCGCCAGCCCCGCCGTCACGGCGGCCACCCCCACCCACACCGGCCGCGGCAGGCGGCGCCGCGTCAGGAAGGCGGCCAGCAGCAGCGTCGCCGGAAGCTCGATGACGAAGATCGGCTGCACCAGCGAGATCGGGCCGGTGGCCAGCGCCACGGCCTGGCACACGGCGGCGACGATCACCAGCCCGATCCCCGCCAGCCACACCTTCCGGCGCAGCAACTGGCCGATCAGCGACACCCGCAGGGCCTCGGTCTGCGGCACGTCGAGCGCGGCGCGGCGCTGGAGCACGGACGCGGAGCCGTTGCTGACGGCGGTCAGCACGGCGAACAGGACGGCGATCACCGGACCATGATGCGGGCGCCCGCACCGCGAACCCGGCTTCCGGGCGACCCCGGCATGGCGGCGGGCCCGACGCCCGTCACCGCCCGTCGCCCCCTCCCCGGGCCGCCGCCACCCTCTCCGCGACCCGGTCCCGTCAATAGGACCGAATCAGACCTGATGGCCGCGTAGCGTGCCGTCATGGCCGTCAACGAGAAGACCAGCACCGGTGCCGCCCCCGCCCCCGTGCTCACACCGAGGGCGCTGAACCGCGCGACCCTGGAACGCCAGCTGCTGCTGGACCGGGCCGCGATGAGCGCGCGGGACGCCGTCGCCCACCTCGTCGGCCTCCAGGCGCAGAACACCAAGCCGCCCTACTACCAGCTGCTCGCCCGGCTCCGGGACTTCCGGCCCGCCGAACTCTCCGCCCTGATGGAGTCCCGCGAGGTCGTCCGCATCGCCTCCCTGCGCTCCACCGTCCACACCCACACCGCCGAGGACGCCCTCACCCTGCGCCCCCTGGTCCAGCCCGCCATCGCACGGGAACTCACCCTGTTCCGGAAGAAGCTGCCCGGCGTCGACGTGGACCGGCTGCGCGAGCTGACCCGCGCCCACGTCGAGGAGGCGCCCCGCACCCCGGGGGAGATCCGAACCCTGCTGCTCGCCGAGTGGCCCGACGCCGACCCGCAGGCCCTGACCATCGCCGCACGCTGTGTGCTGCCCCTGGTCCAGGTCACCCCGCGCGGCCTGTGGGGCCGCAGCGGCGGCGTCGCCCTCACCACCGCCGAACACTGGCTCGGCCGCCCCGCACAGGCCGCGGCCGACATCGAGGCCACCGTGCTGCGCTACCTCGGCGCCTTCGGCCCCGCCTCGGTCAAGGACATGCAGAGCTGGGCCGGGCTGACCCGGCTCAAGGAGGTCTTCGAGCGGCTGCGGCCCCGGCTCACCACCTTCCGCGACGAGCACGGCGTCGAACTCTTCGACCTGCCGGACGCCCCGCGCCCCGCCGAGGACACCCCGGCCCCGCCCCGCTTCCTGCCCGAGTTCGACAACGTCCTGCTCGGCCACGCCGACCGCACCCGGATCATCCCGGCCCCGTTCAAGGGGCTCAACGGCGTGGGCAACCAGAACTACGGCAGCGTGCTCGTGGACGGCTTCTTCGCCGCCGTCTGGCGCCTGGACACCCCGCGCGACGCCCCGGCCGCGCTCACCGTCCAGGAGCTGCGCCCGCTCACCGCCGCCGAGCGCGACGCCCTCGGCCAGGAGGCGGCCCGGCTGGTCGCGACGATGACCGACGCCCCCGCCCACGACCTCCGGTTCGCGCACTTCCTTGATCTCGGCCGCTGACGCGGGCCCGGTCACCGGCTACGGCAGCAGCCCCGCCCGCCGCGCCGCGACCACCGCCTCCAGCCGGGTGTGCGCTCCCAGCCGGCGCATCGCGGAACGCAGATAGCCCTTCACCGTCTCCGGCCGCAGCCCCAGCCGCTCCGCCGCCGCCGCGTTGGTCGCGCCCGCCGCCACACACGCCAGCACATCGATCTCGCGCGGCGCCAGCCGCACCTCGCGCGCCCCCGCCGCCGGCGTGCCCGTCGCCGACGCCAGCCGCCCGCACACCGCCGCCAGCTCGTCCCGCAGCGCCGGGTCCAGCACCTTCGGCATCAGCGCCCGCAGCTCCCGGTGCGCCTCCCGGACGTCCTCCCAGGCGCCCGGCGCCACCAGGTCCCCGGCGGGCGGCTCCGGACGGCCCGCCGCCAGCAGCTGCCGCACCTCGTCCCGCACCACCAGCGCCTGCTCCACGTCGCGGGCGGCGGCCACCGCCGCGTCGAACGTCCGGTCGCCGAGGGTCAGCGGCTCGCGCAGCGCCCCGTACAGCACCCCGCGCACCTCCCGCCGCACCACGACGGGCACCGCCACCACCGAGCGCAGCCCCTCCGCCGCGACGGCCGTGTCGTACTCGTGGCTGATGTGGCGCGAGGAGCGGTAGTCGGTCACCGCGCACGGCCGCGACAGGGCCATCGACTTGCCGCCCAGACCGCTGCCCGAGGAGATCACCAGCCCGCGCAGCGCCCCCGTACGCGCCCCGTTCACCTCGGCGATCCGGGCATGGCGGCTGTCGGAGAGCAGCCCGCCGAACGCCACCGGCAGCCCGCTCGTCCGGCGCAGCCGCAGCAGCGCCGCCTGCATCTCGACCGCCTCGAAGGATTCCGGCACCCTGACGCCTCCCTGCCCGCCCCCCGATGGAATGGCCGCCCCGCGACACCCCCGTCCGGGGGTGGTGAGACCTGGGTCACTGTTTACATCATGTGAGGAGCCAACGGACCGGCCGGGTCGGTAAAGAGGAGGGCACATGCCGGAAACGAGTGCGACGGAGACGTTCCGGGCGGCCCGGGACTTCCTGCTCCGGCACCGCGACGACTACGACGCCGCCTGCGCGGGGTTCGAGTGGCCCCGCAGCCCTCACTTCAACTGGGCGCTCGACTGGTTCGACGTCATCGCCCGCGACAACGACCGCACCGCCCTGCACATCGTGGAGGAGGACGGCCGGCGCACCGAGGTGTCGTTCGCCGAGATGTCCGCCCGCTCCGACCGGGCCGCGAACTGGCTGCGCGGCCGGGGGGTGCGGGCGGGCGACCGCATCCTCGTCATGCTCGGCAACCAGGTCGAGCTGTGGGAGACCGCCCTCGCCGCGATGAAGCTGCGCGCGGTCGTCATCCCGGCGACCCCGCTGCTGGGCCCCGCCGACCTGCGCGACCGCGTCGAACGCGGCCGGGTCCGGCACGTGCTCGTCCGGGACACCGACACCGACAAGTTCGACGAGGTGCCCGGCGACTACACCCGCATCTGCGTCGGCGCCCCGACCGAGGGCTGGCTCGACTACGCGGAGGCCGACCGGGCCCCCGGCGGCTTCACGCCGGACCGCGAGACCGACGCGGACGAGCCCCTGATGCTCTACTTCACCTCCGGCACCACCGCCAGCCCCAAGCTGGTCGAGCACACCCACGTCTCCTACCCGGTGGGCCATCTGGCGACGATGTACTGGATCGGCCTCAAGCCCGGCGACGTCCACCTCAACATCTCGTCGCCCGGCTGGGCCAAGCACGCCTGGTCCAACCTCTTCGCCCCCTGGAACGCCGAGGCGACCGTCTTCATCTTCAACTACACCCGCTTCGACGCGGGCCGCCTCATGGCTGAGATGGACCGCTCCGGCATCACCAGCTTCTGCGCTCCGCCCACGGTGTGGCGCATGCTCATCCAGGCCGACCTCACCCAGCTCGCGACCCCGCCGCGCGAGGTCGTCGCGGCCGGCGAACCCCTCAACCCCGAGGTCATCGAGGCCGTCCGGCGCGCCTGGGGCGTCACCATCCGCGACGGCTTCGGCCAGACGGAGACCGCCGTCCAGGTCGCCAACACCCCCGGCCAGGTCCTCAAGCCCGGCTCCATGGGACGCCCCAGCCCCGGCTACCGGGTGGTGCTGCTCGACCCGGTGAGCGGGGAGCCCGGCGCCGCCGAGGGCGAGATCTCGCTCGACCTGTCCACGCGGCCGGTGGGCCTGATGACCGGCTACCACGGCGACCCCGAACGCACCGCCGAGGCGATGGCCGGCGGCTACTACCGCACCGGCGACATCGGCGCCCGCGACGAGGACGGCTACATCACGTACGTCGGACGCGCCGACGACGTCTTCAAGTCCTCCGACTACAAGATCTCCCCGTTCGAGCTGGAGAGCGCCCTGCTGGAGCACGAGGCGGTCGTCGAGGCGGCGGTCGTCCCGTCCCCCGACCCGGTCCGCCTCTCCGTGCCGAAGGCGTACGTGGTGCTCGCCGAGGGCTGGGAGCCGGGACCGGACACGGCGAAGGTGCTCTTCGCCCACTCCCGGTCCGTGCTCGCCCCCTACAAGCGCGTACGGCGGCTGGAGTTCGCCGAACTCCCCAAGACCGTCTCCGGCAAGATCCGCCGCATCGAACTGCGCGAGCGCACCGCCCAGGGCGGCGGCACCGAGTACGCCGAGGGGGACCTGGCATGAGCGAGCTGTCCTACGCCCACGGCACCGGCACCACCGCCCTGCTCGGCGACACCATCGGACGCAACCTCGACCGGACCGTCGCCGCCTGGCCCGACCGCGAGGCGCTGGTCGACGTACCGTCGGGGCGGCGCTGGACGTACGCGGAGTTCGGCGCGGCCGTCGACGAACTGGCCCGCGCCCTGCTGGCGTCCGGCGTCGCCAAGGGCGACCGGGTCGGCATCTGGGCCGTCAACTGCCCCGAGTGGGTGCTCGTCCAGTACGCCACCGCCCGCATCGGCGCTGTCATGGTCAACATCAACCCCGCGTACCGGGCGCACGAACTGGCGTACGTGCTCAAGCAGGCCGGCATCTCCCTCCTGGTCGCCTCGCTCGCCCACCGCACCAGCGACTACCGGGCCCTGGTCGAGGAGGTCCGCGCCGACTGCCCCGAGCTGCGCGCGGTCCACTACATCGGGGACGCCTCCTGGGACGAACTGGTCGCCACCGCCGGCCGGATCACGCCGGAGCAGCTCGCCGCCCGCGAGGCGGAACTCTCCTGCGACGACCCGATCAACATCCAGTACACCTCCGGCACCACCGGCTTCCCCAAGGGCGCGACCCTCTCCCACCACAACATCCTCAACAACGGCTACTTCGTGGGGGAGCTGGTCGCCTACACCGAGCAGGACCGGGTCTGCCTGCCGGTGCCCTTCTACCACTGCTTCGGCATGGTGATGGGCAACCTCGGCGCCACCTCGCACGGCGCCTGCATCGTGATCCCCGGCCCCTCCTTCGAGCCCGCCGCCGTGCTGAGCGCCGTGCAGCAGGAGCGTTGCACCTCGCTGTACGGGGTGCCGACGATGTTCATCGCCGAACTGAACCTGCCGGACTTCGCCTCGTACGACCTGTCCTCGCTGCGCACCGGCATCATGGCCGGGTCGCCGTGCCCGGTCGAGGTGATGAAGCGGGTGGTCGCCGAGATGCACATGGCGGAGGTGTCCATCTGCTACGGCATGACGGAGACCTCGCCGGTGTCCACCCAGACCCGGCGCGACGACGACCTGGAACGCCGCACCGGCACCGTCGGCCGCGTGATGCCGCACATCGAGGTCAAGGTGATCGACCCGGTGACCGGGGTGACCCTGGAGCGCGGCGAGTCCGGCGAACTGTGCACCCGCGGCTACAGCGTGATGCTCGGATACTGGGACCAGCCCGAGCGGACCGCCGAGGCGATCGACGCGGGGCGCTGGATGCACACCGGGGACCTCGCGGTGATGCGCGAGGACGGCTACGTACAGATCGTCGGCCGCATCAAGGACGTGATCATCCGGGGCGGCGAGAACATCTACCCGCGCGAGATCGAGGAGTTCCTCTACCGCCACCCGAAGATCGCCGATGTGCAGGTGGTGGGAGTGCCGGACGAGCGGTACGGCGAGGAGGTGCTGGCCTGCGTCATCCCCGCCGACCCGGCCGACCCGCCGGCCCTGGAGGAGGTGCGCGCCTTCTGCGAGGGGCAGCTGGCCCACTACAAGATCCCGCGGCTGCTCCAGATCCTGGAGACCTTCCCGATGACGGTGAGCGGCAAGGTCCGCAAGGTCGAGCTGCGCGAGAACTACCGGCCGTAGGCCGGGCGCTCGCGACTAGGCGGCGGCGATGACGTCCGCCGCGGCGCCCCGCGTCGCGGCGGCCCACTCGATGAGCAGCACCTCGTACGCGGCGGCCTCCATGGGGGACCACTCCTGGCCCGCGCGGGCGTCCACGAGCGCGCGGATCGCCTCGTTCGCCTCCAGGGCGGTGCGCCGCGCCGACCGACGGGGGCGCGCGGGGGCGTACGCGGGCGTGTTCGGGGGTGGTGAAGTCCGTCGAGTTAAGACCATGCGTTCCACTTTAGGGCTCGCCACCGACAACGAACCCCCGATCGGAGCCCGTTGGCCAGAACGTGACGGATCACACGCAGTGTGGCCGGGCGGTTTCTGTGAGGTACGACATACGGCGGCGCCTCCGTGTCCGAAAAGGAGGGGCGTACGCCCCCTCAGGCGCCGGTGCTGACGAGTTCGTCCGCCGCGCCGTTCACGGGGCGCGGGGTGCCGGTGAGGTCCAGGACGAACAGCGGGACGCGCAGCGCGTCGGCGCGCCGCCGGGCCTCCGGCGCGTAACCCGCGAGCGAGAAGAGCACCCCGCGCACCGAGCCGTTCAGCGCGTTCAGCCACAGGCACTCGACGTCCCGCACGGCGGTCGGCCGGGTGCCGGCGTCCACCTGCGCGATCAGCCCGGCCGCCCGCAGGTCGATCCGCGAGGCGGGCCGGTGCACCGGGTGCGTGATCTCCCGGAACCCCAGCCACGCCAGATACAGGGCCGCCGCGGCTACCGCGTCGCGGGCGGTGCGGATGGTCAGCGGGCGGAACGCGGGGCGCGGCGCCGCCGCCGTGCGCGGCAGCGGTATGTGCGCGGGCCGGACCGCCCCGGCGGACGCCACCGGCCGCACCGGCACCCGCAGCACCGCGCCGCACGGGCAGTACAGCTCGGGCTGCGGCCACTGGTCGTGCCGCCCGCACCCCCGGCAGCGCACGGTCACCCAGTCGTCGTTCCAGGTGCGGTGGGTGATCGGCGTGACGGGCGCGCCGCGCAGCAGCGGCGGGGCCGTGGGTTCGCCGCAGGGGCAGGCGTAGACGGGTGTGACGTAGGTGTGGTCGCGGCGGCAGGCGGGACACCGCAGCGGCACAGACTCCACCCCGTACTCCCTTCGCCCCGAGGGCCGCGCGGGAGCGGGCGCGCCCGGCGTATCGGGCCGGCTCCGCTCCGTGTCCCCATGCTCCCCCAAGAGCCCGCCGCCCGGCAGGGATTCGCTCCAGTTGGTGCCCTTCCCGTTCTTGACGGCCATCCGGACGCGCCGTACATTCACTTCCACATAACAGAAGAGACTTTCCGCAATGCGGAATATTCGCGGAATTGGTGCTCTCAGGTGGCGCGACAGAGCCCGACTCCACCCAGGGACGAGCAGGAGCACTCAATGCCTCGTATGACCGCTGCCCGCGCGGCAGTCGAGATCCTCAAGCGCGAAGGCGTCGGCAACGCGTTCGGTGTGCCGGGCGCCGCGATCAACCCCTTCTACGCGGCCCTCAAGGCCGCCGGCGGCGTCCGCCACACGCTCGCCCGCCACGTCGAGGGCGCCTCCCACATGGCGGAGGGCTACACCCGCGCCCGCCCCGGCAACATCGGCGTCTGCATCGGCACGTCCGGACCGGCCGGCACCGACATGATCACCGGCCTCTACTCGGCGATCGCCGACTCCATCCCGATCCTGTGCATCACCGGTCAGGCCCCGACCGCCGTCCTGCACAAGGAGGACTTCCAGGCCGTCGACATCGCCTCGATCGCCGCCCCGGTCACCAAGGCCGCCACCACCGTCCTGGAGGCCGCCCAGGTCCCCGGCGTCTTCCAGCAGGCGTTCCACCTGATGCGCACCGGCCGCCCGGGCCCGGTCCTCATCGACCTCCCGATCGACGTCCAGCTCACCGAGATCGAGTTCGACCCCGAGCTGTACGAGCCGCTGCCGGTGCACAAGCCCGCCGCGAGCCGCCGCCAGATCGAACGCGCCCTCGACATGCTCGACGCCTCCGAGCGCCCGCTGATCGTCGCCGGCGGGGGCGTCATCAACGCCGACGCGGCGGACCTCCTCGTCGAGTTCGCCGAACTGACCGGCGTCCCGGTCGTCCCCACCCTGATGGGCTGGGGCTCCCTCCCCGACGACCACGAGCTGAACGCCGGCATGGTCGGCCTCCAGACCTCGCACCGCTACGGCAACGCCACCTTCCTGGAGTCCGACTTCGTCCTCGGCATCGGCAACCGCTGGGCCAACCGCCACACCGGCAAACTGGACGTGTACACCGAGGGCCGCACCTTCGTCCATGTGGACATCGAGCCCACCCAGATCGGCAAGATCTTCGCACCCGACCTCGGCATCGTCTCCGACGCGAAGGCGGCGCTGGAGCAGTTCGTCGCGATCGCCCGGGAACGCGAGGCGTCCGGCCGGCTGAAGGACCGCTCGGCCTGGGCCGCCTCCACCCAGCAACGCCGGGCCACCCTCCAGCGGCGTACGCACTTCGACGACGTCCCGCTGAAGCCGCAGCGCGTGTACGAGGAGATGAACCGGGCGTTCGGCCCCGAGACCCGCTACGTGACCACGATCGGCCTCTCCCAGATCGCGGGCGCCCAGATGCTCCACGTGTACCGCCCGCGCCACTGGATCAACTGCGGCCAGGCCGGCCCCCTCGGCTGGACCATCCCGGCCGCGCTCGGCGTCGCCACGGCCGACCCGGAGGGCTCGGTGGTCGCGCTGTCCGGTGACTACGACTTCCAGTTCATGCTGGAGGAGCTGGCGGTGGGCGCCCAGCACCGCATCCCGTACGTGCACGTCCTGGTCAACAACGCGTACCTCGGCCTGATCCGCCAGGCCCAGCGCAACTTCGACATCGACTTCCAGGTCAACCTGGAGTTCGACAACCTCAACTCCCCGGAGCTGGGCGTCTACGGGGTTGACCACGTCAAGGTCGTCGAGGGCCTGGGCTGCAAGGCCATCCGCGTCACCGACCCGGACGCCCTGCTCCCGGCCTTCGAGGAGGCCAAGAAGCTGGCGGCGGAACACCGCGTCCCGGTGGTGGTCGAGGCCATCCTGGAGCGCGTCACGAACATCGCGATGAGCGGTACGGACATCGCCTCGGTCAACGAGTTCGAGGACCTGGCGACGGACCCGGCCCACGCCCCGACGGCGATCCGCCCGTACGTGGGGGCGTGACGCCGTAGGGCCTGCGGCCCGGGGAAGGGCACCTGCGGAGATCCGTGGGTGCCCTCGGCCCTCAGCCGGAGATCCGGTCCAGCACCCCGTACACGGCCGCGTAGGCCACCGGAGAAGCGACGACCATCACCGCGAGGCCCAGGCCGCGTTCGCGCCAGGTCCGGGCCAGCGCGAGCGGCAGCGCACAGGCGGCCACGGCGCAGGCGCCGGCCTGGTCGGCGTACCCGAGGATCAGCCAGGAGTGCAGGCCCTCGCTCCCGAAGAGGCCGCCGACCGCGCCCAGCGACCCGACGCGCCGCCACAGCAGGGGACTGCGCCGCGCCCAGGCACCGGCCGTGCCGAAGAGCGGGCCGGAGACGCAGGCCATGACCAGCCACACCAGAGGGAAGACGAGGCTCCCCATGCCGCCGCGGCCCAGCTCGGCGTAGCCGTAGTAGCCGACGACGAGCCCGATCTCCGCGAGCGCACCGGCCACGGCGATGCGGCGGACATCGCCGACGCGCGGCGCGAGGAACGCGCCGGTGGCGAAGGCCAACACCGACCACACCCCGCCGGAATTCGCCAACTGGCTCCAGGGCCAGGGAAGCCACCCCTGGAGCAGGTTCGTCAGGACACCGAAGCCGATACCGGTGACGGCGCACAGGCCCATCGTGAGCATCGCGCGGTCCCGACCGGCGGCGGGCTGCCGGAGGACTGGGGCCGGGGTCGCCAGAGGCGTGGAGGACGGGGAGGTCATGACGGTGACTATACACTCGCGCTATACATGCAATGTATAGAAGGGTGGGGCTCGACCGCGAAGGCGTTCGGCGGTGGTGGGTGGCTAGGGCCAGGTGATCGAGATCCGTGAGTGCCGCCGCTCGATACGCCGGCCGCCGGCGGGAAGACGGTCGTCCGGCGTGCCCGCCGGGTGGACCTCGATGCGTGCGCGGTCTCCCCCCGTGCTCGTCGCGACCTCGGCGTCATACGTCGAGGCGAGGTCCGCGTGAGGGGTGGCCAGGTGACGGAGTACGTTGCGGAACGCAGCGATCACACGAGGGCTGCGGGCGGCTCCCAGCTCGATGAGGCTTTCGGTGAGCGCGTCGCGCAACTCCTGCTCGGACGACTTCTCCATACCGTTCTCCTTCACGCAGCAAGGCGGTCAGCGCGGTGTCGAAGCGCCGACCCCGCATCCGAGTGGTAACCACTCGACAGCCCGTCCCGTCACATCCGGGTCCTCCTGCAAGCCGGCGGTCGGGTACGAGGCGACTGCGCTGGTCGCAGCGATCAGCGAAGGGCTATGACCCTGCCTCGCGCGTCATGACGTAGGTGTTCCCGGCGTCAGGATCGCCGTAGAAGAAGAACAGCTTCAATGCGTCGTTCTGATCGCGGTCCACGTAAAAGGACCATGCGTACGTCGACGGGGCTTCGGGTGCAGTGGTGTCGGTGGCCGGCGAGGGGGAACGGCTCTCCACTCGGGTCCGTTCTGTCAGCGCCAGGCGGACGACCTGCCCGCCGTCGTCGTCCGTCAGTTGCCAGGTCCCCTCACCGGAGAGGCGCCAGCCGTCCTCGAAGTCGAAGTCCTGCCCGTCGAGCTTTTCGAAAAGAGTGGTCCCGTCCTTCCGGAGCAGCACGCGGGTTCCCTCGACGTTCTCCCATCCTCCAGCGACTTCGGCCGCCGTGGTGTCGTGGATGCCTGTTCCCTCGTAGTACTGATAGGGGTCACACGCCGTCAGAGTGGCCAAAACCACCATCAAGCCACTGAGGAGGCGCCCCCACGCCCGCAGCGTGCTTCCGGCCGCCATCAGAACCTCCCGCCCTCAGCCCGCATCGGCCAACCGGCAGGCGTGGGCCGAGAACTCTGACACACGGCGGGCCGTGCCCCGCGAAGGCATCCGGCGCCGCGTTCTCACAACAGGTGCCCATTGGGTGCCTGCGCGGCCCTAGCGTATGCGGGCATCGTCACGACTGAGACACCGGCGGCTTCAAGTTGCCGCGTACCGTGCGCGTCGGCGACGAACGTGTCCGGCTCGGTCCAGGCCGTGACTACACGTCGTAGCCCGGATTCCGCGATGAGCTGGGCACATGGGCGCGGGCGTGAGGCTCGTTCGGCGCAGGGTTCCAGGGAGCTGTAGATCGTGGCCGTGGTGAGGCGGGGGTCCTGGGGCGTGAGTTTGGCCAGGGCCGCTTCTTCGGCGTGGTCGTGTGGGTCGGCTTGCCGGGAGTAGCCGCAGGAGAGTTCGGTTCCGTCTGCGGCGACGATCACCGCGCCCACACTGAACGCGGATTCCGAGGGCGGACACAGGGCGGCCAGTTCGCAGGCGCGGGCGAGCCACTTGCCGTCGGCGGCGTTCGGCTCGCGTCCCGTGCCCGGAGCGTTGGGTGAGGGGGCAGTACTCATCGTGGCTCCGTCGAGGTGTCCTTGGGTGCGTACCTCAGGAGTACCACGTCATCGATCTGGCGCGTCTCCAGCAGCCGCAGGCGCGCGGCGGGGCCGCCCGGGTAGGCGGCTGGGCCGAGCATGCGTACTGCGTCCGGCTGGCCGACGAGCAGCGGGGCGACCACGAGTTGCAGTTCGTCGGCCAGCCCCGCCGAGAGGAGTTGGGTGTGGACGGTGCCCCCGCCTTCCACCATGAGCCGCTGGACCCGATACACGTCGCCCAGGACGTCGAGGGCCGCTGGCCACACGGTCCCGGTGGGGACGGTGTGGACCGTAGCCAGGTCCCCGAGGTTGGCCCGGGCCCTGCTGGTGGCCCCTTCGCCGGCCGCCAGGACCAGCTTGTCCCCGCCGTGATGCCAGAACTTCCAGTCCGGGTCCAGGTCGCCCGTGGCGGTGACGGTGACCTTCAGCGGGTACTCCGACCGACCGGAAGCCAGTCGTGCCGCCCTGCGCTGAGCCGAGTTGACCAGCAGACGCGGGTTGTCGGCGCGCAGTGTCCCGGCGCCGACGAGGACGGCGTCGACGCCCGCGCGTACGGAGTCGACCCGGTCGAAGTCCGCTTTGCTGGACAGCATGAGCCGTTCCTCGCCCGGACGGGTGTCGAGGTAGCCGTCGATCGACACGGCCGCTGACAGCAGGACGTACGGGCGAGTCATGGGCGTCTCCGGGACTTTTCGCTGCGGGACTCAACTTTTGTGGTGTGCGTGTCCCGGTCCAGGAGTCCTACGGACCATCACGGTGAGGACCGGGGAGGCCGGGGACGGCCTGCTTCGGCCGATGTTCTCGTAGCCCCATGACGTGTAGAGCGCGTGGACCTTTCCGTCGCCTGCGGCCGCATTGACCATGAGCGTGGCGTACGGTTCGTCGCCGGTGGAGAGAAGGGCGTCGTGGATGCGGCGGGCGGTGCCGGTCTTGCGCCAGGCAGGGCGGACACCGATCTCCTTGAGTGCCCTCGCGGGACGCTCGGTGTATTGCTTCGCCGGGGCGGGGCTGGTGCGCTGCCAGTAGCGGTCGCCGTGCTCAATGGTGTTGCTGTACGCATAGCCGACCGGTTGGCCGTCCGCGTATGCGAGGACGGCTGTGAAGCCCGGTTCGGTGGAATGCCGGTCGATTCGTTCACCGAATGCGGTGACCGCGTAGTTCGGCAGATGCAGCAGCGGGGCACGCACCTCGGCGTACACATCGAGGAGGTCGCCTCGGATGGGTTCCAAGGTACTGAAGATACGCAACTCGGCGGTGGGTGCTGTGGTCATGCGGCTGTCCTCCAGGTGGTGGTGTGGTCGGTCCAGTTTTGGACAGCGGTGCTGTGCGGCGCGGTGGCGCGGAGGGCAGCACCGAATTCCTGGAGCATGCGCGATACACGGGCGTGCCGGGTGGCGGCGTCTGCGGGGACCTTCATGGCGGTGGCTGTCGCTGCGTCGGCCGCCCCCTGCGCGAGAAGGGCGTGGGCGAGACGCGTCGTGGTGATGGCACGAGACCTGACCATGTGGGGCCGACGCGAGGCTAAGCAACGGTGGGCGTGGTACTCGGCGGTCGGATACTCGCCGAGCGCCAGGTACGCGGAGAGGGCCAGGGAGTCCAGTTCGGCCTGATCGTAGAAGGCAAGCAACCAGACGGGTCGGCTGTCAGCGGGGTCGGCACGCAACATGGCGTCCTGCGCATGCTCGAACGCGCGACGGGTCTCGGTCCGGTTCTGGGCCGTGCCGTGAATGGCTCCCTGGCGGGCCAGGCCCAGGGACGCGAAGAGCGGATCTCGGCGCGTGATGTGCAGGTTGCGTGCGACGTCGTTGGCGGCGATCGCGTCGGCGGGACGGCCCATGTGGCGGTACATCGTGCCGGCGTGGCTCCAGATGCGGAACTTGATCGCCTGGTCTCCCGACATCTCGGCCAGGGCCTGGGCCTCGCGCATGTGTGCCTTCGCGACGTCATAGCGACGGCCGTCGATAGCCGCCCACATCGCGGAAGAGCGAAATGCGGCTCCGGAGGCGTACAGGCTGTTGCGTACTCGCTGCGTCGCGCTGCCCGCGTTCTGGAGGTTGAGTGCTTCCTCGGCCAGCGCGGCGGCCTGTTCCTCGATGCGGAGCTGCCCGCCGTGGCGGTGGTCGTTGGCGATGATCTCGGCGAAGCGCTTGTTCAGCCGGTTGACGTCGCTCATGCCGATACGTCGCGGTGAAGCGGTGCCGGGTGCGGCGGCTGCGGCAGCGGCCGCGGCGATGCCGCCGACGAGGGTGCGGCGCTTCATGTCGGGTTCCTTCTGTTGCGGTGGTGCTGGGCTGAGGGACGACGACCGGCCTCGTGGCACGAACCCTAAAGCGACGGGGGGTAATCCGGTGACGGCCTCAAGTGCCTTACGGGTCGCCGATTTCGGCCAGGTGACCCTGCCCGCCTTCCATGCCCGTACCGATGAACCGTCGAGCCCTCCTATGCGCCCGGTCAGGTCTGCGACGGCCCCGTTCACGGCATCGGCCAGGCTGTTGGAGCTGTAGCCGTGCTCGTTCATCCACGCCTCGAGGACGGTGTTGCGGATCGCGTCCATGCGGGCACGGTAGCCCGCGAGCTATCCGCCGACCAGGTAAAACGCGGGTCAAAACACCCTAGGCGAGCCCCCTCGGCATGCAGCCGAACGCCCTAACCGGCCAGCAGGGGAGGGGAGTTACCTGGATGAGTCACCTTCCGCGAGTGGCTGGTAGCGGTTCGTATTGCCCTCGAATTCATCGCTCACATCAGGAGACCTGTCATGCACCATGAACAGTCCCGGAGGAGTCGGCTCGTGTTGGCGGATACGCCCAATGCCGTCGCTCTGGCGCGGTTGCACGCCGCCGATGTTCTCGCGGGCTGGGGAGTGGCTGCCGAGGTCGTCGAGACGGCGCGGCTTCTGGTGTCGGAGCTGGCGACCAATGCCGTGCGGCACTCGGAGGACGGTGAGGAGCCGGCGCCGCCGTACTCGTCACAGAGCGACGTGCGCACCTTCGAACTGGCGCTGGAGGCCGTGCCCGGCGCCATCCGGTTGTCGGTGTGGGACCGCGATGTCAGGCCGCCCGTTCTGAAGGAGGTCGGCGTCGACGCGACGGGCGGGCGGGGGATCTTCATCGTTGCGGCGCTGAGCCGAGCCTGGGGATACTACCCGGCGCGTAGCGCAACGGGGAAAGTGGTGTGGGCCGAGATCGCGCTCGCTTCCACAGGTCCGGGTGAGGACCACGACGCTATGACGTCGTCGTCGGGCCAGCCGGCAACGGACGGCTGCCAGATGTTCGAGGACGCACGCGTGGAACCGAACCTGATCGGCCGCGTACTCGTCGGCATCCGAGAACTCTGACCGCGTCGGCCGGCTGCCTGGGCAACAACCGCGCCCCCGCGTAGACCCTCCTGAGTCGCCGACCGCCACACACGCACGCCACACACCTGTGCACCACAAGCAGGTGCACGACCTACCTGACGAGGACTGTTCGATGACGAACTCGCTGACGACCGCAGTGGCCACCGCACGCGAGCTGAAGCGCGTGCTGGAGTACACCGGTCTCGGCTTCGAGCTGGAGGAGGGCCCTGCGGCGGGTGGCTGCCGCCTGCGCCTGGCTTCCTCGGCCGCCCACCCCTGGACGTGCGGAGATGTACGAGCCCATTTGCTTGCCGAGGGGATCACCGCCGCGGTGGCACGCCTCGAAGACCACTCTGCCGGCCCCGGCGGCGAGCTGGTTCTCGCCCTGCCCTCGGAGGAGGAAGTCCGAGGCTTGGGACGACTGTTGGAGGCCCGTCTCACGGAGGTGCAGAACGCGGCGCTGCGGTTGCATCGAGTCCTTGCCGCCACCGGCGTCGAGCGGCACGTGGACATCCAGACCATCGGAAGTCGCGCCGTCATCGACATCGGCACGTTCGATCCGGACGCGGCCACGCTCCTCTACCGCGGCCTCGGGGGCGACGAGTCGGTCCTGCGCGGCCTGGACCTCGCGGACTGGCACGACCACGAGCGGTTCGCCCGGGAGATGGAGCAGGCGGTTGCCGCTACCGGCCGGGCACAGCTCGTGGAGTCGGTGCCCGTCTGCGGTCGGTGCCGGGAACGGCACGGCGGCAACCGCCTCCGCTTCGACTACCTGCACGCGGAGGACGCGCTACACCTCGCCGACGCGCTTCACCGGAACGCAGCACCGACCGGCCGTATCCGGCCCAGCTAGCCCGGATACGGCGCCCTCACAACCTTTCGAGTCTGGCCGGTGCACCGGCCCTGCTCGATCGGCCCCACCATATTCAACTTCCCGGTGTGGACAAGCGATCCGTCAGGGCTGTCTCTGCCGGATTCGCACGCTCGCGCCGGGCAGCCAGGAGGC
Organism: Streptomyces sp. OfavH-34-F; assembly: GCF_022347745.1. Lineage (GTDB taxonomy): Bacteria > Actinomycetota > Actinomycetes > Streptomycetales > Streptomycetaceae > Streptomyces. Next base: position 25,755 of record NZ_JAKRGC010000020.1, read on the forward strand.
AAAACGGAGGGCTCAGCCGTCCTACGTCGTCCTTCTGGCAGTCCCTGACGGGCATACCAGCCCAGCTCAGCAACAACAACCAACGATGAAAAGGGAGCGCAGCATGACGCGCAACACCGTAGTTTCCGGCCGCACCGAGGTACGCCCACAGACCTGTGAGGTTTCGGACGGCTTCGACCTGGACGTATCCCTCGTCGAGATCGCCGACCCGGCGGGCCTCGTCAACCTGACCGATGACAACTGCGGGTCCACCTGCGGTGCCTGCACCACCAACGTCGCCTGACCGGAAGCCTGGTCGATCCGGTGTGGTGCCGTCGTGCGGAGACCCGGCGGCACCACACCTTCACTCCCTTACTACGGAGGTACTTGGTGGTTGTAGCGTTCGCGGCGTTCCGCGCCGGGGCCACCGCCCTCGTGCGGGCCGTGGCCCGGCCCTCCTTGCCGATTCCTTCATGCCCTGACCTCGATGACCCGTCGCCCGGTGGCTCATCCGCCCGCGTGGCGTGGTTGCGTACGGTCTGGGCGGACGAGGACATCGCGGAAGCACTTCGATACTCCAGCCCGGCCCTGGCCGCTCAAGTGGAAGCCTTGTGCACCGTCGCTCGTCCCGCCCACCGCGATGTGCGGCGCGCTGCGTTGTCCGTCGCCCGCTACCTACTGCGTGCCCAGCACCGGGCGACACCCTTCGGCCTGTTCGCCGGAGTGGCCGCTGCGGAGTTCGGCCCCCAGGCGCGGGCGGACTGGGGTGAGGAGCATCAGCCCGTTGGCCGTGCAGGAGCGGAGTGGGTGGCCGCACTCGTCGCACAGCTCGAATCATGCCCGGAACTCCTCGAACGCCTGTCGGTGGTTGCCAACAACACCGCGACGTGCCGGGGGGATCGGCTCGTCGTGCCGTTCCAGTCCGACGTTCAGGACGATCGGGCTCACGCGGTCGAGACTTCCCTTGCCTTGACCGCACCAGTGCGCTTGGTCCTTGCCGAGACCCGACTGCCCATCCGGTTCGGCAGCCTCGTGGACAAGGTCCGGGCGGATTTCCCCGATGCCGGCCCCGGCAAGGCCCGCGAACTGTTGACGAAGCTGATTCGAACAGGGGTGCTGATCACGAACCTTCACGCTCCGAGCACCGAGACCGACGCCCTCGCACATCTGGTGGACAGGCTTGACGCGGTGGAGGCAGGCGACCTCGCCCCCGTGGCGGCGACCGTTCGAGAAGCGCGCACGATCCGGGCCGACCTGGGGAAGGGCGCCACGGCCGGGGACCGGAACAGCGTCGCGGCGCGGATGCGCGACCTCGTTCCCGGCATAAGCAGCCATCCCGTCGCGCTCGACCTCCGCCTGAACGCACACGTCACTCTTCCGGAAGCGGTCGCCCGCGAGATCGAGAGGGCTGCTCTCGTTCTGACCCGGTTGAGTACCCGCCCGTACGGAACCGCCGCTTGGAGCGCTTACCACCAGCGGTTCTACGAGCGGTACGGGATCGGCACGATGGTGCCGCTCACCGAGGTCATCGCGGACAGCGGCATCGGCTACCCCGATGGCTACGCGGGTGCTCCGGCCGGTGCACACAGGCCCCGCGTCTCCCCTCGGGACGACGCTCTCGTACGGCTTGCCCAAACTTCCGCACTCGACGGCCTTGACGAAGTGATTCTCACAGAGGAACAAATCCAGAACCTGGACGTGGGGCCTGACAAGCCTCGCCTGCCACCACACCTGGAGGTGGGATTGCGGGTACACGCTTCCGGCCTGGAGGAACTGCAGCGCGGGCGGTTCCGGTTGGAAGTCTTGAGCGTGTCCCGCGGTGCCGGCGTCTCCACAGGCAGATTCCTCGCAGTGCTGGACCCCGCCCACCGACAGGCCCTGGCTGCCGAACTCGCCGATCTTCCGGCCGCCGACGGAAACACCGTGCCCGCGCAGCTGTCCTTCCCGCCCCTGCTGCCCTCAACTGCCCACGTCACCCGTGCCCCGCAAATCCTGCCCACAGTGATCAGTCTCCAGGAACACCGCACCCCGCAGGATGCCGTCCTTACCCCGGAGGACTTGGCGGTGGGCTGCGACGGCCGCCGTATGTACCTCGCCGTTCCCGAGCGTGGTCACCGTGTCGAGGCCATCGGGATGCACGCGCTGAACCTCCGCACCCACACCCCGCCTCTGGCGCGGTTCCTCACCGAACTGGCCCGCGCCCAGTGCGCGCAAGTCACCACCTTTGACTGGGGAGCCGCAACGGCCATGCCTTTTCTGCCACGCGTGCGGTACGGCCGGACCGTGCTGGCCCAAGCCCGTTGGCGGCTGGAGGCGTCCGAACTGCCGGGTCGTGCCCACTCTCGGGCCGAGTGGGACGCCGCGCTGAGGAACTGGCAGGCTCGGCGAAGGCTGCCGCGCCGCGTACATCTCGCAGAGGATGACCGGCGACTGTTCCTCGATCTCGGCGAGGTCGGACATCGTGCGCTGCTGCGCAGACACCTGGAACGTACGCGCTTTGCCGTACTGGTCGAGGCGCCCGAGCCGGCCGCGTACGGCTGGTGCGGTGGTCGAGCCCACGAGGTCGTGGTGCCGCTCAGAACCACCGGACCGTCGTCATGGCCGCCCCTTCCAGCCCCCGGCCGAGCCCGCATGCTGGCTGCGGACCAAATGCAGACACCCGGCTCTTCCCCGGTGCTTCTGGCGTCGCTCTACGGTGACCCCCGCCGTCAGGACATCCTTCTCTCCCGGCATGTGTCCGGTCTCCTCGAACAGCTCGGAAACCCGCCGTGGTGGTTCATCCGCTTTCGGGACCCTGACCCACACCTCCGGGTGCGCATCGCTCTTTCCGGCCCGGAAGCATTTGCCGATACGGCCCGAGCAGTCAGTGCCTGGGCCGACGAGCTACGCGGCAACGGCCTGCTGGCCGACCTGCGCTATCCCACCTCATACCGGGAGATGGGCCGCTGGGGCGCAGGCGCCGCATGGGAGGCGGCCGAAGAGGTCTTCCGGGCGGACTCGCGCGCCGTCCTGGCCCAGCTCAGTCAGCCTCGGCGTCCAGGACCACGCACACTGATGGTGGCGCACATCATCGCCATCGCTTCCGCCTTCCTCGGCGGTACCGCGGCCGGAATGCGGTGGCTGATCGACCACATCTCTCCGCACGCGCCCGCTCTCGTACCACGCCCTCAATTCGCCGACGCCGTACGGCTCGCCGACCCGTCGGATGCCTGGGCTGCTCTGCGCAGTGTTCCGGGCGGAGCGGACATCGTGTCGGGATGGGCCGACCGGGATGCGGCGCTTGCCAGGTACCGATTGCATCTGCCCGGCCCGGACACTCAGGGCGTCGCCCCGGACGACGTCCTGACCTCGCTTCTGCACGTTCACTTCGTCCGCCACATCGCGGTGAACTTTCCCGAGGAAGAGGTGTGCCTCTACTTGGCGCGCGCAGCGGCCCTGGCCTGGACCGCTCGCACCCAGAGGAGGGCACAGTGACAGCCCACCCCGCGCTCGGGCTGGTCGACGCCGTCGCCACCCGGCTCGCCGACCCCGGCTCCGCGCCACGCGTCTGCGGCACACAATCCTGCGGGCGGCAGCACCTTGCGTACGGACCGCCCGGAATCGCCCTCTTGCACATCGAGTTGGCCGCGAACGGCCTCGGGCCGTGGCGGCGCGCCCACGATTGGCTGGCCGCGGCCTCCCGTCAGCCGCTCACAAGCGGTCCGGACAGCCACCCGTTCTACGGTCTACCTGCCTTCGCCCATGCCCTGGCCTGCGCCGCAGACCAGCTACCCAGCTCCTACCAGCGCGCCCTCGACGTGGTGGACAAGCGGATCGCCGTCGATACCCAACGCCGTCTCGACGCCGCACACCGCCGTCTCGACGCCGGACGTCTGCCCCAGCTCGCCGAGTTCGACGCCATCCGGGGTATCACCGGGTACGGGGCCTACCTTCTGCGCCGTGATCCCGGCGGCTCCACGATGCGTGCTGTTCTCGACTACTGCGTGCGCCTCACCGAACCCGTCACCCACCAGGGTGAGCCCCTCCCCGGCTGGTGGACCGAGACAGGGCCGTCGGGCACCTTGGACCACCGGTTCCTCGGCGGACACGCCAACACCGGCATGGCACACGGCATCGGCGGCGTGCTCGCGCTGCTGGCCCTCGCCGCTCGCAGTGGCCACATCACCGGCGGGCATCACGCGGCTCTACGCACCATTCTGGCCTGGCTGGACCGCTGGGCACGGCGGACCGACGGCCAACCCTCCTGGCCATACTGGGTCACTCGGAGCGAGCTGCGCAGTGAGCGTCTCGAGACTTCAATGCCCAGTCGGCCCTCTTGGTGCTACGGCACTGCCGGACTTGCCCGCGCCCAGCAACTCGCCGCGTTGGCCCTCGGCGATACGGCCCGCCGTCTGGATGCGGAGAACGCGCTCGTGGCCGCCCTCACCGACCCTGAGCAACTGAATGCCACGACGGACCACGGCCTCTGCCACGGCTTCGCCGGTCTCGCGCACACAGCCGCGCGCACGGCCGTCGACGCCCACCCCGTGACTGCCGAAAAACTGCGCGCGGCGATTCCTGCCCTCCTGGCCGCCGCCGTCCCTTCGGGCACCCACTTCCACGACATCGCCATGGCACTCAAGCGGGGAGACGGGGGAGACGGCCTGCTGGACGGCGCGGCCGGCACGGCACTGGTCCTCCTCGCGCACGGATTGGCCACACCACCCCGCTCTGCCTGGGATGCATGCCTGCTCACCTCTTGATCTCACCGACCGAAAGGCCCCGATGCCTTCCGACCGCTGGCAACAGCACAACATCACCTGGGCCGATCGCGAGATCGCCCGGCGCACCATCGCCCAACGTATGGGCCCTGTGCTGGCCCAGGCCGAGTCCAATGACCAGCTCACCGGCTGGTGGTTCATGAACAAGCAGCCTTGGCCGCTGCGCTACGTCGCCGACGAGCCCGCGCCGACAGTCGAGGCACTTCTGAGCGAGCTCGTCGGCAACGGGGTGGCCGTGTCGTGCGTGCCCTGCGCATACGAGCCCGAGACCGAAGCATTCGGCGGGACCGAGGCCATGGACGCCGCCCACGATCTGTTCCACATCGACTCGCGTCATCTGATCGGCTATCAGCCGGGCCCCAGGCACCTGGGGCGCCGGGAGACTGCCGTCCTGCTGGCGAGTGTGATGATGCGCGGTGCTGGTCTCGACTGGTTCGAGCAGGGTGACGTATGGGCAAGGGTCACGGCTCTGCGCCCGGCCGCCGAGCCACCACCATCCGGACGAGTCGCAGCGCTGACCCCGGCCATGCGAAAGCTCATGACCGTCGACGCGCACAGCCTCTGCCGCCTGCGCGGTCCGCTGTACGAGCACCAGGAGTGGGTGACCGCCTTCGAACGGGCCGGGGCCAGGCTTGCCGGCCTCGCCAACCGGGGCGTCCTCAGCCGTGGCCTGCGTGCCGTCATCACCCATCACGTGATTTTCCACGCCAACCGCGCCGGTCTCCTTCGGGACGATCAGAGCGCCCTGTCCCACATCGCACGAGAGGTAATCATGGGAACGAGTGACCACACCGAGTTTCGCGCTGAGACTGCGGCCGACATCGCTAGCGTCGGCGTGGTGAATACCGACACGAGCACCACTTCGACGGGGATCGCCGACCGCCTTCGGAACGTTCTGGTCGACCGGCTCCAAGCGGACGGGCATGCTCGGAAGCCCGCTACCGAGGCGGCGTTGCGTAACGTTCCCCGCCACGTGTTCGTACCCGATGCGACGCTGGAGGACGCGTACGCCAACGCACCCGTGCACATCAAGTACGACGCAGACGGCACGTCCCTCTCCTGTGCCTCGCAGCCAGGTGTCGTCGCTCTCATGCTTGATCAGCTCGATGTCCAACCCGGTGAGCGCATCCTCGAACTGGGCGCGGGAACCGGCTACAACGCCGGTTTGCTCGCCCACCTGGTCGGCGAGTACGGGCATGTGACCACCCTTGATGTCGACGAGGACCTGGTGGAGGGGGCTCGCGCCCACCTTGCCGCTGCCGGTATCGGGAACGTCGAGGCCGTCACGCGTGACGGTGCTCTGGGGTACGTCGAGGGAGCCCCGTACGACCGGATCGTCGCCACCGTCGGCGCGCACGGTGTACCGCATGCCTGGTTGTCGCAGCTCGCTCCCGAGGGCCGACTTCTCGTCCCGCAGCGGCTCAAGGGCACCGTTGCCCGGTCCATCGCCTACGAGCAGCGGGACGGTCGGTGGGTGTCCCTCGGCAGCGAGATGAACACCTTCATGCCGCTGCGGCGGGGCATCGCCGACGATGACCGTCGGGTGATCCCGCTCAGCGCGGACGGGTCCGTGCGGCTCCAGGCCCCCGCAGCTCTCGACATCGACGCCGACGCCCTCGCCGGTGTGCTGGACCGGCCGCGTACCGAGGAATGGACCGGTATGACGGTACGCGCCATGGAGTCGCCGGAGTGGATGGAGCTGTTCGTCACCTGCTCCTTGCCTTCCGGGCTGGTTCGGATGCTGTTCCCCCGGAGTGCCAAGGGCACCCTGCTGACCGAGGACCCCTATCCCTCGTCCACCGCGGCCGTCGAGAAGGGGGCTGTCGCCTACCTTGCCCGGCGCCTGTCGCAGGACAAGACGCCCGAGGGCGGCAAGCTCTGGGAGTTCGGTGTCATCGGGCACGGTCCCGGCAGCGGTGAGCTGGTCGCGAGGGTGGCGGACGCCATCCGTACCTGGGATCGCCACTACCGCGACCGCGAGGCCACGTTCGAGATCCAGCCGCTCGACGCGCCGGACATCGAGCCGGGCCCCGGCCTCTTCGTCCTCGGTACGCCGCTGAACCGCATCGTCGTCGACTGGCGGTGACCCACCACGAGGAGACGACGGCGCCCGGCGGGCTCCGTCGTCCCTCCTGGCTCGCACACATACGGGGGTATTCATGGACCCGCACGGACGCCTCGCCCGGCGTTTCCCACTCGTCGCCCGATTCCGGCCCGCCTGCCTGCCACTGCCCGAGCGCGTGACCAGCCTGGTCGACCTGGCCCGGAGCGCGGTGAGCAAGAACGACCAGGGGCTCGCATCGGCTGCCTTCAACCAGGCCGCGCTTCTCGCCTCCGACGTCGGCCTTCCCGATCTCGCCCGCGAGTTGTGTCACTGGCACGCCGCCGCCTACCTCCACGCCTGCCCTCTCCCCGGCGCGGCCGCGATTCGGGGGCTGGAGCCGGTCGTCAACCTGGCCCGCCTCCAGATCCGGGCAGGCCGCGCGGACGAGGGGCGGCGGCGACTGCTCGACTTGTACGAGGCCGTCCGGGGCGGTGCGGGCGCCCGTTTCGAAGGCATCCCAGTACCCCCGAACCTCACGGCGACCGGTGAAGAGCGAGAGGAAGTACGCGCGTGGCTGTGGCGCGTACTTCTGGCGGACGGCACGCGCACCCTCACCGTGGAAGGGCGGTGGGCGGAGGCGCTGGCACATATCGAGGCCCACCACGGCATCGGAAGACGGATGCTCGACGGTCGGCAGGTCGCCGTGCTCGCCGCCCTGACCACGGGTGACACCGCGCGGGCAGCCCTCCTCCTCGCCGACACGATGCCCGGCGAACCCTGGGAGCAAGCCGTCACGGCCTGTCTGACCGTTCTGTGCCACCGCGATGCCGGGCAGCCGGTCGGTGCTGCGGACTTGGTGAGCGTCTGCCTCGGCCGGAATCCCGAGCCCGGCATGACCGTCTTCGACACCCGCCTCGGGCTCACGGTCATGGACACGATCGGATATGCCGAAACGCATGCTGCACACCGCACCGTTGAACACCTCCACCGCAGGGCGATGAGTGCTCAGGACGGCTACGCGGCTCGCGAGAACCTGGCACACCCCTTGTTCACGGCGTTGGCCACTGACCGGCAGCTGGAGGACTGCCGCGCGTTGGTGCGTGCTTGCGCCCTCGGCGCACGGGCCTTGCCGGAGGACCTGGAAGACCGACTGAGAGGGGCTCTGCACACCAGCGCCGACGTGATCCGGGCAAGCGTCACGAGTTGCGCCGGTGGAGGGCTGTGGCGAGCCACACGGGCTGGCGGGCGCGACTCGGAGGCGTAGCCCCCCGCCGTACTCCACGCCCTCGTTCGGGGGGAAGGGAGGACAACAGGGGCCGCGGCGGTGGCGCGAAGGGGGGCTGCACGGGCCTTCGGGTCTGGTGACCGGGCCGCCCTCCCGCGTACCACCGCACTGGCATCGTGCCACCGCCGCGACCCCGGCCTGCCCGCGTCGCGCACTACCCCTCATCCGGGTGGACGCGTCGGCGTGGGCAGGGTCCGGGGGAGGTCAGTCCTCGCGGAGGGCGCGGACCGCCTCCTCCACGCGCTTGCCGTACTCGGGGTCGGCGGCGTGGAAGTGCGCGATGTTCTTCTCGATCACGTCGTCCCGGGAGACCTGGGACAGGCCGCCCGCGATGTTGGCGATGAGCCGGTCCTTCTCCTCGGCCGACATCAGCCGGTACAGCTCGCCCGCCTGGAAGAAGTCGTCGTCCTTGCTGTGGGCGGGCGCCTCGTGGGTGCCGGTCCAGCCCTGCACGGGGAGCGGGGCGGAGAGCGGGGCGTCCGTCTGGGCGGGGCCCGCGTACGAGTTGGGCTCGTAGTTCTTGTCGTGGCGCGAGCCGTACCGCGTGGCGTGGAGGCCGTCGCGGCCGTAGTTGTCCGCGGTGGCGGCGCGCGGCGCGTTCACCGGGAGCTGGGTGTGGTTGATGCCCAGGCGGTAGCGCTGGGCGTCCGCGTAGGCGAACAGGCGGCCCTGGAGCATCTTGTCCGGGGACGGCCCGATGCCGGGCACGAAGTTGTTCGGCGAGAACGCGGCCTGCTCGACCTCCGCGAACACGTTGTCCGGGTTGCGGTCCAGGACCAGCCGGCCCACCCGCTGGAGCGGGTAGTCCGCGTGCGGCCACACCTTCGTCACGTCGAACGGGTTGAAGCGGTAGTCCGCCGCCTCGGCGGCCGGCATCAGCTGCACGTACAGCGTCCAGGACGGATTCATGCCGCGCTCGATGGACTGGAGGAGGTCCGTCTGGTGCGAGTTGGCGTCCTTGCCGACGAGTTCGGCGGCCTGCTCGGCGGAGAGCGAGCGCACCCCCTGGTTCGTCTTGAAGTGGTACTTCACGAAGTGGGCCTCGCCCGCCGCGTTCGTCCACTGGTAGGTGTGCGAGCCGAAGCCGTTCATGTGGCGGTAGGAGGCGGGGATGCCCCGGTCGCCCATCAGCCAGGTCACCTGGTGCGTGGCCTCGGGGGAGTTGGCCCAGAAGTCCCAGACGTTGTCCGGCTCCTGGCGGCCCGTGAACGGGTCGCGCTTCTGCGAGTGGATGAAGTCGGGGAACTTGATCGGGTCCTTGATGAAGAAGACCGGGGTGTTGTTCCCGACGAGGTCGTAGTTGCCCTCGTTCGTATAGAACTTGACGGCGAAACCGCGCGGGTCGCGCACCGCGTCCGCGCCGCCCAGCGAGTCGGCGACCGTGGAGAAGCGCAGGAACGTCTCGGTGCGGCGCCCCACCTCGGAGAGGAAGTCGGCGCGGGTGTACGCGGTGACGTCGTCGGTCACCTCGAAGTAGCCGTACGCGCCGGAGCCGCGGGCGTGCACCACGCGCTCCGGGATGCGCTCCCGGTTGAAGCGGGCGAGCTTCTCCAGGAGATGGCCGTCCTGGAGGAGGATCGGGCCTCCGGCACCCGCGGTGGCGGAGTTCTGGTTGTCGGCGACCGGGGCGCCGGACTCGGTCGTAAGCACACGCTGCGTCATGGTGTCGGGGCGACCTTCCGTACGGGAGCTGCTGGAACTGCGACGGCCGTGGGCCGGAGTGCGGGTGTGTCCGGGAGCGTAGGGAGGCCCCGAACCCGACGTCAACAGTTTGTTGAAATTCTTGGGGGAGTGGTGTTCCGGACGGTGCCGGCGCCTGGGCGCGACAGGACAGGTGTCAGCGCCGGCACCGCCCGGAAGTCTGGAGAGGGGCGAGCGGTCAGTCCCTCAGGGGCACGCCGGAGAGGCGCTCGACCCCGCGCAGCAGCGCCGAGTGGTCCAGGCCGCCGTCGCCCTGGGCGCGCAGCGAGGCGACCAGTTGGGCGACCACACCGCCCACCGGCAGCGCCGCGCCGACGTTGCGGGCGGCGTCCGTCACGATGCCCATGTCCTTGTGGTGCAGGTCGATCCGGAAGCCCGGTGCGAAGTCGCGGCCCAGGAAGTTGTCCTTCTTGCGGGTCAGGACCGTCGAGCCGGCCAGGCCGCCGTTGAGGACGTCCAGCGCGGCCGACAGGTCCACCCCGGACTTCTCCAGGAAGACCACGGCCTCGGCGCACGCCTGGATGTTCACCGCGACGATCAGCTGGTTGGCGGCCTTCACCGTCTGGCCGGAGCCGTGCGGGCCGCAGAGCACGATCGTCTTGCCGAGCGCTTCGAGCAGCGGCTTCGCGGCGTCGAAGTCGGCCTGCTCGCCGCCCACCATGATGGACAGCACGGCCTCGATCGCACCGGCCTCGCCGCCGGACACCGGGGCGTCGAGGACCCGGACGCCCTTCTCGGCGGCGTTCTTCGCGAGGTCCACGGAGGTCTGCGGGGTGATCGAGGACATGTCGATCAGCAGGGCGCCGCGCCTCGCGTGCGCCAGGATGCCGTCGGGGCCGTACGCGATGGCCTCGACCTGCGGGGACGCCGGCACCATCGTGATGATCACGTCCGCGTCGCGCACCGCCTCGGCGATCGAGGAGGCGCCGGTCCCGCCGGCCGCGGCCAGCCGGTCGATCTTGTCCTGCTCCAGGGTGTAGCCGGTGACGTCGTAACCGGCCTTGATCAGGTTCTCGGACATGGGCGAGCCCATGATGCCGAGTCCGATCCACGCAACCTTGGGGAGGTTGTCACTCATGAGGGTGCCTTCCGATCGGCGTGTGTACGGGGGGCTCCTCAGGCCCGTGCGGCGGGGCGCGCGGCGGGCGGGAGCCAGTCGAAGGACTCGGCGCTGGGGCGGTCGCCGGGCTTGTACTCCAGCCCGACCCACCCCTCGTAACCGGCCTTCGCCAGCTCGTCGAGGAGCTGCTCCAGGGGGAGCGAGCCGGTGCCGGGCGCGCCGCGGCCCGGGTTGTCGGCGATCTGGACGTGACCCGTCCGGTCGGCGTACGCGGCGATGACCTCGCTCAGGTCCTCGCCGTTCATCGACAGGTGGTACAGGTCCAGCAGGAACTTGGCGTTGCCGAGGCCGGTCGCGGCGTTGACCCGGTCCACGACCTCGATCCCGGCCGGGGCGCTCACCAGCGGATAGTGCGGCGACTCCGGCGCGTTCAGGGTCTCGATCAGCAGCACCGCGCCGATCCGGTCGGCGGCGCGGGCGGCCAGCACCAGGTTCTCCAGGGCGAGTTCGTCCTGGACGGCCGGGTCCACGCCGTCCACGCGGTTGCCGTAGAGCGCGTTGAGCGCCCGGCAGCCCACCGAGGCGGCGAAGCCGGCCGCCACCTCGATGTTGGCGCGGAAGCGGTCCGACTCCTCGCCGGGCACGGACAGCGCGCCGCGGTCCGGGCCGGGGAGCCGGCCGGCGTAGAAGTTCAGGCCCACCAGCTGGGTGCCGGCCTCGTCGAGCGCCTTCCTGAGCGCGTCGAGTTCGGCCTGCTCGGGGGTGGGGGTCTCGATCCAGGGCCACCACAGCTCGACCGCCGTGAAGCCGGCCGCGGCGGCTGCCGCGGGACGCTCCAGGAGCGGGAGTTCCGTGAAGAGGATCGACAGGTTCACATCGAAGCGCTGGTCCGGGTAGCCCATGAGGGGTTCGGCGCTCCTTCCGTATTGCGGAAGTTTGTTTCTGCTTAACGGAAGATTGCCCGGCGGGTGGCGAGGCTGTCAAGGGGTGTCCGCGACTCGGGCCGACAGATCGGTCCTGTTGTTGCGTCCTGCGCAATGGCCGGTGCGTGTCTTGCGGGCGGATGCGGAGGCGGCCACTGTGGCTGACACATCGACGCGACCGACCCCCCCACGAGGTGCTTCGCATGACGTCCCCCACCAGCCGCCGCACCCTGCTCGGCGCCCTTCTCGCGGGCGGCGCCCTCACCGCCGCCCCCGGCATCGCGCGCTCCGCCGGCCACCCCGCGACCACCCGCCCGCCACGCCCCGCCCGGCCCGCGGCCCTCCGCACCGGCACCCTGTTCCTCGGCACCTACACCCCGGCCGGCCCCGGCATCGGGGTGGCCGCGTACGACAGCGCGTCCGGGCGCATCACCGCCCGCACCCCCGTCACCGGCGTGCAGAACCCCTCGTACCTCGCCCTCCACCCCACCGGCGGCACGCTGTACGCCGTGAACGAGCAGTGGAGCGGCGGCGTCACCGCCGTCGCCCTCGGCGGTGACGGCACCTTCCGGGTCCTCGGCACCCGCTCCACCGGCGGCTCCGGGCCCTGTCACCTCTCGGTGCACCCGAGCGGGCGCTGGCTGCTCACCGCCCACTACACCTCGGGCAGCGTCGCCGTGCACCCGCTCGCCGCCGACGGCTCCATCGGGGAACGCACCGACCTCGTCGCCCACACCTCGCCCGCCCCCGGGCCCGGCCAGTCCGGCCCCCACGCGCACCAGATCGTCACCGCGCCCGACGGCAACCACGTCCTCGCCACCGACCTCGGCAACGACACGGTGTACACCTACCGGCTCGACCAGGCGCGCGGCACGCTGCGACAGCTCTCGTACGCGCGACTGCGGCCGGGCGCCGGACCCCGCCATCTGGCCTTCCACCCGGGCGGCCGCCACGCCTACCTGGCCTGCGAGGTCGACAACACGGCCGTCGTCTGCGGCTACGACCCCGCCACCGGCCGGCTCACGCCGGGCGCCCCGCAGTCCACCGGCACCGGCGCCGCGACCAGCTACCCCGCCCAGTTCCTGGTCACCGCCGACGGCCGGTTCGCCTACCTCGCCAACCGGGGCCACAACAGCATCGCCCGGTACGCCGTCGAGGGCGGCGGGGCCGCGCTGCGCCTGCTCGACACCGTGCCGGCCGGGGGCGACTTCCCCCGGCACACCGCGTTCTCGCCGGACGGCACCCTGCTGTTCGCCGCCAACCAGCGCTCCGGCACCGTCACCGTCCTCCGGGTCGACGCGGCCTCCGGCGCGCTGACCCCGGCCGGCGCCCCGTACACCGCGCCGTCGGCGGTCTGCGTGCTACCGCTTTAGGCCGCGGGCGCGCGGGCGCTAGGGTCGAGCCCGAGCCGCGGGGGGCCGCCCCGGACGCGGCGGACGCAGCAGGGAGGCACCATGCGCTTGAGGGTGGAATTCACCACCGAGCCCTTCGATCTCGACGAGGCGCCCGCGCACGCGGTCGTCGCCCGCGAGGTGATCCAGTCGGCCGAGCTGGACGCCGTGGACGTCGGGCCGTTCGGCAACACGGCCGAGGGCGGCGCCGACCAGGTGCTGACCGCCGCGGACAGCCTGCTGCGGCAGGCGCTGGCATCGGGTGCCACGCGGGTCTCCCTCCAGGTCAACGTCATCGGGGAGGACCCGAAGTGACCGGACCGGGGGACCACCCCCTCGTCGCCGCCGTGAAGCCGCTCGCCGACGCGATGGGCGCCGAACTGGTCGGACCGGACGAGGCGCGCGCCGACGACGTGGTGCTGGCCTGGGAGGGCCGGGACGTGGTGGCGGTCCGGCTGCCGCAGCTCTCGGAGTCGCTGGACCACATCCTGGCCGCGATGGAGCGCCGGCACGGCATGCCGCTGGCCGAGCTGGACCGCAAGGCCAAGCAGGAGGCCGTCCGGCTGCTGGAGGCACGCGGTGCCTTCTCCGTACGGCACGGCGTCGAGACCGTGGCCGGCGCCCTGGGGGTCTCCAGGTTCACCGTCTACAACTACCTGAACAGGGAAAACGCCGCCAAGAGCGGGTAGTTGGGCCGCTCCTGCGCGGGTGGCCGACAGGTGAGCGGAAGGGCCGCCGTCCGGACGACCGGGCGGCGGCCCTTTCCGTGAACGGAATTTCAACAAACTGTTGACGTCGTGTTGCCGAGGGCGTTAGCTATCCGCAGCCCGACCAACGCACAGCGAGGAACAGCCACGGAGGCTCCCGTGACTTCGAGCTCCACGCCGGGCCTCGCCCGGTTCAACACCCTGGCGGACAACGAGGCGGCCGCCGCACTGCACGAGGTGTGCGCCAGTGCGGCCTGGGCACGAGCGATCCTCGCCCACCGCCCGTACGCCACCACCGAAGCCCTGCTCTCCGCGAGCGACACCGCCACGGCGGCACTCGGCGCGGACGACCTGGCCGCGGCCATGGCCGGTCACCCCCCGATCGGCCGGCCCGTGCCCGGTGACCCGACCTCCTCCCGCGAGCAGCGGGGGATGGCCGGGGCCTCCGAGGAGCTCAAGGCCGAGATGCTCGAACTCAACCTGGCCTACCAGGAGCGGTTCGGACACGTCTTCCTGATCTGCGCCACCGGCGCCACCGGTGAGCAGATGCGCGACGCGGTCAAGGCGCGGCTCGGCAACCCGCCCGAACGGGAGCGGGGGATCGTGCGCACCGAACTGGGCAGGATCAACCGCATCCGCCTCACCCGCCTCGTCACGGAAGACGCGTAACAGAAGGAGAGTGAAGGGCTTGAGCACCTTCGCCACCGCATCGGTGTCCACCCACATCCTGGACACCAGCATCGGCCGCCCCGCCGCGGACGTCCCCGTCTCGCTCGCCGCCCGCTCGGGCCGCGACGCGGACTGGGTGGCCCTCGGCGGCTCCGCGACCGATGCGGACGGGCGCTGCAAGGATCTGCCGGCCCTGCCGGAAGGCACCACCCACGTACGGCTCGACTTCGAGACCGAGCCCTACTTCACCGCCAAGAAGCAAGCCGAGGCGCAGCAGGACGCCCCCCGCGTAAGGGACAGCGGCGCGTTCTTCCCGGAGGTGGCGATCACCTTCGCCGTCACTCCGGGCGAGCACTACCACGTACCGCTGCTGCTCAACCCGTTCGGCTACTCCGTATACCGAGGGAGCTAGCAGACACATGCCCACGATGCTCGGCCAGAACCAGTACGGCAAGGCAGAGACCCGCGTCCTCAGGGTCGTGCGGGACGGCGACACCCACCACCTCAAGGACCTGAACGTATCGGTCGCCCTCTCCGGCGACATGGACGACGTCCACTACTCCGGCTCCAACGCGCACGTCCTGCCCACGGACACCACCAAGAACACGGTGTTCGCCTTCGCCAAGGAACACGGCATCGACTCCGCCGAGCAGTTCGGCATCCACCTCGCGCGGCACTTCGTGACCTCGCAGGAGCCGATCCGGCGGGCGCGCATCCGCATCGAGGAGTACGCCTGGGACCGGATCGCCACCTCCGACGCCAACTCCCGCTTCATCGGCGCCGACGAGGTCAAGCACTCGTTCGTCCGCCGGAACCAGGAGATCCGCACCACCCAGGTCACCTTCGACGGCGAGGGCTGGCAGGTCATCTCCGGGCTCAAGGACCTGACCGTGCTGAACTCGACCAACTCCGAGTTCTGGGGCTACGTCAAGGACAAGTACACGACGCTCAAGGAGGCGTACGACCGCATCCTCGCGACCGACGTCTCCGCCCGCTGGCGCTACAACTGGACCAGCGACGAGCAGCGCATGCCGAACTGGGAGAAGTCCTACCAGCAGGCGCGCAAGCACATGCTGCACGCCTTCGCCGAGACGTACTCGCTCTCGCTCCAGCAGACCCTGTACCAGATGGGGTCGCGCATCATCGAGCACCGCAGCGAGATCGACGAGATCCGCTTCTCGCTCCCGAACAACCACCACTTCCTGGTGGACCTGGAGCCGTTCGGCCTCAAGAACGACAACGAGGTGTACTTCGCGGCCGACCGCCCGTACGGGCTCATCGAGGGCACCGTCCTGCGCGACGGCGTCGAGCCGCAGATCCCCGTGGACCTGACCAACCTCTGACGCGGCACCACGCCGGCGCCCGCCCGTACCGTCGCGGACGGGCACCGGCCGGGCCGCAGGGACGCACCGAGCGTTCCGCCACCCTCTCGGCACCCACGGCCGCACCGCCGTGGCACTCAAATCTCCCCAGGGTCCTGCCGTGCCCACATCCCGGAAGAGAGAAGGAAGCACCATGGCAGCACCGGCAGCACCCGGCCGGGTGGAACGCATCGTCATCGAGAACTGCGCGATCGCGACCGTCGACGCCGCCGACACCGAGTACGCCTCGGGACACGTCGTCGTCGCCGGGAACCGCATCGAGTCCGTCGGCGCCGGCCGGGCACCCGAGGGACTGGAGAACGTCGTACGCCGGATCGACGGCACCGGCCACCTCGCCACGCCCGGCCTGATCAACACGCACCACCACTTCTACCAGTGGATCACCCGCGGCCTGGCCACCGACCACAACCTGTTCGACTGGCTCGTCGCGCTGTACCCGACCTGGGCGCGCATCGACGAACCGATGGTCCGCGCCGCCGCGCAGGGCTCGCTCGCCATGATGGCCCTCGGCGGCGTCACCACCGCCATGGACCACCACTACGTCTTCCCGCAGGGCTCCGGCGACCTGTCCGGCGCCGTCATCGGCGCCGCCCGCGACCTGGGCGTACGCTTCACCCTCGCCCGGGGCTCGATGGACCGCGGCGAGAAGGACGGCGGGCTGCCGCCGGACTTCGCGGTGGAGAGCCTGGACGACGCGCTCGCCGCCACCGAGGCCACCGTCGACGCCCACCACGACGCCTCCTTCGACGCGATGACCCAGATCGCCGTCGCCCCCTGCTCGCCCTTCTCCGTCTCCACCGCCCTCATGCGCCAGGGCGCCGAACTGGCCCGGCGCAAGGGCGTACGGCTGCACACGCACGGCTCGGAGACCGTGGAGGAGGAGAAGTTCTGCCACGAGCTGTTCGGCATGGGCCCGACCGACTACTTCGAGTCCACCGGCTGGCTCGGCGACGACGTGTGGATGGCGCACTGCGTCCACATGAACGACTCCGACATCGCCGCGTTCGCCCGCACCGGCACCGGCGTCGCCCACTGCCCCTCGTCCAACGCCCGCCTCGCCGCCGGCATCGCCCGCGTCCCCGACATGCTCGCCGCCGGCGTCCCGGTCGGTCTCGGCGTCGACGGCACCGCCTCCAACGAGTCCGGCGAACTCCACACCGAACTGCGCAACGCCCTCCTCATCAACCGCCTCGGCGCCCACCGCGAACGCGCCCTGAACGCCCGCCAGGCCCTCCGCCTGGGCACCCACGGCGGCGCCCAGGTCCTCGGCCGCGCCGCCCAGACCGGCTCCCTGGAGCCAGGCAAGCTCGCCGACCTGGTCCTGTGGAAGCTGGACACCCTCGCCCACGCCTCCATCGCCGACCCGGTCACCGCCCTCGTCTTCGGCGCCGCCGCCCCGGTCACCCTGTCCCTGGTCGACGGCAAGCCGGTCGTCGAGTCCGGCCGCCTGGTCACCGGCGACGAGGACGCCATCGCCCGCGCCACCCGCGACGAGGCCCGCCGCCTCGCGCGGATCGCCGCCGGAGCCTGACGGCCCCGCGACCGGCGACCCGAAACAGGCCGGACGAGGGGGACGGCCCTCGTCCCGGCCGCCGCGGACCCGAGCGGGGTCCGCGGCACCCGGGACGGGAGGCGCGCCGCACCCGCGCACGCGCCTCCCGTCTCCGGCGTTCCCAGCTGCCCGCACCAGCTGCGACCTGCCTCACCGCACCACCGCATGACACGGGGCCCGGTCCGGCGGACCCGGCCCCGCATCCACCTCCCTGACACCCACGTCACCGCAGACGTGTACCCGACCGGAGGAACCGCCGTGGCAGCTACGCCCAGGTTTCGCGACGACGCAAGTGCGACCCCCACCCCCGACGGAGAGCCGGCGACGGCACCGTCCGACCGCAAACATCCGGTCGACGAGACGCTCCCCCCGCTGAAGATGTTCACCAGCGGCCTCCAGCACGTGGCCGCGATGTACGCGGGCGTGGTGGCCCCGCCCATGATCGTGGGGCCCGCCGTCGGCCTCAGCGCGAAGGAGACCGCCTTCCTGATGGGGGCGAGCCTGTTCACCGCGGGCATCGCCACCCTGCTCCAGACGCTCGGCTTCTGGCGCATAGGCGCCCGGCTGCCGTTCGTCAACGGCGTCTCGTTCGCCGGAGTGACCCCGATGGTGGCCATCGGCAAGGACCGGGGACACGACGGGATCGCCGTCATCTTCGGCGCGATCATCGTGGCGAGCCTCCTCGGCTTCGTCCTCGCCCCCTACTTCTGCAAACTGGTCCGCTTCTTCCCGCCCGTGGTCACCGGCACCGTCATCACCCTCATCGGCGTCTCCCTGCTACCGGTCGCCTTCAACTGGTCCCAGGGCGGCAACGCGACCGCCGCCGACTACGGCTCCACCACCAACATCACCATGGCGGCGGTCACCCTCGTCATCGTGCTGGCGCTGCGCAAACTCCTGCGCGGCTTCCTCCAGCAGATCGCCATCCTGCTCGGCCTCGTCGCCGGCACCCTCATCGCGATCCCCGCCGGCATCACCGACTTCGGCGCGCTCGGGGACGCGGACGCAATCGGCTTCCCCACCCCGTTCCACTTCGGCGCCCCGCAGTTCGAGATCGCCGCCATCGTCTCCATGAGCATCGTGATGCTGGTCTGCATGACCGAGTCCACGGCGGACATGCTGGCCCTCGGCAAGATCGTCGGCCGCCCGGCCGACGAGCGGACCATCGAGGGCGGGCTGCGCGCCGACACCCTGGGCAGCGCCCTCAGCCCCCTGTTCAACGGCTTCATGTGCAGTGCCTTCGCCCAGAACATCGGGCTGGTCGCGATGACCAAGGTGCGCAGCCGGTTCGTCGTCGCCGCGGGCGGCGGCATCCTCATCCTGCTCGGCCTGGTCCCGGTGGCCGCGTCCGTCATCGCGCTGGTGCCGCTGCCGGTCCTCGGCGGCGCGGGCATCGTCCTGTTCGGCTCGGTCGCCGCCAGCGGCGTCCAGACCCTGGCCGGTGCCGCCCTGGAGAAGGGCGAGAACGCGCTGATCGTCGCCGCGGCGGTCGGCGTCGGACTGATACCGATAGCGGCGCCCGACTTCTACCACGCCTTCCCCAAGGACCTGCTCGTCGTGCTGGACTCGGGCATCTCCACCGGCTGCGTGGTGGCGATCGTCCTGAACCTGGCCTTCAACCACCTCGGCCGCACCCCGGACGCCGAGACCGCGACCGCGCCCGGCGGGCACGACCCGGCGAAGGCGATGGAGGCCGCCGCCCACTGACGTATCGTCGGAGGTTCGTGGCGCGTACGGGGGTTGGCCGTACGCGCCACGGGCGCGTTCAGCCGATGTGGTAGCGGTCGCCGTACACCTTCCAGTCCAGCGGCGGGTCCAGATCCAGGTTGCCCCGCTCCAGGAACACCCGCTGCGCGGTCTCCACCCGGCTGGTGTCGCTGTGCGCGGGCTCCTCGCGGATCGCGGCGACCCGGGAGTCCAGGAACGCGCCGAGGTACGCGGTCTCGTCCCCGCCCCCGGCGGGGGTCCGGGCCTCGGCGAGCGCCCGGTCGCGGATCGTCCGGAAACCGGTGGTGCCGTCCGCGTCGGCCTCCCCGTGCATCACGTACGCGTCGTAGTAGACGAACTGGCCCAGCGTGCCCAGGCCGTCCTGCCGCGCCCGGCGCACCGCCGGGTCGAAGTACGAGGCGTCCCGCTCGGCGTCCTGCGCCGCCCGGAACCGCGCGTCACCGGCCGCCGCCGCCCAGGCGCGGGTGAACGGGCCGCCGAGCCCCGTGTGCGCGTCGCTCCCCTTCACCTTCCGCAGCGCGGGCAGGAACCGCTCCAGCGCGTTGCCGGGCCGGGCCGCGGCGTACCGCTCGACGACCCGGAGCATGTCGCCGGTCCCGGAGCAGAAGCCGATGATGCCGCCCGTGTAGCCGCGCCCGTCCCCGATGTCCTCGATGTACTTGTACTGGGCCTTCCAGTCCAGCGTCGAGTTCTCCGCGCTGGCCACCAGCTGCATCGCGATGTCCTTCTTCACCGGATCGGCGAGCCCCGCTCCCCTTCCCTTGCCCCACGCCTCCCCGGCCGGGGCACAGCCGGCGAGCGCGACGGCGGACAGCAGGAGGGCGGCGAGCGGGGTGACCAGGGAACGCGCGGTGGGCTTCACCGCTCCAGCCTGCCAGGCCCGGCGGCGTGGAGCCCGCGCATTCGGCGGTAGCGTCGGGGGCATGGATGAACGGTCTGTGGTGGATGTCGGCGACGTGCGGCTGGCGTACCGGAGCTGGGGTGCCCCCTTCGGGTCACCCGTCGTACTGCTGCACGATGTCGGCGCGAGCGCGGCGAGCTGGGAGGCGGCCGGGAGCCTGCTGGGCGAGGAGTGGCGGGTGTACGCGATCGACCTGCGCGGCCACGGCGAGAGCGACTGGCCCGACGCGTACGACCTGGAGCTGATGCGCGACGACGTGCTCGGGTTCCTGGACGAGTGCGAGCTGGACCGGGTGGGCGTCGTCGGACACGGCATGGGCGGGGTCGTCGCCCACCTCCTCGCGCAGGAGCACCCGGACCGGGTGGAGCGCCTGGTGCTGGTGGAGACCCCGCCGCCGTTCCCCGGCACGGCGTACCCGGCGGCGTCCCCGGACGGGCCCGCCGACTACGACGAGGCGGTCCTCGCGTCGGTCGGGGCCGAACTGGCGGACCCCGACCCCGAGTGGGCGCGGGGCCTCGGCGAGATCGTCGCGCCCACGCTGCTGCTGGCCGGCGGGCCCGGCAGCGAGATGCCGCAGGGCCGGCTCCAGGACATGGCGGCGCTGATCCCGGACTGCCACCTGGTCACCCTGGGCGGCGGCCACCGCCCGCACGAGGCGGACCCGGAGCAGACGGCGCACCGGATCACGGAGTTCTTCACCAGCTGACGACGGCGGCCGGCGCGGCGCCCCCCTCCG
>NZ_JAKRGC010000210.1 GCF_022347745.1 Streptomyces sp. OfavH-34-F
CGTCGGCGGGGGCGAGCGCCCCGGCGTACACCGCGGCGGTCAGCTCGCCGACCGAGTGCCCGGCGGCCACCAGCGGGCCGTCCGGTTCGGCCGCGGCGAGCGCCTCGTGGGCGAGGAGCCCGGCGGCGACCAGGAGCGGCTGGGTGTTCTCGGTGCGGGCGATCTCCGCGGCCGGCGCCTTGCCGCCGAGGTGGACGAGGTCCACATCGGCCGCCTCCGACCAGGCGCGGAGCCGCTCCGCGTGCACGGGGTCGCGCAGCCAGCCGGCCAGCATGCCGGGGGTCTGGGAGCCCTGCCCCGGCGCAACGAATGCGTACATGAGTTCGAATCTCCTTTCGTGGATCTGTCGTCGCCGGTGCGGGGCCCGGTGCCGAGCTGTGCGGTGGAGTGGGGTGCGAGGAGGGGGTGGTGGGGGGGGAACGGGCCTCAGTTGCGGCCGGTGCTCTTGCGGAACCGGCGTACGGCCATGAAGGAGAAGGCCGCGAACCAGGCGACGGTGTTGACCACCGCCATCGCGAGGCTGGAGTGCTCACCGCTGAACGAGTAGCCCTCGGTCAGGCTGTAGCGGGCGAGCGTGGCCACGCCGAACATCGGCGAGTAGCGGGAGATGTCCAGCATGGTGCCGGACAGCGGGATGAAGAGGTTGCCGAGGAAGGCGAGCGCGGTCATGGTCAGACCGGGCATGTGCATCACGGTCTCGGGCTTGAGGGCGAGCCCCAGCGTGATGCCGAGGGCGGCGAAGACGGCCGCGCCGAGCCAGGCCACCAGCAGGGACGTCACCCACACCGCGGCGGTGGCCTCCACCCCGGTGAACACCCCGAGCACCCCGACGACGGCCACCGGCACCGCCGCCATCAGCACGGAGGACAGCACCTTGACGAACAGGTAGCCGGGGGGCGCGAGCGGGCTGAGCGCCATGGTGCGCATCCAGCCGGACGCCTTCTCGACGGAGATCGTCGCCGCCGAGCTGACGGCGGCGGTCGCCGCCCCGTACACCGCGATGCCGGTCATCATCCAGGCCGCGAAGTTGCCGTGCGGCAGGGTCGCGCCGTCCGGTTCGGTCCGGAACAGCGCCAGGTAGAGGACGGCCGGCAGCAGCAGCGTGAAGATCGTGGTCTGCCGGTTGAAACGGCGGCGCAGCTCGTAACCGACGAAGACGGGGTTGACCCCGCTGAACGGCGAGGTCCGGACCTCGCGGGCGGCCTGGGCGGAACTCATCGGGGGCCCCCTTCGGTGCGGTCGGCGTGGGTGAGGGTCATGAAGGCCTCTTCGAGGCTGCGCGGGGTCACCTCGATGTCCGTCGCGGACGTCTGCTCGATCAGCAGGCGCAGCAGCGCGTCGGAGTCGGGGGTGTCGAAGTGGTAGCGCCCGCCGCGCGGCTCGTACGAGCGGACCAGCGGGGACTGGGCGAGGGCGGCGGCGCTCTGTTCGCCGAGCCGCGCCGACACGGTGCGGCCGCTGAGGGCGGAGCGCACGTCGGACACCTGGCCGTCGACCACGACCCGGCCGCGGTCGATCATGACCACACGGTCGGCGAACCGGTCCGCCTCCTCCATGTAGTGGGTGGCGAACATGACCGTCATGCCGTGCTCCGTGTCCTCGCGGACGGTGGCCCAGAAGTCGCGGCGGGCGACGACGTCCATGCCGGCCGTCGGCTCGTCGAGCACCAGCAGTTCGGGCCCGGAGAGCAGGGCGAGGGCGAACCTCAGCCGCTGCTGCTCGCCGCCGGAGCACTCCGCGACGCGGCGGCGGCGCAGCCGGTCGAGCCCGGCGCGGGAGAGCACCGCGTCGACGTCGGCGCCGGGGTGCAGCGAGCCGAGCATCCGCACCGTGGCCTCGACGCTCAGGTCGGGCAGCAGCCCGCCGGTCTGGAGCACCGCGGCGACCTGCCCGGAGCGCACCGCCTGCCGGGGCTCGCGGCCGAACAGCCGCACCGAGCCCTCGTCGGGCCGCGTCAGCCCGAGCAGCATGTCGATGGTGGTCGTCTTACCGGCGCCGTTCGGTCCGAGGAAGGCCACGATCTCACCGCGCCGGATGCGCAAGTCGATGCCGTCGACGGCGGTGAACCGCTCCCCCTTGGAGTCGGTGAACCGCTTCACGACAGAGCTGAGCCTCACGGCATCCGGCGACGTCACCTCCTCGGGCACCGGGGACGGTCGGGTCTGGATCATCTTCGAGTCCTCACGATCTGGGCGGGGGTGGCCTGGCGGGAGCCACTCTTCCCGAACCGCCTATCCGCGCCTGCCCGGCGATCTATCCGGCCGCTATCGGGGTACGGAGCGGCCGGAGAGCCGGGGTCGGGAGCGCGTCGAGGACCGTGAGGACCGCTGGGTTTCTACGCCTCCGGGGTGCCGTCCGCCGCGATCCGGCGGAAGCCCGCGTACGGCGCGAGGGCCTCCGGAAGCACCAGCGAGCCGTCCTCCTGCTGGCAGTGTTCGAGCAGGGCGGCCAGGGTGCGGCCGATGGGCAGACCGGAGCCGTTGAGCGTGGCGACCGGCGTGGGCTTGCCGTTCTCGTCGCGGGTGCGGATGTTCGCGCGGCGGGCCTGGAACGTGCCGAAGTCGGAGACCGACGAGATCTCCCGGTACGTGCCCTGGCTCGGCAGCCAGACCTCGATGTCGTACGTGAGCCGCGCCGAGAAGCCCGTGTCGCCCGCCGCGAGGGTGACGACGCGGTACGGGAGCCCCAGCTCCTTCAGGCACGCCTCGGCGTGGCCCACCATCCGCTCCAGCTCGGCGCCCGCCTCGGCCGGGTCGACGATGCGGACCATCTCCACCTTGGAGAACTGGTGCTGGCGGATCAGACCGCGCGTGTCCCGCCCGTACGAGCCGGCCTCGGACCGGAAGCACGGCGTGTGCGCGGTCAGGGCCAGCGGCAGCTCGGCGGGCGGGATGATCTCGTCCGCGTACAGATTGGTCAGCGGGACCTCGGCCGTGGGGATGAGGAACAGCTCGCGGTCGGCCACCCCCGTCCTGAACAGGTCCTCCTCGAACTTCGGGAGCTGCCCGGTGCCGGTCATCGTCCGGCGCGTGACCAGGTACGGGACCGCGTGCTCCACATAGCCGTGGCGGCGGGTGTGCAGATCGAGGAAGAGGGCCGCCAGCGCCCGCTCCAGGGCCGCGCCCGCCCCGCGCGCCACGGCGAAGCGGGGGCCCGAGAGCTTGGTCGCCCGCGCGAAGTCCAGGATGCCGGTGGCCTCGCCGAGGTCCACGTGGTCCTTCGGCTCGAAGGCGAACACGGGCGGCTCGCCCACCCGCCTGACCTCGACCGCGTCCGCGTCGCTGTCCCCGTCCGGCGCCTCGTCGGCCGGCAGGTTCGGAATGCTGAGCAGCAGCTCGCGCAACCGCTCCTGGATCTCCTCCTGCCCCGCCTCGATCTCCCGGATCTCCTCCTTCAGCTCCCGCGCCCGCTCCTTCAGCCCGGTGATGTCACCGCCCTGCTTCGCCGTCCGCTGGACCTCGCCCGCCACCCGCTTGGACTCCACCCGCAGCTCGTCGGCCGACTGGATGCTCCGGTTCCGCCGGGACTGGAGATCCTCCAGCGCGGCCAGGTCCAGCGCGTATCCACGACGAGCGAGCCGGCGTACCGCTTCGGCACCCATGTCGATCAGGGCGCGGGCATCATGCATGAGGAGGTCCTTCTGATCCGGCGAGTGGGACGGTGCGTTGCGCCACCGACGGTAGCAACCGGGGGACGGGGCGCGATCCGGAATATCGGGCAGCGACAGCGGTGTGAGGCAAACGGCTGCAATGCGGGTCGCCGGGGGCGGTTGTGCTGGCCGTCGCCCCCGGCGCTCGCCATGATGCGGGCCATGACCAAGAGCGACGAAGACCGCGGCATCACCCTCCGGATCGCCCAGGAGCCGGCGGCGGACGAGCTTCTCGCGCGCAGTCCGCTCGCCGCCCTGGTGGGCATGCTGCTGGACCAGCAGGTGCCCATGGAGTGGGCCTTCGCGGGGCCGTACGCCCTTGCGCGGCGGATGGGCAAGGACGACCTGGACGCCCATGAGATCGCCGCGTACGACCCGGAGGCCTTCACCGAACTGTTCACCGCCAAACCCGCGCTGCACCGGTACCCGGGGGCGATGGCCAAGCGGGTGCAGCAGCTGTGCCAGTTCCTGGTCGCGCAGTACGACGGGGACGCGGGCGCCGTGTGGAGCGGTGCCGCCACCGGGGCGGAGCTGCGGCGGCGGCTCAACGCCCTGCCCGGGTTCGGTACGCAGAAGGCGCAGATCTTCCTGGCGCTCCTCGGCAAGCAGTTCGGCGTCCGGCCGCCGGGCTGGCGGGAGGCGGCGGGGCCGTACGGGGAGGCCGGATCGCACCGGTCGGTCGCGGACATCACCGGGCCCGAGTCCCTCGCCGAGGTGCGCGCCCACAAGCAGGAGGCCAAGCGGGCCGCGAAGGCGGCGAAGGCGGCCGCGAAGGGGCGGTGAGGGCGGCGCGGCCCGCCGTCCGCGCCCCGTCCGGCGCCGGGCGCGTGTCCGGTTTTCAGAGGCGCATGTCCGTAATTCGGGCCTATATATGGTTCTCACCGTGCCGATCCGGTCACACCCCGGTGCCTTCATGGCTGCGCCGGGTGGGTCTTGCCCGGTAGGCTTTCCGTGTGATCTTCAAGCGCATCGGAAATGGGCGGCCTTATCCCGACCACGGCCGGGAAAGCACCCGGCAGTGGGCGGACGTCGCGCCGCGCCCGGTCCGCCTCGACCAGCTCGTGACCACCAAGGGGCAACTGGACCTCGAAACCCTGCTCGCCGAGGACTCGACGTTCTACGGCGACCTGTTCGCGCACGTCGTGAAGTGGCAGGGCGACCTGTATCTGGAGGACGGGCTGCACCGCGCGGTCCGGGCCGCCCTCCAGCAGCGGCAGGTGCTCCACGCCCGCGTGCTCGAACTCGGCTGACGCGGGGTCCGGGGCCGGCGGCCCGAGCGGGTCCGGAACCGGGTTCGTTCGGGTGTTTTCCCACCCGGACGGGTGCGAGCCATTGATCATTTTGTAGGCATCATCACCGGCTCGCACTACGCTGCGCCCATGAGCATGCTCACTCCCCCCGGCATGGGCGGAAAGTACCGCATCACGGGTGACAAGTACCCCCGGATGGCCCGCCCGCGCCGCCGCCGCAAAGTGATCCTCTCGGCCATCGCCTCCGTGGTCGCCCTCGGGCTGGCCGGCTGGGGCACGCTGCAGCTCATCGACGTCTTCACTGGCGGCGACAAGACCGCCAGCGCTGCCGACCGCACCGAGCGCTGCCCGTCGCCGAAGCCCTCCGCGCCCGCCCGGGTGCTGCCGAAGCCCGGGAAGATCACGGTCAACGTCTACAACGCGACCACCCGCGGCGGACTCGCCAAGGCGGCCGCCGACGAGCTGAAGAAGCGCGGGTTCAAGATCGGCAAGGTGGGGAACGCCGACGCCGCCTACGACAAGAAGGTCCCGGGCACCGGCGTGCTGCTCGGCGCCCCGGCCGCCGTCAACGGCTCGTTCCCCGTGCTCGGCGCCCAGCTGCCGGGCGCCACGACCAAGACCGACGCCCGCAAGAACGCGGAGGTCGATCTGATCATCGGCAAGAAGTTCACCGCGCTCAGCAAGCCGCAGGCGGCCGCCTCCGCGCTGGCCGCGCTGACCGCGCCCGCCCCGGCGCCGTCCTCCTGCTGAGAGGACGGCACCCGGCGGGCGCCCCGGCGCCCTAGTCGACGGTGCCGTACATGCGGTCGCCCGCGTCGCCGAGGCCCGGCACGATGTAGCCGTTCTCGTTGAGCCGCTCGTCCACCGACGCGGTGACCACGGTCACCGGCGTCCCGGCCAGCTCCCGCTCCATCACCTCGACGCCCTCAGGCGCGGCGAGGAGCACCACGGCGGTGACGTCGTCCGCGCCGCGCCTGATCAGCTCCTGGATGGCCGCGACGAGCGTGCCGCCGGTCGCCAGCATCGGGTCCAGGACGTAGACCTGGCGGCCGGAGAGGTCGTCGGGCATCCGGCTCGCGTACGTGGACGCCTTGAGCGTCTCCTCGTCGCGGATCATGCCCAGGAAGCCCACCTCGGCGGTCGGCAGCAGCCGGACCATGCCGTCGAGCATGCCCAGGCCGGCCCGCAGGATCGGCACGACCAGAGGGCGGGGGTACGACAGCTTCACGCCGGTGGTGGGTGTCACCGGGGTCTCGATGTCGACCTGTTCGGTGCGCACATCGCGGGTCGCCTCGTACGCGAGCAGGGTCACCAGCTCGTCGGCGAGGCGCCGGAAGGTCGGGGAGTCGGTGCGCTTGTCGCGCAGGGTGGTGAGTTTGTGCGCGACCAGCGGGTGGTCGACGACATGAATCCGCATGACTGCCAGCGTAAACCGCTCCTCCCGCACCCGTGCGCTGGCATCATCCGCACGTTCGGGGGGAAGGTGGTGGCATACGGACCCGGCGACGCAGCCGGCCCTTGGGGGTGATGAGCCGATGACCGACGGGGCACAGAGCGCCGAGAACCGCGGCGCCGCGCGCGACCGCCGGGGTGCGCGGGCCGCCGCCGACACGCCCGGCCCCGGCGCACCGGACGGCGACGCCTCCGAGAGCGACGCCCAGCGCCGGCGCCGGCGCGCCCAGTTCCTCCGGGAGCTCCACGAGGCCAAGGCCCTGCGCGACCGGGTGCAGCCCCGGCGGGTCAAAGCCGCCCGAATGCGCCAGGCGATGCGGATGCGCACGTTCCGCTGGTAGCCCTCCGGCCTGCGGAAAACCCCCTGGTGACGGTGGCGGAGAGAACTGATGGCCGACTCAACGGCCGAACTGCTGCCGCGAAGCGCTCGTTTCTGCCACGATTCCGAATGGGCGGGACACGGGACAGCCGGAGCACCGGCTGCCTCCCCGCCCGGACCGGCCCTTGGCCCCGAGACCAGTGGGAGAGTCACGGTGTACTTCGCCGCACTGCTCGCGCGCACCGAAGACGGGTGGGAAGCGAGCGACACGGAGCTCGACGATGTGGAGACCCTGTCCGACCTGACGGATCTGGCCCGTGACGCCTCGGTTGACGAGGACACGGTGCTCGTGTTCATCGAGCAGGAGGACGCCTGGTTCGGCGTCGTCCGGGTGGACGGTGAGGAGGACCCGCGGATCTACGTCTCGGACGCCTCCGCCGCCGCCCGCTCCTCGTACGGGGAGATCCTGCTCACCGATGAGCTGCTCGGCCGCGAACCAGGGGCCGAGGACACGATCGCAGCCCTGGAGGAACTCGTCGGCCTCGACGGTACGGAGGACGGCGAGCCGCAGACCACCGACAACGACGACGAGGACGACGAGCCCGCCGCGGCCGTCGTCCCGGCCGGACCGATCGGGGACACCGGGGTGCTGTCCGACCTCGGCCTGCCCGAGGCCGAACTGCTGATGCTGCGGACGGACGCCCTGGCGGAGATCGCGGACGCGCTGGGGGCGGCCGAGGTCCTGGAGACCGTCCGCTAGGGTCCGCGGGTGACCGAAGCACCCCCTCCGCACCCACCCGCGCACCCCGACCCCGTACGGGATCCGTGGCAGGAGCCGATGCGCCGCGCCCTGGCCGAGGCCGACCGTGCGGCGGCGACCGGTGACGTCCCGGTCGGCGCCGTCGTCCTCGGCCCGGACGGGGCGCAGCTGGCCACCGGCCGCAACGAACGCGAGGCGACCGGCGACCCGACCGCGCACGCCGAGGTCCTGGCGCTGCGCCGGGCCGCCGCCGCGCTCGGGGAGTGGCGGCTCTCCGGCTGCACCCTGGTCGTCACCCTGGAGCCCTGCACGATGTGCGCGGGCGCCCTGGTGCAGGCCCGGGTGGGCCGGGTGGTCTACGGCGCCCGCGACGAGAAGGCCGGGGCCGCCGGTTCGCTCTGGGACGTCGTGCGCGACCGGCGCCTCAACCACCGCCCCGAGGTCGTCCACGGCGTGCTGGAGGCCGCCTGCGCGGCCCGTCTGACGGCCTTCTTCCGCGACCGCTGACGCCTCCCCTGCGGGCCGCCGCCGACCCTCCGGAATCGGATTTCGGCGTACGGCCAACATGGTCTAAGCTCTCTCTCGGTAGCGTGTCCGAGCGGCCGAAGGAGCTCGCCTCGAAAGCGAGTGTGGGGAAACTCACCGAGGGTTCAAATCCCTCCGCTACCGCCAGCGGAACCGCCCCCGAACCGTGCGAACGGATCGGGGGCGGTTTTCTGTGTGCCGGGGGCCTCCGTCAGGCCCCGGGTGGGCCCGGCAGGGTCACCAGGGCGCCGGTGGCGGCGGACCCGGCGGCGGCGTCGGCCACCTCCTGGGCGAGGACCGCCTCCCCGGGCGGGCAGACGCTGGGCGCCTCGCCCCGGGCCATGCGGAGGAAGGCCCGCATCTCCTCCTCGTACGCCCGTGCGAAACGGTCGGTGAAGCCGGTGTAGGCGGGGTGCGCGGGGGTGCCGGTTCCCGAGGTGAACGGGGAGCGCAGCGGGGTCCGCTCGTCGAGGCCGATGGTCAGCGAGTCGCGGGTGCCGAGGAGTTCGGCCCGGTGGTCGTAGCCGTACGGGTTGAACCGGGAGGCCGTGAGCACGGCGCGGGTGCCGTCGGCGAGGGTGAGGAGCGCGGTGGCGACGGCGACCCCGTCGCCGGGCGGCTGCTCGCCGATCCGCGCCTCGTCGGCCCGGACGCAGACCGTCCGCTGCCCGGTGAGCCAGTGGACCGCGTCGATGTCGTGGATCAGGCAGTCGGCGAAGATGTCGCCGGACGAGGTCTCGTACCCCGCCGGTGGCGGCGCGTGGTCGAAGGCGGTGCAGCGGATCATGAGCAGCCGGCCCAGGTCGCCCCGCCCGAGCCGGTCCCGTACCGCGAGGTAGTCGGGGTCGCAGCGGCGCTGGAAGCCGACCTGCACCCGGTCGTTGCCGGCGGCCGCCGCCACCGCGGCCAGCTCGCGCGCCGCCCCGGCGGTGTGGGCGAGCGGCTTCTCGCAGAAGACGGGCAACCCGGCCTCCACGGCGCGCGGGAAGGCTTCGGTGCGCACGGCGGCGGGGACCGCCACGACCACGGCGTCCACCGCTTCGAGCAGCTCGTCCGCGCAGTGCCGCGCCGTGCCCTCCACGTCCTTGGCCAGGCTCTCCGCCGCCTCGTACCGGGCGTCGTGGATCAGCAGGGTGTGGCCGTCGGCGAAGCCGGCGAGGTTCCGGGCGTGCCACGCGCCCATGCGCCCGGCGCCGATGATGCCGATCCTCATGAGCGGAAGCACACCTTCCCGTCGGGATGCCCGGGGGGGCGGAGCCGGTTGGTCAAAGCGCTCGGGGATGCGAGACCATGCACCGTGGACATCGCGTGGGCTGATCACCGTACCCCCGGCCCGTGCGAGGCAAACGGCTCGTCGCCGGGACTCGCGCGAGCCATCGGAAGAAAGCACTGGCCCTGATGCAGATCGTACGAGGCAAGAAACTCGAGAAGGCCGCTGACGGTGAGTTCCTGAAGCTGGCCCAGGAGAGTTCCCGTGTCGTCGTCGACGTCGGCACGGGCGACGCCAGGGCTTCCTACCGCATCGCCAAGGAGAACCCGGACTGGCTGGTCGTCGGGGTGGACCCGGCCTGGCAGCGGATGACGCAGACGAGCATCCGCAGCCGCCGCAAGCCCGCCAAGGGCGGCGTGCCCAATCTGCTGCTGGTCAACTCCTCGATCGAGAGCGCCCCCGAGGAGCTGGCCGGGGCCGCCGACGAGCTGCTGGTCCTGATGCCGTGGGGGAAGCTGCTGCACGGTCTGGTGCGCGGCGACGAGGACATCTGGACCGGGCTGCGGACCGTCGCCAAGCCGGGCGCGCCGCTCACCGCGACGGTGGGCACCAGCATCTGGCGCGAGCCGGTGCCGCGTGACATCCAGGGGCTGCCGGAGCTGACGCACGCGTACGTCGAGGAGGTGCTCACCGCGAAGGTGGCGGCCTCCGGGTGGCGGATCACGGACTTCCGGCTCACCGGGGCGCAGGACGCGGACGCCGTCTCCTCGTCCTGGGCGCGCAGGCTGGACGCGGCCAGCACCGAGGTCATCGCGACCCTGACGGCGGTCACCGCCGGCCCGGAGGAGTAACCGGGCGGCGGCGGGGGAAGGGCGCGGTCAGCCCGTCGGGAACTGGCGGCAGTACTCGTA
Organism: Streptomyces sp. OfavH-34-F; assembly: GCF_022347745.1. Classification (GTDB taxonomy): domain Bacteria; phylum Actinomycetota; class Actinomycetes; order Streptomycetales; family Streptomycetaceae; genus Streptomyces. Next base: position 10,077 of record NZ_JAKRGC010000210.1, read on the forward strand.
CATGGCCATGGCGCCGGCCGTGGCCACGTTGTAGCTGTGCGGGGAGCCCCAGACCGGGATCTCCACGCACTCGTCGACGCAGGCCAGCTCGTCCTCCTTGAGGCCGGTCCGCTCGTTGCCGAGGACGATGACCGACTTACGGGGGAAGCTGATCTCGTGCAGGCTCTTGGAGTTCGTGGCCTGTTCGAGCGCGATGACGGTGTACCCCTCCTCGCGCATCTTCTTCAGCACCGGGGGAAGGCTCCTGCGCACCTCGATCTCGACGTGCTCGGCGCCGTCCCGCGCGATCTTCGGGTCGAGCTTCGCGTTGCCGCAGGCGATGATCCGCTCGACTCCGCAGCACCCCGCCGTGCGCACCACGCTCGACAGATTCACCCGGCTGCGGAAGGCCGAGCACGCGATGACGAGCTCACGGGGGCGCAGCAGAGGCGAGCCCGGCTTGTGGCGGAGGTGTTCGAACATGCCCGGAAGTCTACTGGCCCCGCGCCACCCGGCTCCGCGCGCGGAACGCGGATTACGATGGCCGGTCGGACCACGTCTACGGCCTGGAGAAGGCAATGAAGATCCAGGCCAGGGGCCATGAGAACGTCCGCGCGACCCACGCCAAGACCCTGGAGATCACCGGCGAGCGGGACATCACCGCCCGGGCGACCTGCGTCGTCGGGGTGGACGCCGCCTTCGACGCGGAGGGGCTCGCCCTGCTGCGCGGCCCGGTCGCCGTCCGGCTGTCCGCCGGGCCGCACACCGCGACCGGCACCGCCGTCGTCAACCCGCACCACGAGGTCACCGACCGGCTGGTCCTGCGGCGCAGCGAGCACGCGTCGCCGGACACCTTCGCCTTCCGCAGCACGCTGGTGGCGAGCGACCTCGGCGCGGAGTTCACGGCCGCGCTCGGCGACCCGGCGAACGAGGTGACGCTGACGCTCACCGAGTCCGGGCCGCGCCGGCCGCTCGTCCTGGTGCACCGCCGCGGCCTGCCGGAGCCGGGCGGGCGGACGGGGCTGCTGTGGCGGCACGCGGACGCCTCGCTGGACCTGGACGCGGCGCGTGTCCCGGAGGGGACGCGCACGGCCCTGGCGGACGGCGGGGTGATCGCCGCGACCGTCTCCGGCCCGCTGGAC